>JAGSPR010000404.1 GCA_018262455.1 Deltaproteobacteria bacterium | reverse complement strand
CTTGATCGCCTTGAGCTGTTGGCGCAGCACGTACTCGCGCTGGTTGCGGCCCATCTCCTCCTGCACCTGCGTGTTGATGCGCTCGCGCACCTTCAACACCTCGAGCTGGCGGGACAGGAACTGCAGGACCTTGCGGGTCCGCGTCTTGAGATCGAACGTCTCGAGGACGTCCTGCTTCTCGCCGACCTCGAGCTCGAGGTGTGACGTGATCAGATCCGCGAGGTGGCCGGCCTCGGTCACGCTGTCGACGAGCGCGCCGGCTTCCTTGGGAAGCTCGGGCATCAGCTTGACGACGCGCTTCGCGATGTCCTTGAGGTTCATCACGAGGGCATCGAGCTCGACATCGCTCGACGTCGGGTCGGGCACCGAGCGGACCTTCGCGGCGAGGAACGGCTCCGCACCATCGAACGTCGACACCTCGAACCGCGAGACGCCTTGCAGGATGACCGAGAAGTTGTCCTTCGCGAGCTTGATCACCTTCAGGATCCGCGCGGCGCAGCCGACCATGTAGAGATCGCCGCTTCCCGGATCTTCGGTGCGTGCGTCTTTCTGGGTGAGGATGCCGATGACGGGCCGCTCTTTCGCGATCGCATCCTCGACGAGCCGGACCGACTTACGACGGCCGACATCGATCGGAATGATCGCGCCTGGGAACAGCACTGAGTTGCGCAGCGGAAGGATGGGAAGCGTGTCCGGTATCTCCCGACCTGCCTGCAATGACGGTGCTTCGCCCTCGACAAATGGTGAGGTACCAGATCGCCCACCCATTGCGGCCTGCCAATCCGATGTGGGAGCGTTCGCACATGTTCGCGATCCGGATGCTCGTGACCCTCGCCATCCTTGTTCCGGTGTGGGTCATTCGCCAGCCGCGGAACACCGTCGAGATCTTCGTGATCGCCGTGATCGCGTTCGGCGCCGGCCATCTCGTCGAAGCGGTGGCGAAGTCGCGCCGCAAGCCGACTCCGAACCAGGACTAGGCTGGTCGTGCGCTCCGGTTGGAGCTGCCCTCGCTCTCGAGCGCGTGGAGGGCTCGGTCCGCCTCCTCGACCACGGACCAGTCCACCTGGGATCGCCCGCAATGACAACGCAATATATGATTATTACACGATATTATCGAATCGAAAAATTCCGGTTGACTCGCTTCGGAAGTGGTCTTACCAATTGGTCTTACCAATGGTGACAACCTCTGCCGTGGCTTCAGAAGCCGATACCACCCCGGAAATCACCGCCATCGACGCGGTGTTCGAGAGGCTGCTCGGGGACATCGTCAACGGGACGTATCCCGCGGGAACGCGGCTACCGGCCGAGCGCGAGCTGTCGCGCCAGCTCGGGGCCTCGCGTCCGACGCTTCGAGAGGCGCTGCGCCGGCTTGGCGAGTGGAACCTGGTCGAGCCACGCCGGGGCTCCGGCATCGTGGTGCGGCCCTATCGCGACTGGTCGATCGAGGTGATCGCGGCGTACATGCGGTACGGCAAGCCCCAAGGCAGCCAGCCCTCGATCGGCCGGATCCTGATCGACATGTTCGCGATGCGACGCGCCGTGGTGCTCGAGGTCATCCGGCTGTGTGCCACGCGCGTGCCCAAGGGCGGGACCCAGGGTGCCCGGCTCGCCATGGCGCGCGCATGGTCGCTGCGCGATCAGCCGGCGTACGCCAGCGAGGACTTCGAAGTGATGCGACAGATGGTCGAGGCGGCCAAGTTCACGCCCGGGTTGTGGCTGCTCAACCGGATCGCCGACATCTGGCTCGACACGGCGTCTGCGCTGCGGTTCGCGGTCCGCGCACCCGAGGACTACGTCGTGGTCCATAACAAGTTCTTCGATCTGATCGAGCGCGGCGAAGCCGAGGCAGCGACTGCCTTGATGTCCGAGTACCTCGAGCGCCACGACAACAAGCTCGTCAGCGCCTTGCAGGTGCTGGCGTGATGGCCGAGGCGACGTACCAGCACGCGGCGCCCCTCCCCCCGCCACCTTCGCTGGGGAGCCTCGGGCGCGTCGTCCTGCGCTCGCTGGTGCCGGTGATCTGTCCACCCGAGGCGCACCACCTGGCGGACGCGATCGTCGCTCACATGGCGCTCACGATCGGCGCCTCGCCACCACTGGTCCGCCACGCGCTCGGAGCCGGGCTCATCACCTACGATCTCGGCGCGATCCCGTTCCATCGCCGGCGCGCCCACAAGCTCGATCCTGCGCGTGCCGAAACGTACTTCGCGTCGTGGGAGCACGGTCCGACGCCGCTGCACGTGCAGTTCGCCCGCGGCATCAACCAGCTGATGAGCCTGTCGTGCTACGAACAGCCCGCAATGCTCGAGCGGGTGGGCTACGCACCGGGGCCGTGGATCGCCGAGGTCACGCGCAAGCGCCTCACGGTGTTCGCGGCCGAGATTCGCAAACAAGACACGCAGATCCTCGCGCCCGATCCGCTGCGCCCAGGCGTCCGGCGCAAGGAGCGCGTGTAATGACCGCTGAGATCAGGGGGCTTCGCCCCTCCCAGCCCACGGGCCCACGCCCTGCGCTCCACGAGGGCACGCGTCCCCCCGGGGTGTTCACGCGCCACGATATCCATGGCGACACGGTGCTCGACGCCGACGTGGTCGTGATCGGCTCCGGCGCCGGTGGCGCGACGATGGCCGCCGAGCTCGCCGAGGCCGGCTTCGACGTCGTCGTCATCGAGGAAGGCAGCTACTACCAGACCCGGGACTTCACCGCCGATACCTCTGCCATGGTGCGCCAGCTCTATCGCGATGGCGGGGCCACGATGGCGCTCGGCAACCCGCCGATCATGTACCAGGAGGGCCGCGCGGTCGGCGGCTCGACCGTGATCAACGGCGGGATGTCGTGGCGCACCCCCGACAAGGTCCTCGAGCGCTGGGATCGCGAGGCGGGACTCGCCGGGATCGCCAAGGATCTCGAACCTTATTTCGAGCGCGTCGAGCGCAGGATCCACGTCGCGACGATGGATGCCGAGGCGATCGGCAACGACAACCTGCTGCTCAAGAAGGGCGCCGACGCGAAGGGCTGGAAGATCATCGGCAACCTGCGCAACCAGAACCATTGCGTCGGCTCGAACCGGTGCGCATTCGGCTGCCCGACGGGGGCCAAGCAGAGCGCGCTCGTCAGCTATGTCCCGCGTGCCCTGCACTATGGCGCCCGGATCTATGCCGACGTGCGCGTCAACCAGATCACGCGTCACGGCAAGCGCGCCACCGGCGTGACCGGCACGGTGCGCGGCAGCGGCCATCATCTCACCGTCCGCGCGAAGCTCGTCGTCTCGGCGGCCGGCGCGATCCACACGCCCGCGCTGCTCGTGCGCTCGGGGTTTCGCACCCCCTCCGGTCAGCTCGGTCATAACCTGTCGATGCACCCCAACGTCAAGGTGGTGGCGATCTTCGACGAGCAGGTGACAGGGTGGAAGGGCGCACACCAGGCCTTCCAGGTCCGCGAGTTCCAGGACCAGGGTCTGCTGTTCGCCTCGGTGAACATGCCGCCCTCGGTGCTCGCGATGTCGTTCCCGCACCGCGGCGCGCAGCTCGGCCAGCTGATGGATCAGTACGATCACATGATGCTCGCGGGCATGCTGTGCGAGGACACGCACACCGGACGAGTTCGCACGATCGACGGCAAGCCGCAGGCGTTCTATCAGCTCGCCGACGTCGACGCCGCAAACCTCAAGCGCGGGGTCTCGCTGCTCTCCGAGATGCTGTTCGCCGCCGGCGCCAAGCGGATCCTGCTGCCGTTCCACGGCGCGGCCGACCTCCACGGCCCGGACGACGCGCGCCGCCTGCTCGACCAGCACATTCCCTCGAGTGGCTGGGAGGTCGTCACGGTCCACATGATGGGGACCGCGCGGATGGGCAGCGATCGCAGCCGCGCCGTCACCGATGGCTTCGGGCTCGTCCACGACGCGGACCGCTTGATGGTCGCCGACGCGTCGCTGTTTCCGACGCCTATCGGGGTCAACCCGATGGAGACGATCATGGCCCTCGCGACGCGCGCTGCAGGCCACATCATCGACAACGCACCGAGGTTCTTGCAATGACCGCAGTCGCGACTTCTGCCCACGCCATCACGAACGGCGTCACCCGGACGCCTCGTGTCCTCGCTCCATTCCCGACCATGGCCGCGCTCGCGCTCGAGCGTGCCAGCCACGCCGAGCTCGAGCTCGCGTTCGTGCGGGGCCAGACGCCAGATCTCGACAGCCTGGTCGGCTGGGAGTTTCGCGGCATCAATCATCCTGCATGGGCCCGCACCGTGGGCATCAAGAAGTTCGTGAAGGGCTTCTTCCGCGCGGACGATGGACGGGTGATGGGCTACAACTGCCCGGTCGTGCAGAACGTCCTCGACGGACGCTGGCACACCAAGCCTTCGGACACCGCACCGAAGCGGTTCGGATACTACGAGGTCACCCCAGTCGATGCGACAGCGCGCGACAACGCGTACCTCCATGCCGTGCTGCTCGACTACGGCCGCGGCGGCAACAAGCTGTCGGATCCGTCGCGCGGGCTGCGCGACTACGTCGTCCAGGTCGATCGCGCGAACCCCGACCTGTTCCTCGGCAAGGCGTACTACGCGCTCGGCCCGCTGCGTGTCTACTCCAACTTCTTCATCCTCGAGCGCCACCGCCGCGGCCTGACCGACTACGCGAGCCGCTGACGACGCGCTCACGAATCTCGGTCACGGCGCCGCTTCGATCTCGGCGCCCAGCGGCACGCCGACCCGCGTGACCTCTTCACGCGCCATCGGATCCGGCGTGGCGCCGGGCTGAGTCCGCATCTGCATCACGACGACCTGGTTGCCCTGCACCACGGCGTGCAACTCGGTGCCGCCCTCGGGGGTCGTGCACGCCGCGCCGGTGGGCGAGCCCATCTCCTTGGCCGGGGTGATCTTCGCGCACGTCCCCTTGTAGCGCCCGATCGGGTGGCTCACCTGCTTGCCGGTCTCGTCGGTGGTCGCGAGAAACACATCGGTCATCTCACCTTCCACCTGGAAGCCCCAGGACAGCGAGACCCGCTTCACCAGTAGCTGGGTGCCTGCAGCCTTGGTCGGCGGCTTCCCTTTGCCGGTGCACGCTGCAAGCAGAGCGAACGCAGCCGCGAGCGCGATCATCGAACGTGTCATGCCTCGCAGGCTACTACAGCGAGTAAGATGCACGCATGTCACTGGCCCGCCTCGTCGTGATCGAGGGCCCCGATGCCGGCCTCGAGTTCGAGCTCCCCTTGCGCGGGGGTGGGGTCGGGCGTGGAGATGGCAACCTCATCCAGCTCTCGGACCCGACCGTGTCCCGCCAGCACGGCTCGATCGAGCTGCGCGACGGCGCCCTGTGCTGGATCACGGATAGCGGCAAGGCCACCCTGATCAACAAGCAGGTGGTCACCACCCACAGACTCGAAGCCGGCGACATGATCGAGCTCGGGGGAACGAAGCTCGCGTACCTCGCCGTCGATGGGGTCGCGGTGACGCGCGCGTCGAGCCACGTGACCATGGAGGTCGGCAGCCGTCAGCTGCTCGCGCTGACCGGCGGCGACGATCGCGCGCGCCGTCACCTCGCCGCGATTGCCCAGCTCGGCGATCGACTGCGAGCCGAATCCGCCTCGGGCCGCGACGCCGTGGCGCGGGCAGCATGTGATGCCGCGCGGACCGCGCTCGGTGCGCACCGCGCCTTCGTGCTGACCGCCGCCCGCCGGGTCGCGCCGCTAGCCGCGGCCGTCGGCACCGGCGAGTCGACCCAGCTTCAGGTGCCGGCCGAGCTGATCGACAAGGTCGTGCAGGGCAAGCAGGTCGTCACCGCGGAGACCGGTAGTCGTGCGCTGATCGCGGCTCCGATCCACGGCAGCGGCGACGAGGTGATCGGCATCCTCTGGGTCGACCGCAAGGGTGCAGCATGGGACGAGATCGACACGCTCGCGGCCGGGTGCCTCGCGCACCTGACGAGCGCGGCGTGGGTCGGGGCGGAGAGCCGCGATCAGCTCGTGCGGCGCGCCGACGCACTCGAGGAGCAGCTCACCGGGACCGCGGCGAACGGCGAGCTCGTCGGGCGCTCGGCGGCGACCCAGCGCATCCTCGACTTCGTCAACCGCGTGGCACCGAGCGATGCGACCGTGCTGCTCGGCGGCGAATCGGGCTCCGGCAAGGAGATGGTGGCGCGCGCGATCCACCGCGCCTCGCGACGAGCCAAGGGGCCGTGTGTCGCGGTCAACTGCGCCGCACTCACCGAGACGCTCATCGAGAGCGAGCTATTCGGCCACGAGAAGGGCGCGTTCACCGGCGCGACCGAGAAGAAGGCCGGCCGCTTCGAGATGGCGGATCACGGCACGCTCTTCCTCGACGAGGTCGGCGAGCTGCCGCTCGGGCTGCAGACGAAGTTCCTGCGCGTCCTCGAAGAGCGGCGGTTCGAGCGCGTCGGCGGCCAGAAGTCGATCGAGGTCGACGTCCGGGTGGTCGCCGCGACCAACCGTGATCTCGCAGACATGGTCAAGCGAGGCACGTTCCGCGAGGACCTGTTCTACCGGCTCAGCGTGATCCAGGTCGAGGTCCCGCCGCTGCGCGAGCGGCTCGACGACGTGCCGCTGCTCGCCGAGCACTTCCTGGCGCGGTATCGCCAGCAGGCCGCGCGCCGGATCACTGGATTCGCGCCCGACGCGCTCGCCGCGATGATGCGCTATTCCTGGCCTGGCAACGTGCGCGAGCTCCGCAATGCGATCGAGCGCGCCATCGTGCTC
>JAGSPR010000773.1 GCA_018262455.1 Deltaproteobacteria bacterium | reverse complement strand
AGGTGGCCGACGGCATCGAGGCGCTGAGCGTGGCGGAGTTGCTCCTCGAGCTCGTGTTGCTGGGTCACGTCGAGGCTGCCGCCAATCATGCGTGCCGGATGACCATTGGCGTCGAGCTCGGTGTGACCGCGCGACAGGATCCAGCGAATGCCACCGTCCTCGCGAATGATCCGATGGATCGGACCGGCGAACGGGCCGCCCGCGATCGAGCTCGCGGTGTTCGCGCGAACGAGCTCGCGATCATCGGGGTGAACGAGGACTTCGATGTAGTCCGTCAGATCGACGGGGCGTGCCCGACCGTAGACCTCGTGGGTTCGCGGATACCAGTGGACCGCGTTGGTTGCGGGGGTCCAGCTCCACAGCCCGATGCCGGTGGCCTCGACCGCGACCCGCAGCTCCTCCTCACTCCGTCGCAACGCCAGATCGCGCAGGTGGAGGCGCGTGACGTCCACGGACACGAGGCACACGCCGAGGCGCCCCGACGGATCGGCGAGCGGACTCACGAAGGTCTCGTAGTGCGCGGGGCTCCCTTCGGCTCCCGTCGAGATCGCCTCGTAGGCGCCGGGGAGCCCGGTGGCGAGCACGCTCTGGATACACGCCCGCGCCGGCAAGACCGAGTCCGGGTGGAGGAAGTCCCAGAGCTCCCGGCCGATCACGTCTTCCACGCGCAGCCCGCCCTGATACCGGTACGGCAACGAGCAGCGACTCGAGGAACGCCGCCGCATCGGTCAACGGTGGTCGCTGGACCGCCGCGAGCTGACGACGGAGCTCCGCGCACTCTGCCTCCAGGGCCCTCACCCGCTCGTCCATGGGCACATCCTACCCGGTGCCGTGCCCCATCCGGGCGCACACGATGTCGGTCAGCGATCTGCGAACGGATCGTACGGCTTGGCGGAACCGGAACCCGCGGAGCCCGAGCCCGCGCGAGGTGGCGTGTGCGTCGGCGGGGGCGATGGCTTGCGCCCCGAGCCCGGCCGGACCGGAGGGACGCGGGCCGGCGGCGGCGCGGTCTTGACGGTCGACGTCGGCTCGCTCGCATCGGGCACGTTCGCGACGCTCGCATCGATCGGGATCGTGACGACCGGAGCGGCATCGGCGGCCGACGGAACGCCGGCCGCACGCTGCGACCCGTCGCGCGTCACCACGAGCGCGAGCACGCCGATGACCGCGAGCGCCGCGCCGACGACGACGAGCCCGCCACGCCACCGTCGATCGGACGGCACGGACTCGCCGCTGCTGTTCCCCAGCGTCGTGTTCGCGGCCGGCACGGCCATCGGCGACGCCGCCGTCAGGACGGTCTCGCCGGTCGCCACCGGGCCAACGGCGGGAGGCACCTCGGGAGTCGAGCTGCGATCGCTCGCACGCATCGGCGCGATCGTCGCGATCGAGAGGTTCTCGCCGGTGAGCTGCGCCCCCGCACGCGCCAGCTCGGTCATCGACTGGAAGCGCTGGTCGGCCGCCTTCTCGAGACAGCGCAACACGAGCGCATCGAGGTCGGGCGTCAAGGTCGGCACGAGCGAGCTCGGGACCGGTGGGGCCTGCAGCAGGTGGCTCGCGATCATGTCGCCGGCGGTCGGTGCATCGAACGGCGGCCGACCGCACAGCATCGTGAACAGCACGCACCCGAGTGCGTAGATATCGGTGCGGTGATCGACGCCGCCCGCGCCGCGACACTGCTCGGGCGACATGAACGCGGGCGTCCCCATGATGACGCCCGTCTGCGTGCGCGAGATGCCCGGCTCGGAACCGTCGACCAGCTTCGCGATCCCGAAATCGAGGATCTTGATCCGCTCGCCGCCGGTCACCGCCGCATCCGGCACGAGGAAGATGTTGTCCGGCTTGAGATCGCGGTGAACGATGCCGCGTGCGTGGGCGGCGGCCATCGCGATCGCGCACTGCTGGAGCAGCCGCACCGCGTGCAGCGGCGCCATCAAGTGGACGCGCGCGATCCGCTCGGCCAGGGTCTCCCCGGAGAGGTGCTCCATGACGAGGTACGCGCGCCCCTCGTGCCAGCCGAAATCGAGCACCCGGACGATGCCAGGATCCTGGATCCTAGATGCGGCGCGTGCTTCGTCGAAGAACCGCTGGACGATCTTCGGGTGCAGCGACATCTCGGGTAGCAGCACCTTGATCGCGGCGTGACTGCCGAGCAGCTGATGTTCGGACAGCCACACCGTCCCCATGCCGCCGGCGCCGAGCCGCGACACGACGCGGTAGCTGCCGAGCACATCGCCGATCATGGCCGGCACGGTAACCTCACCAGAAGAAGTAGTCGACTCCGACCGCTCCAAGGCCCGCGATCTCGTCCTTGGTGGCCACGACCTGCAGGTGGATGCCGATGTCGACCCACCGCCCGAGGCGCACGGTCGGGCTCAGGCGCGCAGCGCCCCACCCGTCCTTGACCAGCTCTTCCTCGTAGCTGTCACGGACGAAGTGGATGCCGACGCCGAGGCCCGCCGCGAGGATGACCTGCGGCCCCAGCGGGGCGACGTACTCGACGGCGAGGCCAACCGCATACTGCTTCTCGTCGTGATAGACGTCGGCGTCATCCTCGATGTGCGAATAGAACATCGTCGGCACCGCACGGATCGTGCCGGTGCCCACGGCCGCGAGGTGGAGCGGGACGCGCACGCCGAAGATCAGGTCGTTGTCGGTCGACGCCCCGATGGCTGCACCGAGTCCGATGCGATGCGAGCTGATCCTCGCCCGCGGCAGCTCGGCGGTCACCGTCGGCCTGGGTCCGGGTGCAGCCGGGTCGACCGCCAGCGCGGGAATCTCGATCGTCGCGCGCTGACCGAGCGCGAG
>JAGSPR010000772.1 GCA_018262455.1 Deltaproteobacteria bacterium | reverse complement strand
GTCGCGACGCGCGTGATCACGTCCTTGAGCAGCGGATAGTGCGTGCACCCGAGCACGAGCGTGTCGATCTGCGGATCCATCGCGAACAGCTGCGTCAGGTAGCGACGCGCCACCAGCATCGCGACGTCGTCATCGGTCCAGCCCTCCTCGGCGAGCGGCACGAGCAGCGGGCACGCGAGCGCCGACAAGACCGCGTCGGGGTTCCGCGCGCCGATCGTCGTCGCGTACGCGCCGGAGCGAATCGTCCCGAGCGTTCCGATCACGCCGACGTGGCCGTTGCGCGTCGCGGCGAGCGCGGTCGAGGCACCGGGCTCGACCGCTCCGATCACCGGCACCGGGCTCGCGGCGGTCAGCGCAGGCAGCGCATTCGCCGACGCCGTGTTGCACGCGATCAACACGAGCTTGACCCCGCGATCGAGGAGGAACTGCTGACACGCGAGCGAATAGCGCTCGACGGTGCGCGGGCTCTTGTTGCCGTACGGGACGCGCGCGGTGTCGCCGAGATAGACGATGTCCTCGCCGGGGAGCGTGGCCCGCAGGGCCCGAACGACCGTCAATCCACCGACACCGGAGTCAAACACCCCGATCGGCTGACGTCTGGTCGATGTTCGATCTTGCCCCATCGGCGCTCCGGATTGCGCTTTCCCTCGAACGCCCACAGGAGCTGGAGGAATGTCGCGGGCTTGTCGTCGAGGGACTTATAAAAGCGCGAGATGCCGGGGAAGCACCGTTCGGCCAGCGGGAGCTGCCGTTCTGTGATTCGACCTTGCACCGCCCGGCCGCTTGAGCAGGGAACGTACCAAGAGCGAATTCCCGGAGGAACTCGCAGGTCTGCGTGGCTTCATGACCACCTCCTCCCGGCGTGGTAGGTATCGCGCCCCATGTCGTCGGATTCGCCGCCGAGCGATCGCATGCGGGCCCTCGTCGAGGCGGACCCGGTCGTGCTGCTCGAGATCGCGAGTGCGATCGCCAGTGGCGAGGGGAGCTGGCCCGCGGAGCGCGTGAATGCGGTCGCGGTCGAGCACGCGCACCGGCTCGCGACCGCCGACAAGGGCCGCATGCGCGCAGCGATCGAGACGATGCTGATGGGTCGCGACGTCGACGAGGCGCTCGAGTGGCTGCGCGCGACCCAGATCCTCCCGGTGCTGTTCCCCGAGCTCGCGGCGACCGTCGAGCTCGTGCAGGAGACGGGACGTCAGCACAAGAACGTCTGGGATCACACCAAGCAGGTCGTCCGCCAGACGGTGCGGCGTCCGCTCGTGCGGTGGGCCGCCCTGTTCCATGACATCGGCAAGGTCCCGACGCGGACGTTCACCGACGAGGGCGTGCACTTCCACGGTCACGCCGAGGTCGGCGCGCGGATGTTCGACAAGGTGAGCCAGCGGTTCGAGTTCGCGCGCGACGAGCGCCACACGATCCGGTTCCTCGTGCGCCATCACCTGCGCACGAACCAGTACAGCGAGCAGTGGACCGACAGCGCGGTGCGCCGGTTCCATCGCGAGATGGCCGCGCACATGACCGACCTGCTCGATCTGTCGCGCGCGGATATCACGTCGAAGCGCCCCGGTCGGCGCAAGACGCTGCTCGAGCAGATCGCGGCGCTCTCGGATCGCGTCGAGCGGCTCGCCGAGGCCGACGCGAAGCTGCCGCCGTTGCCCGGCGGGGTCGGCACCGCGATCATGGAAGCGTTCGAGATCGCGCCGTCGCGGCTGATCGGTGATCTCAAGCGCGCCCTCGAAAAGGCGATCGACGAGGGCGTCCTCGAGCCGCGCCGCGAGGACGCGTACTACGTCGCGCACATCGCGCGGCAGAACCTCGTGCCCAACATCGCGCCCGAGAAGCTCGCCGCGATCATCGAGGCCGGGGGAGATGTCCACGGCGAGGATTCGCTCGAGGGACCGAACAAGGGCGTCGAGCCGGGCGATCCGTCGCCGGGCGTGCTCGCCTGCGGTCACGACCCCGACAACGATCCGTGCGTGCACCGCGACGCAGATCCGGACGATCCGGATCTGCACCGGCACTAGAGGCTGCGACGGGGCGACACGACCGCGTTCGAGATCAGGAGGCCGGCGACGATGCCGAGCGCGACGACGAACATCGCGAACACCGTCTCGACACCGCTCAGCGTGTCGTGGTCGAGGAGCGACGCCATCCCGCGCAGTCCCATCGCGCCGGGCACCAGCGTCAGCATGGCGGGGACGAGGACGATCTGCGCCGGCCGCTCGAGCAGCCGTGCATAGACGTTGCCGAGCACGCCGAGCGCGAAGGCGCCGACCATCACGCCGAGCTGGCCATACGACGAGGCGCCGAGCCACTCGGTGCCGACGCGGCTGCCGGTGTAACCGACCACGCACGCGGCGAGGATCCAGCCGAACGCGGACGGCCGCGCCTGGACGACGATCGAGACGCCGAGCGATGACGCGACGAGCGCAACCCACTGGGCCCACTCGGGGAGGCCGACGGGCACCGCCTGGTGGATGTCGACGAGCGCTCCCGCGAGCCGCTCGCCGATCGCGACCCCGACGACGAGCTCGAGCAAGACGATCACCGCGGACATCAGGCGTGCGGTGCCGGAGATCAAGTTGCGGGTCGCGAGCTCGGTCATCGCGACGGTCAGCGACATGCCGGGGAGCAGGACGATCAGGGCGGCGACGGTCACCACCGCCGGGTTGATCGGGAGCCAGATCGCGGACACGACGCTCGCCGCGAACGCGGCGAACGCCGCGCCGACCAGCTCGAACACGCGCGCCTGATCCGTCGAGCG
>JAGSPR010000403.1 GCA_018262455.1 Deltaproteobacteria bacterium | reverse complement strand
GCCACCGCCGTGACGGCTGCCCGGGCCCAGCCCGCGGGCGACCTCGCGCTCGATCCGTTTCACCCCGCGATCGACTCGCGCGGCTACCTGACGGTCAATGCGTCGCAGACGCTGGGACACCAGGAGCTGTCGTTCGGGCTCGGCGCGCTGTCGTGGGGCCACAAGCTGCTCGCGTTCGAGAACGGGGAGGCGCGGTACTCGGTCGACGACGTGATCACCGCGACCCTGATCGCGGCGTATGGCGTCCACGTCGGCCCGGCCGAGCTCGAGTTTGCGGCGTCGCTGCCGCTGACCATCCTGTCGGGGGATCGCGGGCCCGACAACCTCGGGGTGCTCGCCAACCCGAATGACGACCAGAACTTCGGGCTCGACAGCCAGGGCATCGGCAACGTCGGCCTCCACCTCAAGACCCGGTTCTTGAAGACGAGCCGGCCCCCGCACCTCGGTCTGGGACTGATCGCGAGCGTGTTCCTGCCGACGGCGAGCCCGACGGCGAGCTTCATGGGCGAGCACAAGCTCACCCCGCAGCTCATGGGCATCGTCGATCAGGAGCTCGGTCGCCGCGGTCGACTCCGCATCGCGCTCAACGGCGGCATCCGGCTGCGCTCCGAGGCCAGCTTCACCGACACCGGCAACCTGGGCGCGCCGGCGACCCAGCGGACGATCCGGCAGGCCGCCGAGATCCCGTTCGGGCTCGGCATCGCGTACGCGATCACGCCGCAGAAGTTCGACGTCGTCGCCGAGCTGTTCGGCGCCATCCCGCTCGGCAACAGCGAGGACTACCAGCCCCTCGAGGCGCTCGGCGGCCTCAAGCTCTACCTCGCCCGCAACTCGTTCCTGTCACTCGGTGCGGGCCGCGGCCTCGTGCCGGCGAAGGGCGGCAACCCCGAGGTGCGCGCCTTCATCGGCATCGTGTTCGAGCCCAGCCTCGGCGATCGCGATGGGGACGGCCTCAAGGACGACGTCGACAGGTGCCCCGATGATCCCGAAGACCGTGATCAGTTCGAAGACGAGGACGGCTGTCCCGATCCCGACAACGATCGCGACCGGATCCTCGACGACGACGACCGGTGCCCCAACGTGCCCGAGAACTACAACGGCTTCGAGGACGGGGATGGCTGTCCCGATGGCGAACCGAACGACCGCGACGGCGACAAGATCCTGGATGCGGACGACAAGTGCCCCGACGACCCCGAGGACTTCGACCACTTCGAGGACGCGGATGGCTGCCCCGACTTCGACAACGACCACGACAAGATCCTCGACGTCGACGATCTGTGCCCCGATGATCCCGAGGACTACGACCACTTCGAGGACGAGGACGGCTGCCCCGACCTCGACAACGACAAGGATCGCATCCTCGACAAGGACGACCGGTGTCCCGACAAGCCGGAGATCTACAACAACGTCGACGACGCCGACGGCTGTCCCGACCAGGGTCCGATCGAGATCACGCCCGACTCCAAGATCGTCACGCTCAAGGAGATCAAGTTCGAGTTCAACAAGGCCGTGATCAGCCGCGATTCGTTCTACATCCTCGACTCGGTCACCGCCGCGCTGCAGGGCAATCCCGACTTCCTGCTGATCGAGGTCGCGGGTCACACCGACGAGCGTGGCGATGACGCCTACAACCTCGACCTCTCGGACCGGCGCGCCGCCGCCGTGGTGACGTACCTCACCAGCCACGGCGTCGATCCGAAGCGGCTCACCTCCCAGGGCTACGGCGAGCTGAGCCCGCTCGACACGGCGCACACCGAAAAGGCCTGGACCAAGAACCGCCGCGTCGAGTTCCTGATCGTGAAGCGCGCTCTCCCGTGATCGGCGTGCCGTGGCGATCTTGCGCCGCCCGCGCGCCCGGCCTGCTAGTGTCCGCGGCGTGCGGCGGCCCCTCTTGCTCGGACTCCTCGGCCTGCTGGGGGCTGGCGCCATCGCGCAGGCTGCACCCAAGCGCGCGCCCTTCCCGGCCGCCAAGCTCGACGATCCGTGTGTCGACCACGCGTGCAAGAGCCACGCGCTCGATCACTTCACCAAAGCTCTCGCGACCGCGAAGGCCGGCACCGCCGATCACGCCCTCCGGGTGTCGTACTTCGGCGACTCGCTCACCGCCGACGATCACATCACCGCCGCGCTGCGCGACCGGCTCGGCGCGCTCGTCGGGGTGGGAGGGCCGGGCTTCGTCTATGCGGCCGCGCCGCATCCGTATTGCCAGCACCAGGCGGTGATCCGCTCCGCGACCGGCAGCTGGAAGGTTCACGGCATCTCCACCATGGTTCCCGCCGATCGCTTGCTCGGCCTCGGCGGCAGCGCCGAGAGCGAGGGCGGTGGCGTCATCCGGTTCCAGCCCGTCGCGCCGATCAAGTCGGTCGACGTCCACTACCTCGCCCAGCCGCGGGGCGGCTCGTTCGGCATCTTCGCCGACGGCACCGAGATCGGCACCGACATCGCCACGGCGGGTGAGCAGAAGCGCGCCGCGTTCTCGCGCGTCGAGGTCCCCGACGGCACCAAGAAGATCGAGCTGCGCGCGAAGGGCCGTGTCCGGCTGTTCGGCGCCGCCCTCGAGGCCGCACGCGGCGTGGTCGTCGACAACCTCGGCGTGGTCAACGCCACCGCCAAGGCCCTGTCGCAGCACGACATGCCCGACCACCTGAAGAACCAGCTCGCGCATCGCGCGTCGGACCTCGTCATCGTCATGCTCGGGACCAACGAAGCCGAGTGGCTGCTTCCGCAGGGCGCCGGCATGGCCGAGCACGAGCAGGTCTTCAACGACCTGCTCACCAGCATCCGCGCCGCGAACCCCGCGGGCTCGTGCCTCGTCGTCTCGCCGCTCGATCAGCTCGACTGGCACACCCCCAACACGCCGCCGCGCGCGTCGGTCCCCGCGATGGTCGAGGCCCAGCACCGCGCCGCGATCGCCCAGGGCTGCGCGTTCTGGGATGTCTACACGTGGATGGGCGGCAAGGGCAGCTCGCTCCACTGGTTCCAGCGCGGCCTCGTCGTCAAGGACTTCCAGCACCCGACGAACGCGGGTGCCGCGCGCCTCGCCGAGGCACTCTACGCGGGCCTCACCGGCGGCCTCGCGCGCTGATCGAACGGCTCGGGCCGCCCCCCCTTGTCGCAATAATTGCGGCCGGATGCAGGGTGTCCGAACATGCAGCCTGCCGGACATGCGCACACGACCTCAGAGCCCCGCATCACGACGTCCGCCCGTGCGGTGCTGCCCGTGGGCGCTGATCGTGCTGATCGGGCAGCTCGGGTGTGGCCGATCGCCGGCGTCGAGCACGGACCAGCCGGCGGGCACCGCGCAGGACGCCGCGCCGGTGCGCTGGCTCGAGTGTACGGAGTCGGTGCGGGCACCGATGGAGGCCACGCTGCTGGCGCGCTACCACCTCGAGAAGCTGCAGGACCGGGTCGACGGCCTGCGCTGCGTGACGATCCAGCTCGCCCAGCAGCCGGCGTTCTTCATCGAGTTGATCGGCTCCGAGCGCGACCGTCACCACCGGCTGCTCGGCGTCGTGGCCACCGATGGTACGACCGAGCTGGTCGGGCTCCGTGACGGCCGGCTGGACTGGCCGCGGCTGCGTGATGGCAAGGTCTCGTTCGAGCCGATCGATCTCGATGGCGATCGCTCCGACGAGATCCTCGTGCACTACGAAGATCGCCGGCAGGATGCAGGATCGTGGCTCGATGTCATCGCGATCCGAGGTCGAGGCCTGGCCGAGATCACCGGGCCGCGGATCTCGTATGCCGATCCCGATCTCGACGACGACCGCTGCCACGGCGTGCTCACGACCGAGCGCGCGGGAATCGCCACCCACCTCGTCGTCACCACCACCGAGTCGACGGGGCGAAGCGACCACTGCCTCGATCAGGGCCGCCACGCGTTCGCGCTCGACACCGACCGGCTCGTCGAGAGCACCCGCAACTGATCGCGCCGTGCGGCCAGCTCACCGACCGCAGCTGGCGCCGAGCGCGGCCGTGAGCTTGCTGGGTGGCAGCTTCGCCAGATCGGCGAGCGCGGCCGTGCAGTCACCGCGGTGGATCCGAGCCGAGGCACGCGCCAGCAGAAACCGTGCTGCCAGCGGATCGGCGGCGTGCTCGACGAGGAACCAGTTCGCCTCGCGCTCGACCGTGTCGAAGTCGCGGCGTGCGATGGCGAGATCGAGGATGTGGAGATCGACCGCGCGCGCGTAGCGGCCGGCCGGATAGGCCTTGCGATACGCCGTGAACACGGCGAGCGCGGCACCGGGATCGTGGCGCGCACTCTCCTGGAGCCGGCCGACGGCGTAGAGTGCGTCCTCGGCCTCGGGGCCGGAGCGGATCGCCTCGTAGGCCGCGAGCGCCCGCGCGAGCTCGCCGGCTTCTTCGAGCCGCTTGGCGCTGACATAGGCGTTCGGCCGGATCGCGGGTGCAGGGGCGGTCCGGATCGTCGGAGGAGGCGCCGGATCCACGGCCACCGGCGGCGGGCTCGGCGCAGCGGGCGGTGGCGGTGCGGGTGCAACGGGCGGGACAACGCCGACCGCGGTCAGCGCGGCACCGTCGAGCATCGGCGCCGCAGCCGCGGTGGGCCAGGTCTGCCCGGCGGTGACGCGGGTCTCGATCCCGGGTCCGATCACGCGGACGGTGCCTTCATAGCCACGCACCCCGACCGTGCCATCGAGCGCGACGTCGACGCTGAACACCGTGCCGACGACCTCGACCCGCACCGCGCCCGCGAGCACGACGAACGGGTGGCCCGGCGCGCGCTTGGCGACGTGCGCGAGGATCGTCCCGCGCTCGACGCGCAGGATGGTGCCGGCGCCATCGTCGCGTACGAGGTGGACGGTCGTCTCGGCACGCACGAGCACGCGCGCGCCCGAGGGCAGCTCGATGACCCCCGCACCGAGCGGGGCGCCAACGATCGTGGCCGAGCCCGGCGGATCGCTGCGGGAGAGGCTCATCAGCGCGACGGCGATCGCCGCGGCGGCGAAGATCGCCGCGTACCCCGACCACACCCGGTGGCGCCGCGCACGCTCGACCCGGCCGGCGATCCCGGCGCGCACGCGCGCGCGCGCACCCGGCGGTGGCGTCGGATCCGGAACCGCCCGCGACAGGTCGATCCTGGGCGACCCCGGTTTCGGATCGATCATCGCGCACCTCGCTTGAGCTCGCGCTCGACGGCTGCCGCCAGCTCCTTGCGGGCGTGGTGCAGCCGCGTCCAGACCGTCGCGACCGGGATCCCCATCCGCTCGGCGATCATCTCGCCCGACCACTCCTCGACCTCGTGCAGCACGAGCACGACCCGCTTCTTCCACGCCAGCCGACCGAGCGCGCGCGCGAGCGCCATCGAATCCTCGGCCCGCTCGAGCCCGCGCAGCGCCGTTGCCGAGGTGCTCGCAGACACGGCCTCGTCGTCCGCCGCCCCGAACAGCAGCTGGCGCATCCGCTCGCGTCGCAGGTGCGCGCCGACCACGCGATACGCGATCTGGAACAGCCAGGTGGTCAGCTTCGCGCGGCCCTCGAACTCGCCCAGCCGGCGATGCACGACCGCGAACACCTCCTGCGTCAGATCCTCGGCGTGCGCGACCCCGGCGAGCCGGACCACGACGCGGTACGTGTAGTCGAAGTGCGCGTCGTACACCTGATCGAAGCTGAGGGGTGCGACGGTCTCCGCACGGATCGCGCTCTGGTCGCTCGGCACGCTGGTCAGCTGCATGGTGCCTCAGAACCTGCCGCGCATGGAGACCGCGGCCCCCGAAGCGATCGGCGCGACCTCGACGTCGAGACCCAGGTTGCGCAACCGGCTGCGATAGGTCGCCACTGGATCGGGGATGATCGCGACCAGCGTGGCGATCCCGGCCAGCACGATCCCACCATAGAGCCCGTGGCGCGACTCCGCCTCGTTCGTCTCGTACCCGGACATCAGGAAGCTCGCGGCCGACCCTGCCACGAGCGGGATCAGGTACCGCCATTTCGGTAGCCTCGATTGCAGATACGCCTGCTCGTACGACGCGAGCTCCGCCGCGGACAGCTGCGCTCGCTGCTGCGGCGTCTTGATGCGGCGCCTGATCCTCTCCAGC
>JAGSPR010000129.1 GCA_018262455.1 Deltaproteobacteria bacterium | reverse complement strand
GCGACGCAGCACACGCCAGCTCGCCCACCGACGACGAGCCTGCCGCGATGGCCGACGACGTGCGAGCGCGCGAACCCGGGGATGTCGCTGTACTCGAACGCGCGCGGTAGGCCGGCCGTGCTCGGTAGCGCACCGAGCTTGTCGGCGTAGCTGCCGAGCCCGGAGCCGAGGATCAGCCCGACCTGCGGGCGCACGTCGCCCAGGCCCTGCTTGCGGATCGCAGCGGCTGCCGCCTGCACTCGATCGTAGAGGTTGTCAGGGTTCATCGGATCACCTCCAGGATGCGCGATGCGCGCGGGGGTGTGGCAGGGCGGTCGGCGGGCTCGATCACGAAGGCTCTCTCGATCATCGCACGCGCGTCGGAGACCCGGGGATCGCCCGGTGGCAGGCTGTGGTGGAGGACGACTTGCGGCGGTGCGCCGGGCTCGATCACCTCACCGAGGCAGGCATCGATGACGAGCCCGGCCGACGGATCGATCACGTCCTCCTTGGTGCGCCGTCCGGCACCGAGCACGAGCGCCGCGATGCCGAGCGCCTCGGAGTCGATCGCCACGATCCGCCCGGCGCGAAGCGCCAGCTCGTCGAGGTGCTTCGGCATGGGCAGGACGCTGCCGGGCGAGTCACAGACGCGTGGGTCGCCGCCTTGCGCGGCGACGACCTTGCGGAACACCTCCAGCGCGCTGCCATCGCCCAGCACGCGCTCGATCCGTGCGCGGCCCTCGGCGGCATCGCCTGCGACTCCGGCGAGCACGAGCATCTCGGCGCCGAGCACGTGGGTGAGCTCCCGCGTGTCGGCCGGGCCGCCGCCACGCAGCACCTCGATCGACTCGCGGATCTCGAGCGCGTTACCGATCGTGCGGCCGATCGGCGCGTCCATGTCGGTCAGCACGCAGGTCACGCGCTTGTCCGCGCGATGGCCGATCGCACGCATCAGCGCGCACAGCTCGCGCGCGCGCTCGATCGTCTTCATGAACGCTCCGCGCCCGACCTTGCAGTCGATCACGAGCCCGTCGATCCCCTCTGCGAGCTTCTTCGACATGATCGACGACGCGATCAGCGGCAGCGACTCGACCGTGGCGGTGACATCACGCAGCGCATACAGCCGCTTGTCGGCCGGGGCGATCCGCGCCGTCTGGCCGATCAGGCACACGCCGAGCGTGTCGACCAGCTCGGAGAACCGCTCGACCGGGAGGTCGACGCGGAAGCCCGGGATCGACTCGAGCTTGTCGAGGGTGCCGCCCGTGTGGCCGAGCCCACGCCCCGACACCATCGGCACCGCGACTCCACATGCCGCCACCGCCGGCGCGAGCGGGATCGAGATCTTGTCTCCAACGCCACCGGTGGAGTGCTTGTCGATCTTGGCGCGGGCGATGCGGGACAGGTCGATCACGTCTCCCGAGCGCGTCATCGCGTCCGCCCAGGTCGCGAGCTCGCGATCGTCGAGCCCGTTGAAGAAGATCGCCATCAGCATCGCCGCGGCCTGGTAGTCGGGGATCGACCCGTCGGTCACTCCCGCGATGAACGCGCGAAGCTCGTCGTCATCGAGCGTGTTGCCATCACGCTTCTTGCGGATCAGCTGGACCGGAAGCACCAGCGATATTCTCGCAAGGCTTCGAGATCATTGGAAGGTCCGCAGCCAGCAGGATTCCCGATCCAGGTTGTCACCTGGCGGGCGGTGCTCAGTACCCCTTCGCCTTGCCGTCGCTGTTGCCGGTCACGATCGCCACACTCGCCGACGCGCCGAGCCGGTTCGCGCCCGCCTGGGCCATCTTGATCGCGTCCTCCGCCGTCCGCACGCCGCCGGATGCCTTGACGCCGAGCTCGCTGCCGACGATCCGCCTCATCAGCTGGATATCCTCGACGGTGGCGCCGCCCTTGCCGAACCCGGTCGACGTCTTGACGAACGCGGCGCCCGCGAGCTTGGACAGCGCGCAAGCGATGATCTTCTGCTCGGTGTCGAGTGCGGACGTCTCGAGGATGACCTTGACGCCGGCGGGCGCCGACATCTTGACGACGCGACAGATGTCCTCGAACACGGTCTCGTAGTCGCGCGACTTGAGCGCGCCGATGTTGATCACCATGTCGATCTCGCGTGCGCCCTGACGGACCGCCTCGCGTGCCTCATAGGCCTTCGACGTCGGCGCCATCGCGCCGAGCGGAAAGCCGACCACCGCGCACACCATGACCTCGGTCCCCGCGAGCATCGCCTTGCACAGCGGGACCCACGTGGTGTTGACGCATACCGACGCGAAGCGATGCGTCTTGGCCTCCTCGCACAGCTTCACCACCTCCTCGCGCGTGGCCTCGGGCTTGAGGAGCGTGTGATCGATCAGCTTGCCGAGATCGGCGGGGACCGCGCCAACCCCGAGGGCCGCGCCGACGCGCATGGCGCCCGCGCCCTCTGCGGCACGCACCGACCACGGCCGCCGCACGACGCACGAGCCGCAGCTCGCACAGTCCTCGCCGGGCGCGGAGTCATCCGCACACTCCCCACGATCGCGGGGTGCGAGCGCCAGCTTGGTGGCCGCGGACTGCGGAGCTGGCTGTGCAGACAGCCGCTCCTGCACGCGCTGCGTGATGATCTCGACGAGCCGGTCGACCTCGCTCATGCGCTCACTATATCAAGGGAAGTTGCGCGCCATCCGGAACGTGACGTCCTTGTAACGGGCATCGGGGCGGGATTCGGACTTGCCCGGCTTGCGGACCTGCTTCTGCTTGTCATCGAGTGACTCGACCCACTCGAACACGCCATCGTTCGCCGCGAACCCGCCTGCGGTGGCCGCGAGGGTCCATTCGTCGCTGGTGAGCAGGCGATTGCCCCGCGTCGTCGCGTACGACCGCGCCTCGTTGTAGCTCACCATGAGGACGGGCTCGTCTGGCTTGCCGGCCTGGTCGTGGCTCGCGAAGACCTCGCGGAACCGCTGCGCACTGACCGGCTGGGCGTCGGCATAGAACCGGGTGCCGTCGGGCTTCTTCACCAGCAGCATGCCAGCCGGGGTGCTCGCCGCCGGCCCATCGACCGTGGCCACCACCGCGGCGTCCTTCGGGACGAGGGATCCCGATGCGGGCTCGGGCTCGTCGGCGCGGCGGAGGTAGACCACCAATCCCGCGACGAACAGCGCGACGCAGACGAACGTCAGCGCGATCAGCCAGCCCGGAATCGCGCGCGGCGGCAGGCGGTCGAGCGAGCCGTTGTCGGACACCGTCGTCTCGCGGTCGGTGGAGTGCATGCCTCCGGGATGCGCCAGCCCCGGCGGTAGCGTGATCGGTCGCGAGCGCTCGCGAGAGGCGAGCAGCACCGGCACCGCGCTCGGATCGAGCCGCGCGACGATACCGGATAGCCTGCTGATCAGCTCGTCGTACGACGGCCGATCGGCGGGCTTCTTCGCCATCATCTGCTTCGTCAGCTCCGAGAGCTCGCGATCGACGCTGGGGTTCGCCTGCGTGGCATCGGGCGGCGGGTTGCGCAGGTGACGCGCGACCACCTTCAGGTACTTGTCCTCGGCGGGCTTGCCGGTGCGAAACGGCGGCATCCCGGTGAGCACGAAGTACATCGTGCCGCCGAGGGCATAGATGTCGACGCGGTCGTCGATCGCTTCGCCGCGCGCCTGCTCGGGCGCGATGTAGTCGGGCGTGCCGACGACCACGCCCATCGCGGTGAGCGCCGGCTCGCTGCCCGGATCCATCGGCTTGGCGAGCCCGAAGTCGGTCACCTTGACGCGTCCGTCGGCGAGCCGCACGAGGTTCGATGGCTTGACGTCGCGATGGATCAGGCCGGCCTTGGCAGCAGCGGCGAGACCTTGCGCCGCGTCGAGGATCGCGTGTGCGGTGGTGAGCGAGTCGAGCGGACCGCGCTTGTCGACCGCGGAGCCGAGGTCAGTCCCATCCAGCAGCTCCATCGCGATGTAGGGCCGCTCGTCGTGGATACCGGTCGCGAACACCTGCACGACGTTCGGGTGGCTGATCGCCGCGACCGCGCGCCCCTCGCGGACGAACCGCGCCCGCAACTCGGGGCTGTCGCGATGCTTCTCGCTGAGGATCTTGATCGCGACGCGTCGGTTCAGGCCGGTGTCGATGGCCTTGAACACCTCGCCCATCGAGCCCGCGCCGATCGTGCCCTCGACGCTGTACGCGCCCAGGATCGTTCCCGGCTGCGGATTTGGCACGGCGCCATTCTAACCGAGCGCCGCGGGCGATGCTTCATCGGGGGGCCCGATGTGCGCCCCCCGGTCCCGACAATCGTCCGTGCGAAAGGGACCCCGCCAGATCAAGCTACGCCGACATGACGCCCTACCTCCGCGCCCACGGTCTCCGGTTCGTCGCGATAGGCCTGGTGGTGTCGGCGGTCTCGATGTGCGCGACGATGTCGTCGCCGGCCCAGCCACCACCGCCTCCGGCGGACGTCTCGCAGTCGATCGCCGCGTTGCCACCCCATGTGGTGGCGCCCGGTGGCGTGCTCACGTTGTTCGCGGATCACGGCCACGCACGTGGTGATCGGCTCGATCTGTACCTGGTCAATCGGACGATGGCGACCGTGAACGTGCCGGCGCAGGACAATGACGTGTTCGCCAAGCTCGAGGTCGAACGCGACGGGCGCTGGCAGCGCGCACAGCCGCACCTGTTCAGCGACTGCGGCAACAGCTACTCCCCGATCGTGCTTCAGCCCGGGAAGTTCCTGAGGTTGTCCGCGTACCATCCATCGGGCGGGAGCAAGGCGACCGTGCGCTACAAGCTGTACGGCGACCTGGTCCTGATCTCGAATGCGGGTCCGGGCTGGTTCGATCCGATGCAGCTCGCGGCGGCCCGCGCCGATGCGCTCGCGATGAGGGACGGCGACGTCGCCACGATCCGCGTCGCGCTGTTCGGACCGCAGGGCTCCGATCGCCAGTCGGTTCGCGCCAACGCGCTCCGCCGGCTCGGCAAGCTCCCCGCCGCCACGGCGGTCCCGGTCGTCGAGCAGCTCCTCGCCGGCGGAATCTCCGACGACAACGAGTACAACAGAGCGCTCGAGCTGCTCCACCAGCTCGCACCGGCGAGGCTCGTCGCGCAGCTGACGGCGGCCCTCCGCGCCGTGCCGAGCCCGCCGCGGGATCGCCTGCTCCACGAGCTCCCGTTTCTTCCGACGGTGTCCGACCCCGCGCTGATCGCCGAGTTGATCGATCGCGCGCGCGATCCGAAGTCGCGCGATGTCGCGATCATCCTCGACACGATCGGCAAGTTGCGCACGCCGGCGATCGGAGCGCTGCTGGTCACGATCTCCGGCGATCCGGCATATCCCGAGGAGACGCGCCAGCGCGCCCGATACCTCCACGCGGAGTGGTTTGGCGACGACCGCGTCCGGATCCGCGTGACACCGGTCGGCGGCTACAGCGACGGCCATCCGACGCCGGTGCTCGTTGATGTCGACATCGAGAATACCGGCTCGTCCGCGATCCACTTCGACTACGGCGCGCCGACCGAGATCCTGGCGTTCTACCTCACCCGATCGCGCGGGCGGGAGATGACGTTCCTGCCGCCACGCCAGGGCGTCCGCTTCCTGACGGGACCGGGACCCGCGTCGACGACGCGCATCGACCTTGCCCCCCACCAGCACCATGTGATCCGGGTCGGCGTGATGCACTACTTCGATCTTGCCGCCGGCGACCTGTCGATCTGGGTCAGCTGCAAGCTGCCGGGCATCCACACGGTGGCCCAGCTCGGCGGCGGTGGTGCCGGCATCAATCCGCGGCCTTGATCTGACTGCCGCGTGCGTCAGTCACGGTGGTCTCGGTCTCGGTCTCGGTCTCGGTCTCGGTCTCGGTCTCGGTCTCTCGTCCCCGCGGCCGGCGCAACGCGACCCGAGCTGCGTTCACGCACCGGTGCAGGCGCCACGCGTCCTGGTTGCTGGACCGGTGGCCGGCTGATCTGGCGATACGTCTGCGGCGCGGGCTGGCGATACACGGGCTGGCGATACGTCTGCGGCGCGGGCTGGCGATACACGGGCTGGCGATACACGGGCTGGCGATACGGCTGCGGCGCCGGCTGGGTTCGCGGAACCGTCCGTCCCTGTGGGTACGTGCGGTAATCCCGGTAGTCCCGCTGATCGTATCGGCGGTCATATGCCGTGCGTGCGCGATCGCCACGGCGATAATGCACGTACGCGTCGGGACGCTCGATCCGCCGCAGTCGCGGTGGCGGCGCGCTGTACTGGACCCAGCCTCCGGTGTAGGTCGGAGACCGGTACCAGTAGCTGTCGCGATACAGCCAGTAGGCATTGTCCGTATAGAAGATCGGGTAGCTGGCATCCGCGATCACCTGGATGCCGGGTTCGATCGTCACCAGCTCGGGGGACGCGACCGCGACCCCTCCGCTGTAATAGCCGTCGCTGTACTCGAACGCAGCGCCCGCACACCCCGCGAGCGCTGCGGTGAGCACGAATGCGAAACTCTTGGTGGACATGGCACGCTCCTGTTGCCTTGAGCGGGAGCATCACGCATGCCAGGAGACCGTTCCGTCGGTCCCTGACGCCACCGTCACTCGCGGCTGTAGCCCTGGGCTCCGCCGTCGGCGCGCTGGGACAGGTTCTCAAACCGCGTGTACTTGCCTTCGAAGTGCGTCTCGATCGTCCCGGTCGCGCCGTGACGGTTCTTGCCGATGATGACCTCGGCGATGTTCGGGTGCTCGGTGTCCTTGTTGTAGATCACGTCGCGATAGATGAAGAGGATCACGTCGGCGTCCTGCTCGATCGCGCCGGACTCGCGAAGGTCGGACAGCTGCGGGCGCTTGTCGGTGCGTTGCTCGAGCGAGCGGTTGAGCTGCGAGAGCGCGAGGACCGGGCACTGGAGCTCCTTGGCGAGCGCCTTGAGGCCGCGCGAGATCTCGCTGATCTCTTGCTCGCGAGATGCCTTGGCTGCCTGCGGCGAGCCGCGCATGAGCTGGAGGTAGTCGATCAGGATGAGGCCCGTCTTCTTGGCCCCGTGCTTGGGGAACATGTCGGGGTTCGTGCGCCATCGCCGGGCACGGGCGCGGAGCTCGCGCAGCGACAGGGCAGGGGTGTCATCGATGAGGATCGGCGCCTTCGACAGCGTGGCCGCCGCGTACGTCAGGTTCGTCATGTCCTGGCGCTGGAGCTGGCCACGTCGGAGTGCGGACGAGTCGACGCGCGCCTCGGAGCACAGCATACGTTCGGCGAGCTGGGTCGAGGACATCTCGAGCGAGAACACGAGGCAGGGCCAGGCGGCCGTGGTGGCAGCGGTCTGCGCGAGCGACATCGCGAACGACGTCTTGCCCATCGCCGGTCGAGCCGCGAGGATGATGAGCTCGGTCGGCTGCAGGCCGGCCGTGCGCGAATCGAGATCGGCGAACCCGGTGGGGACGCCGGTGATGCCGTCGGGCGACTTGAACCGCTCGTCGAGCGAGCTGAACACGCGCTTGACGAGGCCCTTGATCGGTTCGGGACCGGTCTTGTCGCGGCGCTGGGTGACCTCGAAGATCTTGCCCTCGGCCTCGTCGAGATAGTCGCGGACCTCGAGCCCGTCCTCGTAGCCCTTCTCGGTGATCTCGCTCGAGGCGAGCATCAGCTTGCGGGCCTGGTGCTTGTCGGTGACGATCTCGGTGTACGCGAGCACGTTGTCCGAGGTGGGCACGCGCAGCGTGAGCTCGCCGAGGAACGCGATCCCGCCGATCGCGTCGAGCTTGCCCTGCTTCTCGATCTCGACCTCGAGGGTCACGACGTCGATCGGTTTGGCCGTCGCCTCGAGCGCGCGGATCGCGGCGAACACGACCTTGTGGCGATGGTCGTAGAAGTCGTCGACCTCGAGCGTATCGAGCTGCGAGAGCACCTCGTTGCGCAAGATCACGCCGCCGAGGACCGAGGCCTCGGCATCGAGATTGTGCGGTAGCACCCGTCGATCCCGCGACATCGCAGGAGTCTAGCACCCCCGAAACGCAAATCGGGCGACCGACTGTGAGGTCGATCGCCCGCAACGCCTGGAACGTCCGCGGACTACTTGTCCTTACCGACGACCCAGAACTTCAGGTTCGCGATCACGCCTGCCGCGAGACGGACCGGCGTCTCGTACTTGCCGATCGCCTTGACTGCGGTGTCGAGATGAATCCAGCGGTGGTCGATGTCGACGCCCGCCTTCTTCAACTGCTCCGCGATGTCGCGGTTCGTGACCGAGCCGAACAGCTTCTCGTCGTCGCCGACCATGCGCTCGAACTGGAGCGTCATCACGTTGATGCGGCTCGCGAGCTCGGTTGCGGATGCCCGCTCCTTGGCGACCTTGCGCTCGATCAGGGCCTTCTCGTGATCGAGCCGGTTCTTGTTGCGTACCGTCGCGCTGACCGCATAGCCGCGGGGCACGAGGAAGTTGCGGCCGTAGCCGGGACGAACCGAGACGAGCTCGCCGGCCTTGCCGAGGTGATCGACGTCCTGAGTGAGGATGACCTGCATCATGGTGGTTACTCCCCGGTCACGGTGAACGGCAGCAGCGCGAGCATGCGCGCGCGGCGGATCGCGGTCGAGATGACGCGCTGCTGGCGAGCGCTCGCACCGCTGATGCGGCGCGGGATCATCTTGCCGCGGTCGGTCACGAACGAGCGCAGGATCTGCGGGTTCTTGTAGTCGATCTTCTGGACGATCTCGTCGGACAGCAGCTTGCGCTTGCCGCCGCCCATGCCGCCTCGACCGCCTTTGCCACCGCGGCGGTCGTCGTCGCGGTCCATTCCGTCATCACCGGCATCCATGCGGGTAGACATGACTTACTCCTTGCTCTCGGGTGGAAGGGCCGGCGGGCTCTCGACATCCTCGAAGCCTGGGGCCGTGTAGTCATCCTCGTCGTCCGAGGACGACGCGCTGTCATCGGTTCCGCGCGAGAGGAAGATGTCCTCCTCGTCCGCGGCGGTCTGCGCTGCCTTCTCGTACGAGGTCTCGTCGATCTCGGACGGCCGTGCGCCGACGTCGATGTCCGAGTCGACCTTGACGGTCAGGTAGCGGATGACCGAGTCGAGCATGCGGAGGTTGCGCTCGGTCTCCTCGACCACGCCCGGCTGCGCCAGGTACTGCCAGTAAAGGTAGATACCCTTGCGCTCCTTGGCGACTTCGTAAGCGAGCCGGCGCTTGCCCCAGTTGTCGACCTTGATGATCTTGCCGCCCATGCCCTCGATGATCCCGCGGATGCGGGTGTTCACGTCGGCGACGCCTTCGTTGGGCGTGTTGGGGCGCAGGATGAAGGTCGTCTCGTATTCGCGGGCCGTGTTCGGCGTGTCTCTGAGTGACTGCAGGCGTGCCATGTCGGTTCCTCTTGGGTGTGAAGCCTGCTGTGGCGCAGCAGGCGAGGTTGTGGAAGGCGGGGTCTATATCACGGAGCCTGGGGATTGGAACAGGCTGGGACGGGCGTTGTGCTGATTCATCGCGGCCGTGATGCCCCTGGCGAGGACCGACTCGAGGTCCTCGCAACCGGCAGAGATCATGGCCGCCACGGCGCTGGCGTGGGCCTGGGGAAAGTCGGACAGGACCCAGCCGGCAGCGTCCTTGCTACCCGGAGGCGCATTGGTGTCCCTCCCGATTCCCATCCGCAGCCGCGCGAAGCCGGGGGCTCCTAGCTGGTCGATCATCGAGCGCAGGCCGTTGTGGCCACCGTGGCCACCGCCGTTCTTGAGCCGCACCACCCCGAACGGCAGGTCGAGCTCGTCGTGCACGGCGATGATGTGGTCGACGTCGATCTTGTGGAACGCGGCCGTTCGCTGCACCGCGAAGCCGGAGTGGTTCATGAACTCCATCGGCTTGAGCACATGCGCACGCTCGCGGCCGCGCTCGGTCGTGATGACGCCGGACGTCACCTCCCCGCCGAGCTTACCCGTCCAGGCGGGGAGCCCGTGCTTGCGCGCGAGCTCGTCGACCACCCGGAACCCGATGTTGTGGCGATTGCGTTCGTACTTCGAGCCCGGATTCCCGAGCCCCACGATCAGCCACATCCGCCAGCCAGCCCGCGGTTACTTCTTGGGCTTGGCAGCGGGCGCGGCCTTGCCAGCGGCCGGAGCAGCCTTCGCGTCCTTCGCACCCGCGGCCGGGGCGGCAGCCTTGCCACCCGCGGCGGCCTTGCCACCGGCGGCAGCAGCCGGAGCGCCAGCAACCGGCGCTGCAGCTGCGCCTTCGGCCGGAGCCCCCTCGGCAGTGACCGCGACGGCCTCTTCCTCGGGCGCCGCGCACGTGACGATGGCGAGGTCACGACCGGTGGTCGTGGTGACACCCGGCGGCAGGGCCACCGACGAGACGTGGATGACGTCACCGATCTCGAGCGGCGAGACATCGACCGTGATCTTGATCGGAATGTCGCTCGGCTTGGCCCGAATCTCGAGCTTGCGCATCACGATGCGGACCTGACCGCCGTTGATGGCGCCGGCCGGCTTGCCGATGAACTCGAGCGGCACGTCCGCGGCGACTTCCTTGTTCGGATCGATCGCGAGCAGGTCGACGTGCGTGATCTCGCGGCGCAGCGGATGGAGCTGGTACTCCTTGACGAGCGCGTGCAGCGAGCGCTTGGCGGATCCGCCTTCGATCGTGAGGTCGATGACGGTGTTCTGCTTGCGGATCGGATCGAGGGCGCCGCGGAGCGCCTTGACGTCCACGATGATCGGAAGCGGCTCGATGCGGCCGTCGACCGAGGCGCCGTAGCAGACCCCGGGAACTTTACCTTGCGACCGCAGCTGGCGCGACACGCCCTTGTGACCGGTGGTGGCGCGAAGGGTGACAGTGAGCTTTCCGACTTCCATGACGTTCTCTCTTCTTCCTCTGGATCAAACAAACAACGAGCTGATCGAGTCCCCGTGGTGGATGCGCTTGATCGCCTCGCCGAGCAGGCGCCCGACGTTCTTGACGCGCACCTTGCCGCACGCAACACCGGCCTCCGACAGCGGGATGGTGTTCGTGACGACGACATGTTGGAGCGGCGAGTCGGTGATGCGCTGGACCGCATTGCCCGAGAACACCGCATGGCTGGCACAGCACGACACGCTCGACGCGCCGGCTTCCATGATCGCATGGGCGGCGTTCGTCAGCGTGCCCGCGGTATCGATGATGTCGTCGACGATGATCGTCTTCTTGCCGCGGACATCACCGACGATGTTCATGATCTCCGAAACGTTCGGAGCAGGGCGCCGCTTGTCGATGATGGCCAGACCGGCGCCGAGCCGCTTGGAGAACGCGCGCGCACGCTCGACGCCGCCAGCATCCGGCGACACGACGATGGTCTGATCCCCGCCGAAGCCAAGGACGCGGAGCTCCTCGATCAACACCGGCATCGCGTAGAGGTGATCGAACGGGATGTCGAAGAACCCCTGGATCTGGCCGGCGTGGAGATCCATCGCGAGCGCGCGATCGGCGCCCGCGGCGGTGATGAGGTTCGCCACCAGCTTCGCGGTGATCGGGGTGCGGGGCTTGGTCTTGCGATCCTGCCGCGCGTAGCCGAAGTAGGGGATGATCGCGACGATGCTGCCGGCCGAGGCGCGCTTGAGCGCATCGATCATGATCAGCATCTCCATCAGCGCCTGGTTCGGCGGCGAGCACGTCGGCTGCACCACGAAGCAGTTGACGCCGCGGACGTTCTCGCCGATCTCGACGTAGATCTCGCCGTCGGAGAAATGGGTCACGTCGGCGCGGCCGAGCGGAATCTCGACCAGCTTGCAGATCTCGTCTGCAAGAGCCCGATTCGAGTTACCCGTGAAGATCGATAGCGACTTCAACACTTCATCTCTGCTTCGCTAAGACTTCCGTTCCAGAGGACGCGCTTCGTGAGCCCACGAAGGAACCGGCGATCTACCAGCCGCAAGGGCCCCACGTCAAGGGGCCGATCGGCGAACGCAGGCGCTAACGCTGCAGGATCACACACCACGATCATCCCGCCGAGCGCGGCGCCGATCGCTTTGCCTTGCTGCGTCGCCTCACTGCGGTGAGCGCGGCACGACGAGGCCCAGCGCTCTGGCACGGGCGACCAGCGCCTCGGTGGCTTCGGACGAAAGCTCGGTGGCTTCTTCGACCAGCATGACGGGCACGCCGGCTTCGATCCGGTAGCGGAGTCTGGAAGCGGGGGACATCACGAAGCCGGTGGCCTCGTCGGTGTCGTCCTCCCCACGTGGAAAGTAGATCAACGGCTGCTTGGACTTGGGGCAGACAAGGATCTCGAGGAGCGCGGCCGGCAGCACGCGCTCTCGTAGCATGCGTGCGGGAGTCGGGCGGCCGCGGCGGTCCCGAAAACGAACCGAGGCCGCAAGAGCGGCCTCGGAGCGATCGGCGAGCGGGCGTTACGACTTGGGAGCGGGCGTCGGCGCCGGGGCCGGCGTCGGAGCCGGAGCCGGAGCCGGCGGCGTGGCTGCGGGGGGAGCATCGCCACCGGTCAGCGCGCTGATGAGCTTGAACTCGACGCGGCGGTTCTTCGCGCGCGCGGCGTTCAGCGGGGCACCCTTGAGGGCCTTGGGATCCACGACCGGCACGGTGTCGGCGTAGCCCTTGGCGGTGAGCCGTGCCTGCTCGACGCCCTTGGCCACGAAGTACGCCATGACCGTCTCGGCGCGCGCCTGCGACAGCGCCTGGTTGTCCTGGTACGGCGCGCCGGGCTTGGCCTTGAGCGGCTGGTCATCGGTATGGCCCTGGATCTCCATCTTGAGCTCCGCAAACTCCTTGAGGACCGCGACGGCCTTGTCGAGCGTCTTGTTCGAGGTGGCGAGCAACGCCGCGTCGCCGACCTTGAAGTTGATGCCCTGGACGATGCCGGTGAACTGCTTCAGCTTGGCCGGGATCTCGTCCGGGCAGCCGTCCTCGTCCTGGAAGCCGTTCTTGGTCTCCGGCTGATCGGGGCACTTGTCCTGTGCATCGAGCACGCCGTCCGAATCGTTGTCCGGATCGGGGCAGCCGTCGTCGTCCTGGAAGCTGTCCTTGTCCTCGGGCTCGAGCGGGCACTTGTCCTGCGCATCGGCGAGGCCGTCGTTGTCGTTGTCCGGATCGGGACAGCCGTCGTCGTCCTGGAAGCTATCCTTGTCTTCGGGCTCGAGCGGGCACTTGTCCTGCGCGTCGGCAACGCCTTCCTTGTCGTTGTCGGGATCGGGGCAGCCGTCCTCGTCTTCGAAGCTGTCCTTGTCCTCGGGATCGGTGGGGCACTTGTCGTCCGTGCCGAGAATCCCGTCCTTGTCAGGATCGTTGTCCGGCGGAGGCGGCAGCTCCTTCTTCGTCTTGCGACCAAACTCCTTGTAGATCGAGAGCAGGAGCTCGAAGTCCTCGGTGAAGCCGTCGCTCGGCTTGGCGTTCTTGCCCGTGCCGTCGGCGCTCGCCGGCGGGAACAGGATGCGACCGTCGACCCGAAGGCCCCACCCGTTGTCGACGCGATACTTCGCACCGACGCCGAGGTAGAGCGCCGCGTCGGTGTCCTTGATGATGGCTTCGGCACCGGCGTTCTCGCCCTTGGTGCTGACGACCTGGGTGGCGCCGGCGCCGAGCAGGACGAACGGGATCGTCTTGTTCTTCGGGTCCGCGGCGCGGAACTGGGCGACCACGTGTGCGCGATAGGTGATGTTCCAGACGTCGAACACCAGGTCGCGCGCCTCGCTCGGGATCACGCCGAACTCGCCTTCGACGCCGATCATGTCGCCGAAGAAGACGCCGGCGCGGAGGCCGAACAGTGCGGAGTTACGCTCCGAGGGAGCACCGGCGACATCGTTGACGCCGAGCTCGTTGGTCTCGCTGAACACGTGGACGCCGGCTGTGCCGCCGATCTCGACGTTGGCCTGCGCTGACGTCGACGTTGCGAGCTCGAGTGACCCGGCGGCCAGCAATGCAACAACGGCGGGTCGGAACAAGCGCCGGAGCGCTACGATGGCCAAAGACATGGTGTGACGATCCTCGTTGTAGGTCTGGCGTTTGGCCCCGGCTCTCCTGACGCGGAGAGTCAGAGCCGCTCTTAGTAGGTCGAGGTGGGTTTTATCGGCTACGAAATTTGATTGCCAGTGGTTGCGCCAAGTTCTGTGTGGCCAGGCAATCGCGGCTAGCCGCGTGGCTTGGCCTCGAAGAACTCACGATCCACTCGTAATCGCTGAGGAATCCGCTCGCGCCGGGCGCGTACCGCGGGCCGCGTTGCGGAGTAGCGGAGTGGAAGATCTGCTGGAACGGCTAATGATCCCGGCAGGTAGAGGGTGGCGCAGGCCGGTCCACCGCCCGCTTTTCCGAACAGCTCGAACAGCGGGACGCGGTGGATCCCCAGGCCGTGGCGCTCGAGCGCGGCCGCGAACTCGGGGGACACGCCATCGGGAACCAGGACGCCCCCCGCGATCTGCCGCGAGTTGCCCGCGTACTGCTCGACCGCGTCATCGCGCAGGATCGGGACGATCGGGTGCTTGAGCGCCCGGGCCACGATCTCGGCGCCATCGCCGTACAGCCCGCCGGGGTAATGCACCAGCACGGGTGGGCCGTTGGTCGGACGCGCCCCGAAGTGGACGGTGTCGCCGTGGAAGTGCGGATAGACCAGCTCGGCGTAGATCCGCGCGTCGTCCGGGACCCCGATGAAGTCGGCGGCGAACGCGACTCCGTCCCGGGTGCTGCGCGAGCTCTTCGGCGTGGTCGCGTGATCGTAATGCCCAGGTACGGCGTGGGTCAGCACGACCTGATCGCCCACCGTCGCGACGTCGGCCATGCCCTCCCAGCGATGC
>JAGSPR010000402.1 GCA_018262455.1 Deltaproteobacteria bacterium | reverse complement strand
CTGCCGGGTCATCGCCGACCATGGCGGACGCCGCATCCTCGACCACGCCCTCGGAGGCATCAGGCGAGATCGGCTCGATGATCGGCTGGTGGGTGGGCGGAGCTTGGGGAGGCGACGCGCCCACGATCGAGGGGACCTGGGGAGCCGTCGGCGGGCCCCCGGCCGCGTCGGAGTCCCCGCTCCTCTTGATCATCACCATCACGATGATCAACCCGACCAGCGCGATCGCACCGGCGAGCGCGCCGATCACGCCGCGCGGCACACGTTGCTGCTTGAGCGTGGACATCGATTGCCCCGAGCTCGAGCCCACGGTGGTGGCCGCGCGGGACGGCAGCGGGGTGTGCTTCGGGACCGGGACGCTGTCCGACGTGGTGCCGACGAGCGTCGGTGCCACATCGGAGAACTCCGACGGCAACATCATCAGCGGCGGCGGCGTGGGGGGCCGCTTGCGCGCGAGCATGCTGCGGATGCGCGTCACCGAGGCCATCGACTCGGGGTTGCCGAACGGCGCGAGATCCTGCGCGAGCGCGTGCACGCTGCCGTAACGCTCGTGCCTGTCCTTCGCGAGGCAGCGCATCACGACCTGCGCGAGCCCCTGCGGCAGATCCTTGCGGATCGTCGACAGCGCGGGCGGCGCGTCGTGGATCACGGCCAGGCAGAGCGCCGGCAAGGTATCGGCGACGAACGGCATCCGACCGCTGATCAGCTGGTACAGCACCACGCCGAGCGACCACACATCGGCGCGCGCATCGACGTCCTTGGTCGATTGCATCTGCTCCGGTGCCATGTACGCGGGCGACCCCATGACGTCGCCGGTCCGCGTCGCGATGCCGGTGACGGCGGCCTTCGAGATCCCGAAGTCGAGCACCTTGACGATCTGTCCGCCATCGGAGCGCGTGGCCAGGAACAGGTTGTCGGGCTTGAGATCGCGGTGGACGATCCCGTGGCCGTGCGCTTCGGCCATGCCCTCGCAGGCCTGCAGGATGTAATCGACGGCCGTCTCGACCGGCAGCGCACCGTGGCGCTTGAGCAGCGACCCGAGGTCGGATCCCTCGAGGTACTCCATGACGATGTACGGCGCGCCAGTCTCGAACCGACCGACGTCCGAGACGCGGCACACGTGCTCGCTGGTCAGCCGACCGGCCGCGCGCGCCTCGCGCAGGAACCGCGCGCTCGCCTCGGGTGACTCGAGCGCCGCCGGCAGCATGAACTTGATCGCCACGAACTGATCGAGCTCGAGGTGTGTGGCCGAGACGACCATGCCCATCCCGCCGATGCCGAGGATGCGCTCGACGCGGTACTTGCCCGCGAGGATATCGCCGACGTTGGCGAGGCCCTTCATTGCATCCGCACCTTCAGCGCCGTGCCCTCCAGCCGGAGCAGGTCGGGCTTGCCGTTGCCGTCGAGGTCGACCAGCAGCACGGGGGCGGTCGCGTTGACGGACTCGACCTGACTGAACACGCCGGGCGTGCCCGGGCACTGCAGCACGACCGAGCCCGGGACGACGACGTCGTCGGTGCCGTCCTGGTTGATGTCGGAGACGAACAAGGTGTTGCCGATGATGCCGGGGATGGTGCCCGGGACCTGCGTGAACGTGCCAGGCGCGCCGGGGTTCTGGGCAAACACCACGCCTCCCGCCGAGGTCGCGATCACGAGGTCGAGCAGGGCGTCGCCGTCGAACTTGCCGAACGCGGCCGCGTGCCCGGTCGCACCCGTGGCGATCGTGGTGACCGGCTGGAGCCCGCCGCTCGTGTTGAGCGACAGCTTGACGTTGCCCGCCTGATCGACGAGCGCGACATCCGCGTCGAGCGCGTTGTTGATCTGCTGGACGAGCAGCAGATCATCGCCGACGGCGCCGATCGTCAGGTTCTCGCGGCTGAACGTGCCGGCCGTGTTGAGCTGCGTGTAGACCCGGCGATCGACGTCGTCCTGGATGAGCAGATCCACCGCGCTCGGGCCGCTGAACTGCTCGACGAGCACGTTGGTGACGTTCGTGAACGGGCCACTGAGCGGCTGCGCGGCGAGGAACGTGCCGGCCGCACCAGGCGATGGCGTCTGGCGGCGCGCGACGACCTGGTCGCCGCTCCACAGGACGAGATCCTTGCGGCCATCGGTCGGGTCGAAGTCACCGATCACGACGCCGGTCGCCGCGGTATCGATGATCGTCGGCGTGCCGAAGTTGCCGGCGCCATCGCCGTGCAGGATGACCACCTGGGTGCCCACCGCGATCGCGACGTCCAGGGTGGCTAGCGCGTCGAGCTTGCCGACGGCGAACCCGGTTGCGACCGCACCGACGTCGAACGACAGCTCGGTGCCGAACGCGTTCGACGTCGTGCACGGGGGTGGCGCGTCGATCGAGCTGTCGATCATCGCGTCGGGATCAGCCGCGTCGTGGAGCAGGTTGCCGTCGCCGTCCACTTTGCCGCCATCGCCCGCGATCGGATCGGAGATCCCGAGCAGCTTCGCGCAGCCTCCAGCGAAGGCCACCGAAACGGACGCCAATGAGAGGATCAGCACCCGCACAGTGGCACTCATGGTAGCAGACCCCCGCCTGGTGCAAGTACCGGATGTCATGCGGCTGGCGTGGATCGGCATCGGGTCGTGCGCACATTACCCGACACGGGGACCAGGGAACCAAGGGCAACCAGGGAAGCTGCGCGAGCTAGATCACACCCAGGGGCCAGCTGGACGAATCACCACGGCGCCGGCTTGTAATCCTTGAGGAACAGGCCCCACAGGTGCTTGCCCGTGGTGATGCCATCGAACAACGGGTCGACGATGCGCGCCGCGCCATCGACGATGTCGAGCGGGGGATGGAAGCCGTGATCCCGGGTCTTGCGCTCGGCGTGCAGGATCGGGTCCTCGTCGGTCACCCACCCGGTGTCCACGCTGTTCATGTGGATCCCGTCCTTCACGTAGTCGATGGCGGAGGTGCGCGTCATCATGTTGAGCGCGGCCTTGGCCATGTTGGTGTGCGGGTGCTTGTCGGTCTTCCAGCGCCGGTAGAACTGGCCCTCCATTGCCGAGACGTTGACGACGTGCGCATCGTCGGTGGGGACGGCGGCGAGCAGCGGCCGGAGCCGGGCGTTCAGCACGAAGGGCGCGACCGCGTTGACGAGGTGGACCTCGAGGAGCTCGGCGGTCGGGACCTCGGCGAGCGTCATCCGCCAGCTGTTGAAGTCGCGGAGATCGACCTGCTGAAGATCCTGATCGAGCCGGTGCTGCGGGTAGAGATGGCTGCCGCGCTCGAGATCCTCGGCGAGCAGCGGGACCTGCGAGAGCACCGCCGATCGCCAGAGCCCGACGCCCTGGATCTCGGCGGCCGCGGCGCGGACGAGCCCGTGCTCGCCCCCGGCGATCTCGCCGCGCAGCGCGAGATCGCGCTCGAGGAACCCGCGCTCGAGCTTGCTGCCCGGCTCTTCCTCGCCAACGATCACGTGGTCGTACCAGCCGGACGGTCGCCGCACGGTCTGGCACGCATTGTTGATGATCGCGTCGAGCCGCGGCAGCGTCCCGAGCAGGTGGCGGCACAGCAGCTCCACGCTCGGCGTGTGGCGCAGATCGATGCCGTAGACGTGGAGCCGATCGGTCCACTCCGTCGCATCGGGCTCGCGCGAGAACCGGCGGGCGGCATCGCGCGGGAACCGTGTGGCCACGATGACCTGGGCGCCCGCGCGCAGCAACTTGATCGCGGCCTGGTAGCCGATCTTGACCCGAGCGCCGGTGACGAGCGCGATGCGGCCGCGCAGATCCGCGGACGCCTCGCGCTTCTGCCAGTTGAGCTCGGCGCAGCGCGCGCACATCTGGTCGTAGAAGTGATGGAGCTCGTGGAAGTCCGCCTTGCAGACGTAGCAGTGGCGCGCCTCCACGACACGTCCCCGGGCATCGGCGGGCGTGTCCGACGGAGCGTCGGCGCGGCGGGCTTCGGCGGCCGCCCACGGGTCATCGCCTTCGTCGTCGCGCACTGGCGCCTCGAGCCCCATCTCGGGCCTGGGCAGCGGCGTCCGGAACACGGGTTCGCGGCGCAGCGCGCGGATGCCCGTCTGATCGAGCACGGCGCGATCGGCGTCGCGCTTGGCCGCCTTGCGCACCCGGACGAGCGCCTTGCTGAGCGCCTTGCGGGTGTAGCGGTCGGGCCGAGACAGCTCGCCCGCGACCCTGACCAGCCGGATCCGCAGCTCCTCGTCGAGATCGGCTAGACGCGGGAGGTCGCTTCCCAGCGCCTCGAGCGTCTCGATCGCGTCACGTACCTTTGCATCGTTCACGGTGGCGCCTGTCCAAAGGCCAGTATATTGACCCGCAGCATGATCATCGCCAAGCGACTCAAGGGGAAAGCCATCGCGGCATGGCTTGGAACGACCGGAGACGCGGTGAGAGGCGCGGTCACGAGCCTCCGCGAGCGGGTCACCCATGCGCCCCGCCGGCTCGATTTCTATGTCGACCTCGCCGATCCCTGGAGCTACCTCACCGCCCAGGCCGTCCACAGGCTCGTGGAGGCCTATCCCGTCGAGCTCGCGGTCCACATCGTGACCCCGCCGGCTTCGGACGTCGATCCAGCCCCGCTGCTTCGGATCAAGCACGCCGTCCGCGATGCCCAGCAGCTCGCCGAGTACTGGGACCTCGACTTCCCCGGCAAGCGAGAAGCTGATCCCGGGATGGTCCGCGACGTCGGGACGGCCATGGTGCGCGAGCGACCGGCCGCCGATCAGCTGCGCGCGGTGCTCGAGCTCACGCGCGCGCTGTGGGTCAACGATCGCAAGCAGCTCGCCCCGTTGCTCAAGACCTGGGGCACCGAGTCGCACGGCTCGATCGCGCCGATCCTCAACGAGAACTACGCCCAGCTGCGCAAGGCCGGCCACTACCAGGGCGCGATGGTTTCGTACAAGGACACCTGGTACTGGGGCGTCGACCGCCTGATCTACCTCGAAGTCGAGCTCGCGCGCGATCTCGCGACCGAGGTCTCCCACGTGGTCACCCGCCGGCCCGAGGCCGATCGCGGTCCGCTGAAGCTGTCGGACAAGCCGCTCACCTGCGAGCTCTGGTACTCGTTCCGGTCGCCCTACTCGTACCTGGCGCTCGAGCAGATCGAGGGGGTCCTGGCGCCCTACCAGATCCCGCTCGTGCTCCGCCCGGTCGCGCCGCTGGTGACCCGGGGCCTCGCGCTCCCGAACGTGAAGCGGATGTACATCGTGCGCGACGCCAAGCGCGAAGCGGATCGGCTCGGCATCGCGTTCGGCGAGCTCTGCGATCCGCTGGGCAAGGGCGTCGAGAACTGCCTGGCGATCGCGCACTGGGCCGGCAAGCGCGGCGGCGACGCGGCGCTCGCGTTCGCGAGATCGGCGATGCGAGGCATCTGGACCGAGGCCCGCGACGTCGCCGAGTACGTCGACCTCCGGCACATCGTCGAGCGTGCCGGGCTGCCGTGGGAGGAGGCGCGCGCCGCGCTCGGCGACACCGAGGCCGCCCAGAAGGCCGCCACCGTCAACGCGGCCGACATGGCCGTGATCAACCTGTGGGGCGTGCCTTCGCTGCGCTGCGGAGACTTCGTGGCGTGGGGCCAGGATCGGCTGCCGCTGCTCGCCGACCGGCTGCGCCGCCACGCGCTCGCCAGCACGGCCGAGGTTCCTGATACCATCGGCCGGTGAGCTCGCCGACGGCGGCGTCCAAGCGCCGGATCGCCCTGGTCTCGACCGGGGGGACGATCGAGAAGACCTACGACGAGCTGTCGGGCGTGCTCGCGAACCACCTCTCGGTGCTCGACGTGATGCTCGCGTCGCTCGAGCTCCGCGGGGTCGCCGTCCAGCGCGTCCAGCTGATGAACAAGGACAGCCTCGACATGACGGCCGAGGACCACACGTGGATCGCCACCACCGCGATCGAGCTGGCCGCAACCACGGCGGGGGTGATCGTGGTGCACGGCACCGATCGGCTCGCGGCCTCCGGCGAGCGCGTGTGCGAGCTGGTCGCGACCCCGGCCTCGCCGATCATCTTCACCGGGGCGATGCGTCCGTACGAGCTGCGGTCGACCGATGCGCTGCAGAATCTGACGGAGGCGCTGCTCGCCGTGCAGCTCG
>JAGSPR010000128.1 GCA_018262455.1 Deltaproteobacteria bacterium | reverse complement strand
GCTCGCCGCGCACCGCGGCGGCGTGCGCCAGCAGGAACGGTTGCTCCTTCTGCAGGCGCTGCGCGAGCTTGTTCATCGCCTTCTTGTCGCCGCGCTGATCGAGGCGCGTGAATGCGGTGATCGTGCGTTCGACTGCCTCTTCGGGAACCGCGTGCTCGGACATTGCACGCCGATCTTCCCCGGTCACGGCGCGCCGTCAAGCGGCTCATCCCGCCGAATTGCCCCGACGAGCCTCGGCGAGGCGGGCGTGTACGGTTGCCCGGTGAGCCTCGGCGAGGCGGGCTTGTAGAGTCTCAACGGGCGAGCTTGTCGACGCAGCCGTTGGTGCCACCCGGGCACACGCGCGGATATGGGCTGGCATCGACGACCACGAGCGTGGCGCCCAGGAAGCCCTCATCGAGGTGATCGAGCAGGCGATCGATACTCGGCGGGAGGTTGACGATCAGGCGTGGCAGCAGCGGCCGGTCCCGGGCCTCGAGCACGACCTCGAGCCCCATCCCACCGGCCAGCTCGTCGCGCGTGATCGACAGCACGACACCCGGGTGGGGCTTGCCCTCGTCCGCTGGCTTGCCGGCGAGTGGATCGATCACGCGGATCGTCAGGCAGCCGGCGCTCGTGCACTTCTCGAGCGGCCCCGAGTCCCAGCGGGTGAACCGGGTCGACGCCGCGACCTGCTTGCGCTTCGCGAGGTAGTACGTCCTGGCGTCCCAGTCGACCCACACGTTGTAGGGCGCGAAGAACCCCAGCCCGAGCGAGCCGTCGACGACGCCCTCGGCCCAGCGCGAGTCCTCGAACGGGATCACCGCGACGTGCTCGCTGCGAGCGGCCGCGAGGCTCACGTCGGTCGGCTCGCTGGCCTTGGTCACGGGATGGAACACCCCGATCTCGTCGATCAGGCCGGCCTGGATGTCGCGGCTGACGAGCTTGGCCCGGTCCCACAGCGGCGGCCGGAGCTGGCTCGCGGTGCCACCCAGGTCGAGGTGCATCGCGAACGACTCGCCAGCGATCGTGGCCCTCGCCACGCGCCGTGGGATCACCTTGCCGTTGGCCAGCGTGCCGGGCACCACCGTGTACGGCACCGCGATCGCGTCCGCCGGCACCTTGAACGCGGTGGGCTTCATCAGGTAGCCGAGGCCCTCGTCGCGGTCGAACCCGAACACGAACTGATCGGGGAGCACGTCACGCCCGAGCACGCCCTGGATCAGCCGTCCCGACAGCGTGAACGCGCCCGGCCGCACCACGATCACCTGCCGGCTCTCGATCACCAGGCTCCCGATCTCGAGCCCGGTCACCTGGGCATACAGCCGCGGCTGCGGCGTGCCGGAGTCATCGATCTGTGGCGGTCCCTTGGCCGCCACGAGCTCGGCGTTCTTCACGACGTCGCCGTCGATCGCCGAGATGCTCGCGTCCGGATCGATCGCGAACAGGTACGGGCCGTGGCCGTTGATCACCACCGGCGTGACGAGCAGTCCGTCCTCGAGCGGGCCGACCAGCGGGAACGACCACCGGTTGCCATCGGCCGAGAATCCCGCCGGGGTCCCCGACCCGCCGCCAGGACACCCGCCGGCGAGCAACAGGAGGGTCAGGCTCCAATTGCGAAAATTGCAACGAGATTGCATCTGCACGAACGAGTCGTCGGGGGGGTCAGGCGATCCAACGGGAGCCTGACCCCTGCTAGTGGCGCGTGCCGTCGGCGCCGACTTCCCACACCATCCCCGAGTACATGAGCTTGGTGAGGTCGCCGGGACCTTGCTTGGCCTTCGCGTCGTTGATCTGAGCCCAGGCGAGCTGCTCGTAGCTCGGACGGTCGTGGCGGTACAGGATCCCCATCGGCATCGGGAACTCCGGGGCCACGAGCTCCGCGAGCAGGTTCGCGTACAGCTGCGAGCCACGCTCGGAGTGCACGAGGAGCTCGCTGACCGGCGTCTTGCCGGAGCCGTCACCGACGTCGACGATCTGCGGGACCATGCCGGCGCCGAGCTTGATGCCCTTGGTGCCACCCGCGAACAGCAGCGGCTTGCCTTGCTCGAGCTTGAGCTGCTTGCCGGCGGGATCGTCCTTGATGCCCTCCCACACGCCGTCGTTGAACACCGGGCAGTTCTGCAGCATCTCGATGAAGACCGAGCCCTTGTGCGCGTATGCCTGCTCGAGGATCGAGGCGAGGCCCTTGGCGTCGGTATCTGCCGCGCGCGCGACGAAGGTCGCGCCGACCCCGAGCGCCAGCGAGATCGGGTTGAGCGGGTGGTCGATCGAGCCGGTGGGCGTCGAGGGTGCGCGTGTGCCGACGGCCGACGTCGGCGAGTACTGGCCCTTAGATCCATGTTGCGCCGCAGCGCGTGGATCATGTGGTTGCCACCGATCGACAGCCCGTCGCCGTCGCCGGTGATCACCCAGACATCGAGCTCGGGGCGCGTCAGCTTGAGGCCCGAGGCGATCGCCGGCGCGCGACCGTGGATCGTGTGGAACCCGTAGGTGTTCATGTAGTAGGGGAACCGGCTCGAGCAGCCGATGCCACTGATGAACACCGTGTTCTCGCGCTTGACGGCGAGCTGCGCGAGCGTGCGCTGGACGGTCGCGAGGATCGCGTAGTCACCGCATCCCGGGCACCAGCGGACGTCCTGGTCGGTCTCGAGGTCCTTCTTCGAGAGCTTGAGTTTGACTGCTTCGCTCATCGTGATCTCCGACTACGCGTTGACGCGGGACTGGGGGGTAACGGTGCTTGGCAGGGCTGCGTTGCCGAGCTCCTTCTCGATCGCGGCGGTCACCTCGGCGATCTTGAAGGGCATGCCCTGGATCTTGTTGAGCCCGATCACGTCGATCAGGTACTTGTCGCGGATCACCATCCGCAGCTGGCCCATGTTGAGCTCGGCGACGATGACCCGCTTGAAGTTGCGGATGACCTTGTCGAGCCCGGGCTCGAGCGGCGACAGCCAGCGCAGGTGCGCGTGCGAGACGCGCTTGCCCGTGGCGGCCAGGGCCTGCTGCGCCTGCCGGAGCGAGCCGAACGTTCCGCCCCAGCCGATGATGAGGACATCGCCGGTCTCGGGACCGGAGAGATCGAGCTCGCCGATCTCCTGCGCGATCCGCGCGACCTTCTCGGCGCGGACGTGCGTCTGCTTCTCGTGGTTCTCCGGCGCGTACGAGATGTTGCCGGTGAGCGCGTCCTTCTCGATGCCGCCGATCCGGTGCTCGAGGCCTGGCGTGCCCGGGATGACCCACGAGCGCGCCAGCGTGCGCGGGTCGCGCTCGTAGACGAAGTAGTTCTTCGGGTCGGTGCGATGGGTGACGTCGAACCGTGGCAGCGACGCCAGGTTGGGGAGCAGCCACGGCTCGCTGCCGTTGGCGATGTAGCCGTCAGACAGCAGGATCACCGGCACCATGTAGCGGGTGGCGATCTTGATCGCCTCGATCGCGCAGTAGAACGTGTCGCCCGGGCTCTTGGCCGCGAGCACCGGCAGTGGCGACTCGCCGTTGCGGCCGAACAGCGACTGCAGCAGATCACTCTGCTCGGTCTTCGTCGGCAAGCCGGTCGACGGCCCACCGCGCTGGATGTTGAGGATCACGACCGGCAGCTCGGTCATGACGCCCAGGCCCATCGCCTCGCCCTTGAGCGCGATGCCCGGGCCACTCGAGGCGGTGACGGCGATCGAGCCGCCGTACGCGGCGCCCAGCGCAGCGCCCATCGCCGCGATCTCGTCCTCGGCCTGGAACGTGAGGATGCCGAAGTTCTTGTACTTCGCGAGCGAGTGCAGGATCGACGACGCTGGGGTGATCGGATAGCCCGAGTAGAACAGCGGCTTGCCGGCGAGATCCGCGCCGACGACGAGCCCGAGCGCGATCGCCTCGTTGCCCGTGATGTTGCGGTACATACCCGGCTTGAAGGCGGCCGGCGGCACCTTGTAGACGGTCTGGAACACCTCGGCGGTCTCGCCGTAGTGGTAGCCCGCCTTGAACACCTGCACGTTCGCGTCGCCGTATCCCGGCTTCTTGGCGAACTGCTGGTGGATCCGCCGGATCTCGGATTCGGGCTCGCGGCCGTACATCCAGAACACCAGGCCGAGCGCGAAGAAGTTCTTGGCGCGCCCTTTCTCCTTGTTCGTCAGCGGGCTCTCGGCGAGCGCCGCCATCGTGAGCTGGTTGATGTCGATCGCGTGGACCTTGTACTTGTCCAGCGAGCCATCCTCGAGCGGGTTCGACGAGTAGCTCGCCTTCTTGAGGTTGGACTCGATGAACGCGCCGGAGTTGATGATCAGCGTTCCGGTCTCGACCAGGTCCTTCAAGTTGGTCTTGAGGCCCGCCGGGTTCATCGCGACGAGCACGTCGGGCGCGTCGCCCGGGGTGTGGATCTCGGACGACGAGAAGTGAAGCTGAAACCCTGACACGCCGAACAAGCTGCCGGCGGGTGCCCGGATCTCTGCAGGAAAGTCGGGAAACGTCGAGATGTCATTGCCCGCCTCGGCGGCGGCCTTCGCGAACTCGGACCCGGTCAGCTGCATGCCATCGCCCGAGTCGCCGACGAACCGGATCACAACCCGGTCCAGATGCTTCGTCTCCATCTGAGTTACCTCTCACGACTCGCGGCCAGCGAGCGTGCCGCGGACCTTACCAGCGTGCGCCGCCGAACCCAAGGGCTGTGCGAGGCGGAGGACCTGCCACGACAAACTGGACAAACGGGTGCAAGATCAGTCGGATGCCGAGGTGGGCTGCGCGACCCCTGCGGCACTTCCCGAGTTGCAGCGCGCCGCCGTCGGGCACTGCGAGACCGGCTGGGTGTAGACGATGAGCGATGACACCTCGGCGGTGGCGCCGAGCGAGGCCATCGCGTAGATGCCGATCTGGTCGTCGGCCACGGCGACATGCAGCGTGGCGACATGCGTGCCGCGCTGGACCCGGCAGGTCAGCGTCGCGTGATCGAGTGAATCGAGGAACCGGGTCGCGCTGAGCGTGAACCCGTCCGCGGGAGTCAGCGCGATGCCGAGGCTCTTGCGCACCGGCGTGCCAAGTGCCTCGCGGAGCTCGAGCTCGTCGAACCCATCGCCGTCGCGATCGCGGACGACCGCGCAGAGATAGCCGAACGCCAACCCGTCGCCGTCGACCGCCAGCGCGAGCTCCCCGCCAACCTCCATGGCGAGCGAGGTCACGGCGGCCCGCGCCCCGAGGCCGGAGCCGATCGCCGGCTTCTTGATCGTCCAGTGCGCCGCACCGGTCGCGTGCGCCGCGTCGCCGCTCACGGTCCAACCGCTGCCGGTCCACAGCGCGGCGTCGGCGGCTGGATCGTCGAACCGATGGAGGTGCGCGACCAGATCGCCGCCCAGACTGGGCCACAGATCGCACGCGTCACCCACGCCATCCGGAAATGCGCGGAGGCGCTGTTCGGTCGTGTCGCGCTGATCGGGGTTGGCGACCGTCGGGCAGTTGTCGCAGAAGTCGTCGATCTGATCGCCATCCTCGTCGTGATGGATCGCGCACGCGTGCGGATCATCGACCGGGGGCTCGACCGAGCCTGGCTCGTCACACCCAGCAAGCCACACCACGGCGAGTGAACGAGCCCAGCGCACGTTGCCTTAGCCTAGCGCTTTCGAGCTACGATCGCGGCGTGCATCGTGTTGTCCTCGCTTCGCTGCTGATCGCCTGTGGTCACCCTCCCACGGGGACAGGCCCGGGCCACGCCCCCCCCGGCGCGCCGGCCGGCCTGCCGACGGGCGCGCCCCTGGTGACCCCTGGCGAACGGATGTCGTACCGCATCTCGCTGCAAGGGCTGGAGCTCGGCACCTACACCGTCGGGGTCGGCGACAGCGTCGAACAGGTGGGCGGCCGCAAGGCCATCGTCGTGCAGAGCCACGCCGCGACCGCGGGCGTCGCGCAGATCCTCGGGGGCAAGGTCGACGATCGCTTCACGTCGTGGATCGATATCGAGACCGGGCGCTCCCTGCGCTTCCAGGTCGACGAGTACGCGACGCGCTCCGAGGACGTAGAGCACACGACGATCGATCTGGCCGGGCGCCAGGGCGCGATCGTGCCGGTGACCTTCCGGCTCAACGATCAGCCGCCGCAACCGGAACCGCAGAAGGCCTCGTTGCCCGAGATCTGGGACTACAACGCGTTCCTCGTCGCGATGCGCGCGTGGGAAGGCACCCCGGGCCCCGCGATCCCGATCGAGGTGTTCCGGAGCCGCTACCTGTGGCACCTCGAGATCAAGATCCGCGGTCGCGACAAGATCAAGACCGAGCTCGGCGAGCTCCCCGCGCTGCGTATCGACGCGCACACCTACAAGCTCGATCGCCAGGGCGCCAAGACCGCCAACGACGACGAGCGCGACTTCTCGCTGTGGATCAGCGACGACGACGGCCGCGTCCCGCTCCAGATCAACGCCAAGACTGATTACGGCGATATCAAGATGCAGATCATCGACTATCAGCCGGGGAACGGCACCCGGCTGCGCCCGTAGCCCGCCCCGCTCAGTTCGGCTTCGGATCCTTCTTCGAGCGGAACTGCTTCTCGCCCTTGGCGAGGATCTCGCGGTCGTAGTAGTCGCCGCCCTTGACGCCCGAGGCCTCGGCGACCTTGAGCTTCTCGTCGATGATCTGCTTGAAGGCCTGCTTCGGCAGCGCACCACCGACGTGCATGCCGTTGATGAAGAACGTCGGCGTCGCGCCGACCTTGAACTTCTCGAGCTCGTCCATGTCGGCCTTGATCGCGGCCTTGCAGTCGGCACCGTCCATGTCGGTCTTGAACCGCTTCAGGTCGAGCTGGAGGCCGCCGGCGATCTTGAGGATGTTGTCGGCACCGAGCGACTCGCGGCTCTTGCCGCCGGAGGCGGCGTACGGGCCGAAGCCTTGCTGCCAGAACGCGTCCTTGAACGCGAGGTACTTGCCCTGCTTGGCGGCGGCGCAGCTCGCGAGGTGCGCCGGCAACGCTTGTTCGGGGTGGACGACGAAGTTCTTGTACACGACGCGGACCTTGCCGCCGTACTCCTGGACGAGCTCGTGGAGCGTGCCGTTGACCTTCTCGCAGTACGGGCACGCGAAGTCGAACGCCTTGACCACCGTGACCAGCGCGGTGGGTGGTCCTTCGACCTGGCCAGCCTTGACGTCGTTGGCGACGGCGACCGCGAACATCGCGTCGGGTGCCGGCTCGCGCGCCTCCTCCGCGTCCTTCTCCGCCTTCTGCTGGGCGTAGACCGTGCCGAGGAACTCGAGCGCCTCCTGGTACTTGAGGTTGGAGGCTTCGAGCCTGCGAACCCGCTCCTCGAGGCTGGCGTCACCGGGTGATCCGGCGACCTTGCCCGAAGGAAGGGTGTCGAGCTTGGAGGGCGCCTTGTCACAGCCGAAACCGGCGGCGAGGGCAAGCAGGAACAGGCCGAGGCGATTCATGCGGCCCCAACCATACACACGCGCGGCCCATTCCGCGCGCCGGTCCTGCGTCTGCTGCCGTGTGCTGCGAAACCGCTACTGGTGCGGCGCGCCGCCGGCGCCGGCCTTCTTGGAGCGGAACTGCTTCTCGCCCTTCCCGCGGATCTCTTTCTCGTAGTACTCGGCGCCCGAGACGCCCGAGGCCTGGGCGACCTTCAGCTTCTCATCGATGATCTGCTTGAAGGCTTCCTTCGGGATGCCGCCGCCGACGAACTGGCCGTTGATGAAGAACGCCGGCGTCCCGTTGACGCGGAACTTCGCCAGCTCGGCCTGGTCTTCTTCGAGCCGCTTCGTGCACTCGGGGCCGTGCGCGTCGGCCTTGAGCTTGGCGGGGTCGAGCCCGATCTCGGCCGAGAACTTGAGGATGTTCTCCTCGCCCATCGACGCCTTGTCCTTGCCGCCGCTCGCGGCGTAGGCGCCGAAGCCCTTCTCCCAGAAGGCGTGCTTGTACTCGAGGAACTTCTTCTGCTTCGCGGCCGCACAGCCCAGGAGGTGAGCGTCCTGAACCACCTGTGGGTGCACCACCATGTTCATGTAGACGACGCGAACCTTGCCTTCGTATTCCTTGACGAGCTCGTTGAGGGTCGAACTGACCCTCTGGCAGTGGGGTCAAGCATAATCCCAGGCCTCGACGATCGTGATGATGGCGCTGTTGGGACCTTCGACCTGTCCGGCCTTGAGCGGACCTGCGATGTCGACGGCGAACGTCGCGGTCGGATCGGGCTCGCTGGCTTCCTGCTGATCCTGCTGCGCCTTCTGCTGGGCGTAGACCTTGTTGAGGAACTCGAGCGCGTCCTGGTACTTCACGATCGTCGCCTCGACGCGGCGCATCCGCTCCGCGAGCGGTGCGGCATCGGGGCCGTCGGGCTTGATGACCACGGTGTTCGCGGCCTCGAGCGTCCGCACGCGCGACTCGAGGGTGCGGAGCGCCCCCTCGGAGGCGCCACCGGCGCCGCCGGTTGCGGCGTGAGGGACTTTGTCGAGCTTGGAGTCCTGCTTGTCGCACGCGGCGAACAGCATCATGGCGGCCAGGGCTAGGCGCTTCATGTCGCGCAGTCTGCCCTGACGTTATTCCGCCTGCAAGAGATGCGTGGGTGGTGATAAAGATTCCGGCGCATGCGTCGCATCCGAGTCCTCGGCCTGGCCGTGCTGGCCGCCTGTGGGGGGGGCAATTCCACCCCCGATGCCGTGGACGCGCGGGGCGATTCGCCCCCTGCCAGGTGTGAGCCGCTCCCGGCGATGGGCCAGTTCGTGCGCCGCCAGGGCAACCCCCGGATCCTCGCGGGTGCGACGTTCGGCGACGGCAAGCTCGACCTCTCGATGTCCGATCCCGACGTCCGGTTCGACGCCGCGACCGGGCGCTACGAGCTCTATTACTCGGCGGGGCACGCCGCGACGTTTGCCGATCCCGCCGACCCGGTGATCCGCCACGCAACGAGCCTCGATCACATGACGTGGACCGTCGACGATGCCCCCGTGTTCACGGCGAACCCCGATCCCGCGGCCTGGGATCACCTCACCTCCGACGCGCCGTCGGTGGCGGTCAACCCCGACGCGCCCGCGGAGCGCCGGTACCTGATGCTCTACGCCGGCGCGGCACGCACGCTCCCCGGCCACACGGTCCCCGAGTACTCGATCGGGGCAGCGTTCTCGGCCGACGGGACGACGTTCACCCGGGTGTCGGCCGCCGAGTCTCCCCACGGCCAGGACGGGCTGGTGCTCACCGGGTTGCAGACCTATCCGACCGCGGCCGGCGCCATCGCCGCCGATCCCGAGGTCACCTACGTCGATGGCCTCTATCATCTGTGGTTCTCGAGCTTCGCGTGCGCCGGCGCGGGCTGCACCGAGACCACCGATCTCGGGATCTCGCACGCCACGTCGGCCGACGGGATCACCTGGACCGTGCTCGAGGCCCCGGTGCGCAGCCTGCTGCGCGCGTCGGTGGATCGCAAGACCGGCGGTCATCAGCCGTCGGTGATCCACGACGCCGTGCACTGCCGCTGGGAGCTGTGGCTGACCAGCGATCTCACCGGCGAGCCAGCCAACCAGCCGATCGAGCTCGCCAACATGGTCGGCGTCTATCACGCCGAGTCCGACGACGGCGTGACCTGGCACATCGTCTACACCAGCCCGCGCGACTTCGCCTGGACCCCGGCCGTGCCCGAGCCGGGCGAGCACCTCGGCCTGCGCACCGGCGCCGACATCGCGCAGAACTCGACGGGCCGGCTGATGCTCTACGTCGGGTTCGATGACCAGAACGTGCCGGCCGGCGCGGTCCTGCCCGATCGCACAGCCGGCGTTCGCGCCGGCGTCATGACGCTGAACGTGGCAACGCGCGACCTGCCCTAGCCCGGGCGCTTGAGATCCGCGATCTGGATGCCGCGCAGCCCGAGGCCCGCCTCGAAGCCGGTGGGATCCGTTCGCCACATCACGTGCTCCTGCTCGCTGACCGGGATCACCTGCGCGAGCGTGATCGCCGGCGGCTGCTCGTCGAGCGGCAGGCGCAGCGCCCACGCCCGCGGCACGCCGATGAAGACGTGCGGCAGCCGGCTCGACAGATCGCCGAGCCCGAGTGAGCCGATCACGTCGCGCACCATCACGTTCGGCTCGGGGAAGCACCCGGTGTCCGCGAGGTGGAAAGCGAGGTTCGCGAGGATCTGGCCGCAGACCTCGTTGTCCACGACAGTGGCCATCACCAGCTCCATGCGCGGGCGCTGGGGCTCGGCCCAGGCCTTGTTCGAGAGCCCGATCGTGACGTAGGTCCATAGACCGAAGCGAGGTTGGTTCGCGATCCGACCGACGTCGATCGCGCGGGTCGGTTCGCCCGCGTAGCGGTAGGCCCGGGTCGAGAACGCGCCGAATGTGCTGCGCAGGGCGTCGGCGGCCCGCGACGACACCTGGAGGAACTGGGCGAGCTGGGGGATGCCGCGTGCCATCTCGATCCAGGTCGGCTGGAGCGCGAGCGCGCGACGCAAGTAGTTCCGGGCGACGACCTTGTTGCCGACGTCGGCGTGGGCGACCGCGCCGCCCCACAGGGCCGTGGCGCTATCGGACCGCAGGCCGATCGCCTGATCGAAGGCGCGCGCGGCGTCGTGCGCGCGCCCGAGACAGAGCAACGAGTGGCCCAGGCCCTTCCAGGCAATGGCGTGACGTGGAAAGATCTGCGCGGCGCGTTCGTATTTGCCAACTGCCTCGGCGTACTTCTCACCAGAAAACAGCGAGTGCGCCTCTGCCACGAGAGCGTCTGCACCCTGTTGGCTCATGCCTTGCGCTTACCACGCGGCGACCTGCTCCGCGCAAGCTGGTATGCTCCCCCGCCCATGAGCGCAGCAGTTGGAGCGGACATCGAAGCACTTTGTGCGAAGTGCGGCGACGTCTGGCATGTCGTGGTCGCGAAAGTCGGCGAGCGGATCGTCAAGGTTCATTGCAAGCAGTGCCGCCAGGATCACCGCTACAAGTCGCCTCACGGCGCACCTGCGGCCGCGAAGCTGCCCTCCGCGATCCGGCCGCCCAAGGCGCCCAAGGAGCCCAAAGCCCCCAAGGCCCCCAGGGCCCCGGTCGAGCGCTTCGAGAAGCCCGCGGTCGCCGCGGATCTGTCGAAGCCGTCGCGGCCGTATCGCGCGAGCGAGCGGTACGACGTCGGTGACCGCGTCGATCACCCGAGCTTTGGCCAGGGCGTCATCGAGATCGCCGAGCCGGGCAAGATCACCGTGTTCTTCGCCACCGGACGGCGCGTGCTCGTGCAGTCGAAGGAAGGCGCGATCGGGGTCGGCGGGCTGACCCGCCCCAAGCCGTTCGATCATTCGAACCGGGCAGGCGGCAAACCTGTGAGCGAGAGCTAGCGGGCCCCGCCATGACCATGACACCCCGACGACGACTTGGGTGGCTCGGCCCGGTGATCGTGGCTGTCGGCGTGGCGGTCGCGATCCTCGGAGCGTGGATCGTGGTGACTGGCCGGCCGAATGCCGGTGCGGTGATCGATACGATCGTGGTGAACGACCAGACGTCGTTCATCATCCGCGACGAGGAGGGCGGCGAGCGCAACTTCGTCGAGCTCCATGAACGGTCCAACGGCGAGGACCGACTGGTCTGGCAGGCGATCGTGCCGCCGTATGCAGGGCGCCCCGGCGCGCCGGGGATCGCGTACAACGACCAGGCGGTGACCGTACGGGTGATCCGTGATGGCCGGGCCGAGGTGTTCGCGCTCGCGGCCCACACCGCGGCGAAGCTCGGTGGCTTCAAGCTCGCGCCCGGCAAGGGACCGGTCATCAAGCAGACCTCGGGGCCGGTGACGATCACCGACCACGTCCGCGGCTACGAGCTGGTCGAGGGAATCGGCTGGCACCAGGTGGTCGCGATCAACCTGGCGACGGGGGAAGGGGTGTGGAAACAGGACCTCGCCGGCGACCCGATCGAGGCGGCGGGGATCGATCAGGAGCGAGTCTGGATCCAGCAACGCGGGATCCGCCGGCTGTTTCGAGCCCGCGATGGCGGCGAAGAGTCAACCTCCGTGAAATCTCCCAAGTCATAGTAACAACTCGGGTATCTTCGCGGGGTGCCGGTGACGGTCCCGTCATCGGAGCGGTATACTTTACGATGCATGTCTGCCGAACGACCCCTGGCGTTCTCCCCTGATACCTCGGGGATCCTTCGCCTCGAGGTGGTCCCCGATCCGGCCACCGTCGAGCTCCGGCCGACGATGCGCGCCGTCGACCTGCCCGGCCGCACCCCACCCGGGCCTGGGATCGGCGAGGTCACCTCCACCGACCTCAATTCTCCCGAGCTGTACCTCAACCGGGAGCTGACGTACCTGAACTTCTGTTGGCGCGTCCTGCTCGAGGCTGACGACAGCAGCGTGCCCCTGCTGGAGCGCCTGAAGTTCATCGCGATCATCAGCTCGAACGTCGACGAGTTCTTCCAGAAGCGGATCGGCGGCCTCAAGCAGCAGGTCGGCGCGCAGCTCCACGCGATCACGCCCGACGGCCGGACGCCCCAGCAGCAGATCGCCGATTGCCTCGAGCTGATCAACGCGCTCGAGGCGAAGAAGCTGCAGATCCTCGAGAAGGTCATCGTCGAGCTCCGCGCGCTCGGCGTCTGGCTCGCCCCGTTCAAGGAGCTCGATCCCAAGGAGCAGGCCTGGGTCCGCGAGTACTACCTGCGCAACATCTTCCCGCTCGTCACGCCCCAGGCGATGGATCCGGCGCACCCGTTTCCGTTCGTCTCGAACCTGTCGCTCAACCTGCTGGTGTCGCTGCGCTACGAGAAGGAATCCGAGTCGCTGCTGGCGCGCGTCAAGGTACCGGTCGGCGGCGGCACCTCGCGGTTCGTGCGAGTCGGCACCAGCCGCACGTTCGTCGATCTCGCGGACGTGATCGCGAACAACCTCGACCTGCTGTTCCCGGGGATGGAGATCGAGGCGTGCTCGATGTTCCGCGTCAGCCGCAACGCGATCACCGAGCGCGACGAGGAAGAGGCCGAGGACCTGCTCGAGATGATCGAGATCGAGCTGCGCGAGCGCAAGTTCGCGCCGGTCGTGCGGCTCCAGGTCGACACCGCGATGCAGCCGGTGTTTCGCGGCCGGCTCGCCGCGGAGCTCGGGCTCGACGAGCAGGCCGACGTGTTCGAGGCCCAGGGCCTGCTCGGCATGCGCGACCTGATGGAGATCGCCACGCTCGATATCCCCGAGCTGCGCGACACGCCCCACGTGCCGGTCATGCCGGTCGACTTCCTGACCGACGGCAGCATCTTCCACGCGATCCGCGACATGAAGCAGCTGCTGGCGCATCACCCGTACGAATCGTTCCAGCTCTCGGTCGAGCGGTTCGTCAAGGAGGCGGCGGACGACCCGAAGGTCCGCGCGATCAAGATGACGCTGTACCGGACGTCGAAGGACTCCGAGGTCATCAAGAACCTCGTGCGCGCCGCGCGCAACGGCAAGCAGGTCGCGGTCGTGCTCGAGCTCAAGGCGCGATTCGACGAGGAGGCGAACATCAAGTGGGCGTCGCGCATGGAGCGCGCCGGCATCCACGTCACGTATGGCGTCGTCGGGCTCAAGACCCACACCAAGATCATCCTCGTCGTGCGCAACGACTTCGATGGCCTGCGCCGCTACGCGCACATCGCGACGGGCAACTACCACGCCGGCACCGCGCGGCTGTACACCGACCTCGGCCTGTTCACCTGCGACGACGCGATCGGCCGCGACCTCACCGAGCTGTTCAACTACCTGACCACCGGCTACAAGCCGCGGCGCAAGTACACCAAGCTGCTCGTCGCGCCGAAGATGCTGAAGCAGGCGCTGCTCGAGAAGATCGAGCGCGAGATCGCGATCCAGGGCAGCGGCGGGCGCGGCCACATCCAGTGGAAGCTCAACGCGCTCGAGGACGTCGACATCACGCGCGCGCTGTACCGGGCCTCGCAGCGCGGGGTCACGATCGATCTGATCGTCCGCGATACCTGCCGACTCCGCCCCGGCATCGAGGGCGTGTCGAGCACGATCAAGGTCATCAGCATCATCGGCCGCTTCCTCGAGCACGAGCGGATCTATCACTTCCACAACGGCGGCCGGCCCGAGTACTACCTCGGCTCGGCGGACGCGATGCAGCGCAACCTCGAGAAGCGCGTCGAGGTGCTGGTCCCGATCGAGGATCCGCGGCTCCAGGCCGAGCTGCGCCACATCCTCGACACCCAGCTCTCGGATCAACGCGGGGCGTGGGACATGCAGCCCGACGGCAGCTACGTCCACCGCACCGGTGTCGGGGCGAAGCATAGCCAGCAGCAGCTGATCGAGCGCACCGACCGTCGGCTCAAGGAAGCAACCCGGCTTCGCCGGCGCAAGGTCCAGGTCACGACGAGCCGGCGCAAGCGCTGATCGGGCGCCAGGCGCTGAGTGGCCGGTCGATTTGGCTCGCCGGTCCGCGGCGGGGTGGCGTAGGTTCCGCTCGATGATCTCGCGTGCGATGCTATTCGTGGTGGTGGTCGGCGGGTGTGGCAGCGGCACGACCGCCGTCGCCGATGCGCCGGCACCGGACTCCGCGGACGCGGAGATGGCGACCTGCGTGCCGCCTGGCAGCTGCGACTGGCTCGACGGGTATCAGCGCGGGATCGTCGGCGCGCTCGCGGGCGAGACCGAGATCACGCCCGGGCTGCGGCTGGCGCACCGCGCGACCGTCGCCGAGCGCGCCGCGACCAGGCAGTACCTGCTCGCCGAGCTCACCGCACTCGGCCTTCAGCCCTCCGCCCAGGACTATGGAACCGGCCAGAACGTGCTCGCCACGCTCCCCGCGACCACCGGCACGGGAGGGCTGATCGTCGTCGGCTCCCACTTCGACGGTGTGATCGCGGGCCCCGCCGCCGCCGATAACGCGACCGGCGTGGCGGTCGTGCTCGCGGCCGCACGCTATCTGCGAGACGTCCCCGTGCGCCACCATCCGATCGTGTTCGCGCTGTTCGACGAGGAAGAGCTCGGCCTGCGGGGCAGCAAGGCCTATGCGGCAGAGCTGGTCGCGGCCGGCACCGAGGTGACGGGCGTCCACGTGTTCGACATGCTGAGCTTCGACGGCGACGGCGATCATGCGGTCGAGCTGTGGTCGCCCTCGCCTCCCCTCGCGGCGCTGTACGAGGCGCATGGTCCGCTCGCCGGCACGCCGATCCAGCCGGTCGCGTTCAAGAGCAGCGATCACCAGGCGTTCCTCGATGTCGGGTTGCCCACCGTGGGGGTCTGCGAGGAGTTCGTCGCCAACGACCACACGCCCCACTATCACAAGGCGACCGATACCTTCGATCACGTGTCGTTCGAGTACCTCGCGCTCGCCACGAACCTGGCGTTCACCGTGCTCGAGGATTCGGCTCGCACGCCCTGAGCGCGGACCCTGCTCGTCACAGCGAGTCGCAGACGATGTCGCCCGACGAGGCGCGGACCTTGACGTTGGCCGCTGCACCGTCGGCGTACTTGCGCCACACCGCCTCGCTGACCGCGCAGGTCTGATCTCCGAGCACGAGCGTGAGCTCCTCGGTCTGCTTGCCCTGGCGCTTCGCGCCGAGCACCTCGGCCGCCTGCGCGGGCGGCAGGTTTGCCGTGGGCCACGCGGGGCTCGTCCCGGTACCAGCGAGCTTCGCGGCGTCGATCGACTTCCAGCGCTGCACGGTGTAGCTGCACCAGTCGTCGGACACCGGCTCCGAGCGGTACTTCGGCTTGCACTTGTTGACCTGCTCGAAGGTGCCGTCCTTCTTGTCGACCTTCTCCATCTTGCAGGTCTCGCCGTCGGGGACCTGCCGCTTCGAGCGCTCCTTCGAGTGACACGAGGGGGCGCGCGCGTCGCGCGGCATCAGATCGTGCCAGTTCTGCTCGTGTTCATCGCCGTACTGCTCGATGCTGATCGAGCGCTCCCAGCGGTGCTGCGTCACGACGAGCTGCTTGTCGACGGTCCGCCGCTTGTAGAGCACGAACGCGATGATCCCGCCGATCACGAGCACACCGAGCATCACCCAGATCCACCACCGACGCTTCGGCCTGGACGCGACGGGGGCGACGGGAGCGGCGACGCCCTGGACCTCGCGCGCGCCGTCCTGCGGTGCACCGCAGTTCGTGCAGTTGTGCGCTTTCGAGCTCTGCGCGGCATTGCAGGCCGGACACTGGCGATCTGCGCCCTCGTACTTGTGGCCGTCGATGCGGACCTGTTCGCCCTCCTTCGGGAAGTACCGCTTGTCGGGGTTCTGCTTCGCGCCGCACTCGGGACAGTGGCGCTGGCTCTTGCCGAGCAGGCCCTTGGTCTCGCAGTGATCGCAATCCCAGAGCATCTCGAAGAAGCCCTGGCTCTCCTCTCGCTCTTCCGCCATCCCCGTGGATGATAGCCCAGCCGCCGCCCCGGATCCCAGCCCCACGCTCGCCACCCGCGGCGGCATGGGTCGACGCTCCGCGGCCTCGTAGCGCCCGCATGCGGCCCTCGTAGACGGGGCGCTGTGTCAAGGCGCGGCAGCTGCCCGAAAAGCTAGCCGGCCAGCGGGTATGCGAAGCGCCGGTTGCGCACTACAGTCGCGGTCATGGCAGTGGCCGCGATCCAGGCACCGACTGCGTATGGCGGTGGCGGTGGCGGCGGTGGGGGAGGCGGCGGCGGTGGGGGAGCGGGCGGTGGTGGTGGTGGTGGCGAGAAGGCGGCGGTGGTGATCAGCCCCCATGACAAGGGCCCGCAGAAGCCGCCGTCCGAGCAGATCCAGTGGAAGAGCTACCTCGGCGTGTTCAAGTACAGCCGGCGTGCGATCCGGCTGGTGTGGGCGACCAATCGCGCGCTGGCGATCGGGCTCGCCCTCGGCAGCTTGATCGCCGGCGTCCTGCCGAGCGCGATCGCGATCGTCGGCAAGGACCTGCTGAACGGGATCCTCAAGGCCGCGGAGGCGCAGACCGTCGCTGCACGCAACACGGCGCTGGGGTGGCTCGGGGCCGAGCTGGCGCTGGTGATCGGCATGGCGGTGGTCGGCCGGCTGCTCGGGATGATGCGGAGCCTGCTGCGCCAGCAGCTCGGCCAGAAGATCAACGTCGAGATCCTCGAGAAGGCGCTGACCCTCGAGCTCACCCAGTTCGAGGATTCGGAGCTCTATGACAGCTTGACCCGCGCGCGCCGCGAGGCGTCGTCGCGCCCGCTGTC
>JAGSPR010000127.1 GCA_018262455.1 Deltaproteobacteria bacterium | reverse complement strand
GAGATCGTCGAGGGCGGCACCCTCGATGCCTGGCTGAAGACCTCGCCGCCGCGGCCCGAGATCCTCGACGCGCTGCTCGCCAGCGGTCGCGGGCTGGCATCGGCGCACGCGGCGGGACTGGTCCATCGCGACTTCAAGCCGCACAACGTGCTGCGGAGCATGGATGGGCACGTCTACGTCACCGACTTTGGCCTGGCGCGCGGTCAGATCGAGGACGGGCCCGCGGTCGAACAGCGCGAGCTGCCGGCGCTCGAGGTCGCCGCCTCGCCCCGCCCGCGCGCGCTGTTCGACGCGCCGCTGACCCAGACCGGCGTGATCATCGGCACCCCGGCGTACATGGCACCGGAGCAGTTCGCGCGACGCACGCCGGATGCACGTACCGATCAGTTCGCGTTTTGCATCACCGCCTGGGAGGCGCTCACCGGGGAGCGGCCGTTTCGTGGCACCTCGTTGCCCGAGCTCGAGCAAGCCGTCAGCGCCGGCGCCCGGGGGCTCGTCAGCGATCTGCCGCCGCGGATCCGCGACGTCCTCGTGCGAGGTCTCGAGCCGTCGCCCGACGCGCGGTGGCCCGATCTGCCGACGCTGCTCGCCGCGCTCGCGGAGGCGCTCGAACCGCCGCGCCGCAACCGCCGCGCGCTCGCGTGGATCGCAGCGGGCGGCGTGGTGGCCGCGGGTGGCTTCGGCTATCTGGCGACGCGCTCGTCGGATCCCGCACGGGCGGTCGCCGCCCCGCCCGCCGGGTGCGAGCCGGCAGACCAGGCGTTCGCGACCGCGTGGTCGTCGTCGCGTCACGCCGCGGTGGTGAAGGCCCACTCCGATGGCGAGGCGATCGGCCCGGTGCTCATGCTCGACGATCTGAAGCGCCGGTGGATCCGGGCCTACAACCAAGCGTGCACCACGCCGACCACGGTGGAGCACCGGGAAACCATCGCCTGCCTGCTCCAGGTGCGCGATGACACGGCCCGGCTGACCACCGAGCTCATGGATCCGGAGACCGATGCCGGCGCCAACATGATGGGGGTCGCCGCGCTCGGGTCCGCGCTCGGGAGCTGCGGGCAATCGGAACCGCCAGATCCGGAACCGCCAGATCCTGACGAGGCGGCCGGGTCACTCCTGCCGTTCCCGGTGCCACCGCAACCGCCGGTCGCCCCATGATCGTTGCGATCTGACACGACGATCCGCGGCGTCGATCACTCGCCCCTAGGCGTTCCACTCGCGCGTGTGGCACAGCGGGCAGGCCGCCGGGAAATCGTGGTGTGCCGGTCGGCGGAATTCGCCAGCGCAGCGAAGACACCGATAGACCAGCGGTGTGGGTCGCTTGGGTCCTCTGAACGCGAACAGGCCAAAGAAGCCCGCCACGATGAAGCCCACCACGACGATCATCAGGAACAGGATCCCGAACACGAACCTCACCAGACCAGATAGTACCCTGCCGTCGCCGGTCCGCCCCGCTCCGATCTTGTACGTGGGCCGATGACGTAGTTACAGGCCCATGTCGGGGAGGCGGTCTCCGTCGAACCGGACCGAGTGCGTACGATCGAGGAGGAGGGCTAGCATCGTGGGGCCCGGGGGAGTTGCGCCGCGTGGTCACGCCGGCTTCGCGGCCGCCTGGCACAGCGTGCAGCCGCGCGGTTCGTGTGGGGTGTCACGGCGGTGGAGGTCGAGCAGCGACCGGGAGATCTCGGCGAGCTCGCGCCGGACCTCGCGGCGCGCGCCCTTGACCCGCGCGATGCGCATGTCGTCGTACCCCGTCGTCTGGTGCCGCATCCAGGCGATCACCGCGGCCCGAGCCCGTTCCTCGACGGGGATTCGCTCGGTGCGGGCGACCGTGCCGCTGCCGACCGGCGTGGCATGGGCGGCGACCCGCGCGGCGACGACGCGCGCCAACGGGTCCCACCGCGGCGAGAACCGGAGCATCTCGAACACCGACTGCTCGAAGCTGACGACATAGGCCGCCTGCGTCTGCTCGCGGCGCGCCACATCGGCGACGCGCTTCCTGGCGTAGGCCTCGGTCGAGCGCTCGGCCTCGAGCGCCGCGCGCACGCTGGCGATCGTCGCCTCGGGCGCCCACAGCCCCCTGGAGAACGCCTTGCGGCCCTTGTGCTCGATCACCGACCACGACGATCCCGCGAGCTTGACCCGCCGGGTCAGCGCGGCGTCGCCCGGCGGTAGACACGCCCACCCCGCCGGGGGAGCCAGGAGCCGCCCGTCGGGGGCGGCGAACACGCGAGGATCCCTCGTCGGGGCAAGCGTCAGCGTCAGCGTCTCGGCCATCGTGGGGCAACGGTGCCAAACTGCGCCACGGATGTCGAGCGGGTGCGGATCTCCGCGCTGCCCGCCGCACGTCGCGGATCACGAGACAGGCTGCAAGACGCCGATCGGGATCTGCTCGGGATCGAGGAACATCGCGAACCATCCGACGGTGGGGACCTCCATGCGGGGCACGATCACGGTGGCGCCCGCCTCGACGGCATCGCGCAGCGTCCGATCGAGATCCGTGACGCGGAAGTACGAGTTGAGCGTCGACATCCGGACGTTGGGTGGCCGCAGCATCAAGCCGCCGCCGGGCGCGGCGCCGCACTCGATCAGCGTGTATTCGGGGCCAGCTGCCGTGAACGACCAGTCGAAGACTTTCCTGTAGAAGGCCTTCGCCTTCTCGACGTCGCTGACCATCAGCTCCCAGTGGACGAGTGGATTCGGCATGGTGCTCAGACGAGCAAGCGATGTGCCGCTGGCGCGCGAGCCCGGCACGCATCGCACGCGCGTCGTCCGCCAATCCTGCGTCCATGCGGACAGGCGTCGCAAACCGTTCGCATCGAATCGGAACCGGCCAGCCAGTGCGCCCGGCGCCCGGCGCACACCCGCGACAACCGGCTCAGCTTGTCTCGAGCGGCTGGATCACGAGCGTGACGTGCTCGGCCGGCGGCACGGTGGGCGGGCTCAGGTACACCTCGCGCACCGGTCCCGCCTTGGCGTGATGGTGCTCCTCCATCCAGTGCTGGATGGTCGTGTACGACGTGCCGAGCTCTTCGTAGGGTCCGACGTGGCGGATCTGCACCGCGGGCCCCCCCGCGAGGACGATCGGGGTGATGCGGCCACGTGGCGCGACCGGCGAACGCAGCGGCATCACCGCTTCGACGTCGATGTGTGCTGGATCGAACGAGTGGTAGATCGCGAACGGCGGACCGGCGATCTGGTCGGCGCCGCACGCGGCGAGCTCGCCGAACGCACTCCCGAAGAAGCGCGGCAGCTCGGCCGTTGCGAGCTGAGCTCGGATGGCGATCGCTGGACCGGACTGGAGGTTGGTGATTTCGGGCTCGGTGTCCATCGCAGGCCTCCTGGCGTGGTCACAGGCTGCGAGCTGCGTGCCAAGGTCCTCGCACCGCGGTCCGACGCACCGCGATCGACGCTCTCAGCGGACCTGCGACACCTCCAGATCCAGCCGCTGCGGCGAGCTGGGTTCCCACGCCACATCGTCGGCGCTACTTCGCTCGCATTCACGCTCGCGACCACGCACGACGCGCTGCCCTTGGAGATGCCCGCTGCGCTCGGTGACGATCGTAGCCTGGCCCTCGGGGCGATGCGGTTGGTGGTAGTAGACGATGACCCAATCGTGGGTGCGCCCGAGCTCGTGGGCGAGCGAGGTATTCGAGTACAGCGCGGTGAACGACCAACCCTCGCGTTCGGTGTGCAGGATCGGCAGCCACGCCTCGTGGTTCGGGTTGAACCGCCGAGGTGCGATCCGGCGGAGCTCGCCGGCCTCGGCCGCCCGGCGGTATTCGCGATCGATGTCGAGCAGCGTCACGACCGACGGCCGCTCGACGGGCTCGACCGGTCTCGCTCGGCCGAGCCGCGTCGCGAGCACGTCGCGGACGACGGCGATCCGGCGCGCACCGAACCCGTCGACGGTGGCGAGCCGGCCGTCGTGTGCGGCGGCTTCGAGCTCCTCGAGGGTCTCGACGCCGAGGTCGTGATGGATCCGTTCCGCGAGCCGAGGGCCGATCGTCGGGACGCGCTTCAGGACCTCGATGCCGTCGCCGCGCAACCGGTCGAGAGCGCCGCAGTGCCCGGTCTTCACGAGCTCGATGATGACGTTCGCGAGCCGAGGACCGACCTTCGGAGTTGCCTCGAGGCCGACCTTGCCGTGATCGCGAAACACATCCGACATCTCGCGTCCGTGATCGCGAATCGCGTGTGCGGCGTCGCGCCACGCGCGGACGCGATGACTCGAGGCGCCCTGTTGCTCGAGCAGCGCGGAGACCTGCTCGAAGGTGGCGGCGATCCGGGCGTTCGTCACGGCGTCCTCGTCCGATCTCGGTGCACATCACGGTCCAACGGCGCCGCGGCCGGAGATCGTTGGAGAGCGCAACGCGTGCATGCCGAGACCCGAGGCGCGCAATGCATGCATGCGTGCCGGGCTGCGATCTACGCTACCTGTCGGCCGGTCGCCTTCACGTGGCGCGCACGAGGATCACGCGCACCTGAGGCCGTTCGTCGCGAGCTCCGTGCTCAGAGCGTCACGGTCAGCAGCGCCGGACAGAACTCGTTGCCGAAGTCCCCGTCGACCGTCTGCCCGCCGGCCGCCGCGTGGATCGTGCCGACGATCTTCCCGGGCCGCGACGCGAAGGGATCGACGAAGGTCGTGATCGCCAGCGTGCCCGGAACCGACACGTCACTGTTGCCAGTCTTTCTGAACGTCACGCCATGGCTGCCGATCTCGGATCCCGACGCGACTGGGTCGGTCAGCGCCACGAGCGTGTCGACCGCGCAGCAACTCAAATCGGCCATGCAGCACCCGAGGGTCTCCGGGTCCAGGGAGGCGAGGTTCGAGAACACCACCTGGATCTGCATCGGCGGCCCCGCGAAGCCTGGGCCTGCCACCGGGCCGGCCAGCGACACCGCACCGGCATAGACGCGATCGAAGGTGCCGGCGCTGCCGGTGACCACTGCCGAGGGGCCCGAGCTGCAGAGCGCGACGGTGGGATCTGAATCCGTCGGCAGCATGCCCCCGGGCGACTGCCCGTGCTCGCTGCATGCCCCCGACATGATCAGCAACGCTGCGCCCCAGGTGGTCTTCATGCGCGCGAACATACGCGCGCCTGCGTGCTCGATCCAGGACTACTCGAACGGACGCTGAAGGTTCGTTCAGCGCCTCGCGACGCGCGTGGCGACCGTACCGAACACGTGATCCCACAGCGGGGTCGACATCCCGAAATTCGCGTCGCCGTCACCATGGTGGTGGATCATGTGATGGCGGCGCATCCGGCCGAGCGTGCTCGTCGAGCGGACCCGCCAGCTGCCCGGCCACGCGTGCGCGACGTGGTGGACGATGCTCTGGTACGCGTACGCCAGCAGCACCGTCCCGGCGAACGTCGCCGCGAGCGCGGGCGCGACCACGAGTCGTGCGAGGACGAGATCGATCGCCGTGATCCCGAGCGTGAAGAACAACGGCGCGCCAAGCAGCACGGTCCCGTCGGCGTGGTGCCACCCATGGATCATGCTGAGCGGCGAACGAGGACCGTGATAGGCCCAGCGGTGCAACGCGTACTCGTAGAACGTGAACGTCGTCCAGCCGGCGACGAAGGCGGCGACCGGCGCGAGCGAGATCCCTTCGGCGGCGACGCCGACGACGATCAGCGCCAGCGAGACGACGAAGTCGAGCGTGAACCCGGCCCAGTAGTTCGCCTTGCTCGCCGCCATTCGCTCGAGGATGGTCATGACGCCTGGCGCGCATCCAAACACGGAACCAGCAGATCGTCGAGATCTGTCTCGATGTGGCGGTACGGCGCGAACCCGAACCACCCGATCGCGGTCGCGCAGGTGACGAGCCCCATCGCGATCACGGCGTGGGCCGGCGCGAGCACTCGCGCGAGCGGAATCGCCGCGACGTAGCCGATCGGGATCGCGAGCATCACGATCGCGTTGCGCAGCGCGGTGACGCGGCCCTGCATCTCCGGCGGAACCTTGACCTGCCAGATCACCCGCGCGCAGCCGAACGTCAGCGGGATCACGGTACCGTAGGCGAACGCGGCCACGCACAGCGGTGCCAGCGTCGGCTGCGCCCCGCCGAGCATGAGCGCGCCGCCCTCGACGAGCTGGAAGCAGAGGATCGCGGCGACCTTCCGGCGCGGTCCGCCCCACGCGGTCATCACCAGCGAGCCGGCGACCATCCCGACCCCGACGGTCGACAGCACGACGCCGAGCTCCCACGGGCCGGCGATCCCGAGCACGAGCGGCTTGAGCATCAGGTCGACGACCGCGAACGTGAAGTTGGTCACCGAGAACAGCACGAGCATCGCGACGAGGCCGCGGCGGTTCGCCACGAATCGCCAGGCGTCCGCGAGCTCGGCGAGGCGCGTGCGCGGAACCCGCGGCCCATGCGCGGGGATCGGCAGCACGAGCAGCGGGAGGCCTCCGAGCACGAAGCTCGCGAGGTCGATCGCCATGATCCCGGGGAGGTCGATCGCGGCGAGCAGCAGGCCGGCCAGCACCGGCGCGAGCAGCTGCGACGTACCGCGGCTGAGCTCGCACAAGCCGTTCGCGCGGCCGAGCTGCCCGGGGGGAACGAGCGCGACGATCGCGGCCTCCCATGCCGGCCACTGCAGCGCGTTGCAGGACGCGCTCACGGAGACGAGCGCGATCGCGAGCGCCGGCGACAGCGTGTCGGTCATCGCGCTCGCCAGCAGCGCGGCCGTGCACATGGCCGCGCCCAGATCGGCGGCGAGCATCAGCTTCCGGCGATCGTGACGATCGGCGAGCACGCCACCGAGAGGCGCGACCACCACGTGCGGCAGGTACGTGGCGATCGCGATCAGCGTGAGGTCGGTGATGTCCCCGGTGCGCTGGTACATCCACACCGCGAGCCCGAAGCCGGTGAGGTTGGAGCCGAGCATCGAGACCAGCTGCCCGGCCCAGATCGCGACAAATCGGGTCATGCAACCACGCGCCGGTCGTGCCCGAGCTGCGCGCACGTCAGGGCGATCGCCGCCGCGAGCTCGTCGAGGCCCGCCTGGTCGAGTCCGCCGCCGTACAGCGTCACCGCGAGCGCGCCCCGCGCGCCGCGCGAGAACGTGATCTGCAGCGTGCGATCGATCAGCGGATCGGTGTTGATCACGAGGTCGCCGGGCTTGAGGATCAGCTCGAGCCCGCGGCGTCGCACCAGCCAATCATCCGCGCGATCGGGCTCGATGACCTCGGGCCACAGGTTCACGCACGCGAGGATGTTGCGGGCGCCACGGGCAAGCTCGGGAGCCGGCACGATCGCGAACACGATCTGTGCGAGCGCGTCAGGTGCGAGCTCGGCCTCGGGCCACCGGCGTGCGAGGAACGCGCTGAGGCCGCGCACGAGCCGGGCGAGCGGGCGTGGTGCGCGCACCCAGAAGTCATTGAACAGCGTCGGTTGCCGCATCAGGTGATCGGAGTGGTCGTAGGACGCGAGCAGCTGCGCCCCGACGCGATCGACGAGCTCGTCGGCCGTGGCGCCCGCCGCACCGGACACGTGGACGCGCATCAGCGCCGCGAGCGTGGTCACCAGGTGGCGGGTCGCCGGCTGGTCGCGCTTCTCCACCATGAGGAGCACCGTCGGATCGGAGCGCACCGCGATCCGGGCCAGGGCGGCATAGACCGCCCCGATCACGGCAATCGGCAGGCTCAAGCCGCGGGCACGGGCGTACGCGGCGAGCCGCGTCTCGTCGAGGATGTCGCGCGTGGCGATCGCGCGGAGCTCGGCGCCGGCGTGCTTGCCCGTGAACAGGCGCGCCGGCAACGTCGTCCACGCCGGGCCGGTCGCGATCCGGCGCCAGTACGCGGCATCGGACTCGACCTCGTCGGGCGAGGCCTGGCGCTCCCAGTCGATCAGATCACGCAGGCTGGCAGCGTGCAGCGGGGCAGCGGGACCGGCGTAGTGCGCCTGGAGCTGGCGGCGGAACAGATCCAGCGAGGTCATGTCGACCGCGATGTGCGGGACCGCGACGAGCAGATGATCACCGCCGCGGAGCCGGACCAGCCGGGCGTGGATGAGCGGCGGCCGGGTGACGTCGAACGGCTCGAGGATGTTGGCGTCGGCCTCGCGCTGGAGCAGCCGCGCCTCGGATAGCGAGCTCGCGCGATGATCACACACGGTGAACCGACACGGCGTGCGTGGCACCGGCTGCTGGACCGGTCGCCAGCGCGGCAGCGCCATCCACAGCGCCGCGAGCTCGTCGACCGTGCTCGCGTACGCGTGCTGGAGGCGCTCGAGGTCGACCTCGCGGGTCAGCGTGAAGCACTCGGCGACCACCGACAGATCGCCGGTCACGGCGTAGAACAACCAGAACGGCACCTGGTAGTGGCTGAGCGGCAGCTCGGCGAGGATCGGGCGATCGGTCGCGACCAACGGGCCCGAGCCGGATCGATCGACGTCGGTCCGCAGCGTCGCCAGATGCGCGGCGAGCCCCGCGACGGTCGGATGCTCGAACAACGCGCGGATCGGGATGGCGAGCGCCAGCTCGTCGCGCAGGCGGACGACGATCCGCATCGCCGACAGCGACGTCGCGCCGAGGTCGAACAGGTCGTGCGTGCGCCCGACCGGACCACAGCCAAGCACCGCCTCCCAGCTCGCGGCGATCGTGCGCTCGTCGGAGGTCGCGGGAGGCTCACCCACGGGCGCAAGCTCGATCGGCCAGTCGCGCAGCGCGCGGCGATCGAGCTTGCCATTGGCGTTGATCGGGAACGCCGGAAGCTCCACGAACCGGGTCGGCACCATGTAGTCGGGCACGCGACTCGCCATGGCCGCGCGCAGCTCTCCCACGGAGAGCGAGCGCGCGGCCGTGAAGAACGCGATCAGCGTGCGCCGCGCCTCGGCATCCTCGCGCGCGATCGCCACCGCCTGCGCGATGCCCGGCAGGCTGGTCAGCACGGACTCCACCTCGCCGAGCTCGACGCGCATGCCGCGGATCTTGACCTGCTGATCGGCGCGGCCGAGGTACTCGATGTCGCCGCTCGGCAGCCGCCGGCCGAGGTCGCCCATCTTGTAGAGCAGGCCGCCCTCGGGGAACGGGTTCGCGACGAAGCGCTGCGCGGTGAGGTCAGGGCGGTGGAGGTAGCCGCGCGCGAGACACACGCCCGAGACCACGACCTCGCCGACCTCCCCATCGGCGACCTCGCGCAGCGTGTCGTCGACGAGCCTCGCGTGGACACCGAGCAGCGGCGTCCCGATCGGCGCGTTCGCGAGCCCGGGTGGCATGTGATCGAAGTCGAAGTAGGTCGCGTCGCCGGCGACCTCGGTCGCGCCATAGATGTTGACGAGCTTGCGACCCGGCATCGTCGCCTGGAACCGCTCGACGAGCGCGACCGGCACGGGCTCACCCCCGACGAACCAGTACGTGAGGTCGGGCGTTCGCGCGGCGAGCTCGGGGTAGAGCTCGAACAGCGTGGCGAGCAGCGATGGCACCATGACGATCCGCGTCGCGCGCGCGCCCGCGACCTCGTCGATCATCAACGCGAGATCACGCTGCGCCTCGCCACCGATCACGACGAGCGGCACCCCGAACGCGAGGGGTGCGAAGATCTCGGCGACCGAATCGACGAAGCCGAGCGTGGTGCGGGCGGCCGCGACCTCGCCGGGGGCGTACGGATAGACCTGCTGCTGCCAGGCAAGCCGGCTCGCGATCGGGCGATGCGTGGTGACCACGCCCTTCGGGCGGCCCGTCGATCCCGACGTGAACAGGATGTACATCGCGGCGTCCGGGCCGACGTCGTCGGAGGGCGGGGTGGTCGCAGCACCCGCGGCGTCCTCGATGCACACGCAGCGGGCGAGGCTCGCGAACCGCGGCGCGAGCGCGGCCTGGGTGACCACCAGCGTGAGGCGCGAATCCTCGACGATCATCCCGTGGCGCTCGGGCGGATGCGCCGGATCGAGCGGCACGTAGGCCCCACCTGCCTTCAGGATCGCCAGCAACGCGACGATCATCTCGGCCGAGCGCTCGCACGCGATGCCGACCGGAGTCTCGGCGACGACGCCCTGCGCGCGCAGCACGTTCGCGAGCTGGTTCGCGCGCGCAGCAAGGTCGCGGTAGGTCCAGCGGCCTTCGCGATCGATCACCGCGATCGCGTCGGGCGTTCGCGCGACTTGCTCGTCGATCGCGTGATGCACGCACCCCCGCATCCGCCGATACTAGCCCGTCGGGGACGGGCGGAGCGGGACAGCCTGACGCGCTTCTGCTCAGCGGCGCGAGGCGCTCCGCAGCAAGCGGCTCGGACTCGAGAGCTCGGTCGTGTCCACCGACGAGCCCATCGTCGTCACCTCATCGTGGACGCTGTTCAGCTCGGTGGCTGGAGGGCGTGCGCGATGCTCGGCGGGCTGCGTCCCGCGGGGAAACGTGCGCGCAGGTGATCCCCTGCGAACGACCGGTTCGAACCGATGTGGCGAGCGCATGTCGGCCAGCGTTGGCATCGGCGAGACCTGGATCACGGTCGGCCGTCGCGCGGCGGGGGCCAGCACGGGACCTGGTCCGGCGACGGGCGGCGCTGCTCGACGTGGCTCGGGATCCGGCGCGGCCCGCAGGACGGGCTCCACGCGATGGCTGCTCGTGGTGTGGCGTGACCGCGCGACCGCGATCTCCCACTCCCACTCGTCCTCGGGCTCGTCGGCCTGCACCACGGGGGCGACGCGCTCCGGGATCATCGCGTGCGCTGGCGTGAGGGCTGGAGGGATGCTGCCGCGCGCCAGCGGCACCGCGGGCTCCGGCATCGTCACCGCGCTCACCGGGGTCGGTACCCAACGCGGTGGTTCGCTGGGTGGGGCTGGTCGCGTGAGCTCCCAGCTGGCGAGCTCGGTGCCGGCGAGATCATGATCTTGCCAGCCAACGATCCGTCCTCCGAATCCATCATCCAGCACCGCTGGACGCATCGACAGGATCCGTTGGTCCGGTGTGAGCACCAGCCCGAAACGCTGGAGCTGGGCGTAGCCCAGCCGCCGCATCAGTCTTTCAATGGCTCCCATGACCGGGGGACGTGCACGCCGCTGGCCAGCCCCCGCATCGCGCAATGACTGACGTTTGTTCGGCGGCCGAGTACGATCTTGGGGGGAGTGTCCCATCCAAAGTGAAAGCCCTTGCACACGAGGACAGGCTCGCCGGGATGCGGTCGTTTTCTGCAACCTTGGACCGCCCTCGGCCCACAGATACGCGCAGACGAAACGAGCCGACTACCGTCCGACGAGTAACGGCGCGGCCACCGCGTCGTCGGCCGCCACGACCACGCGATCGCGGCCGGCCTGCTTGGCCGCGTAGAGCGCCGCGTCGGCCCGCCCGAGCAGGGCGACCAGCTCTTCCCCGGGTCGCAGCGCGGCGATGCCGATCGACGCGGTGAGCTCCAGCGCGAGCTCGCCGACTTGCATCGGCGGTTCCGCCACCGCGCGGCGCATGCGCTCGGCGACCACGCTGGCCGCGCCGGAGTCGGTCTCGGGAAACACGACGATGAACTCCTCGCCGCCGTAGCGGCCGAGCACGTCGGTGGTCCGCAGCGCCGCACCGCAACGCTTCGCCAGCTCGCGCAGGACCTGGTCGCCAACCAGGTGGCCGTGACCGTCGTTGACCCGCTTGAAGTGATCGACGTCGAGCAGCGCGACCGCCAGCGGCCGGCCGTAGCGCCGGGCTCGCTCCAGCTCGCCGCGCAGGACCTCCTCGAGGTGGCGGCGGTTGAACAGCCCGGTGAGATCGTCGTGGTTCGCCTGGTCGCGCAGGCGCGCCTCGGCCAGACGCTGCTCGGTGATGTCGACCATCGCGGCCAGCAGCGTGTCGTCACCGGCGAAGCGGAGCCGCTGGACCGACATCCGACACCAGAAGGTCCGGCCGCGGTGCGAGCGGAGCTCGACCTCCAGGCCGTCGACCCGGCCGCTGCCGGTGAGCTCGGTGACGAACCGCTCGCGGTCGGCGGGCACGGCCCAGAAGTCGGGCGTCGAATGGCGCTGCGCCTCCTCGATCGGCACGTCGAACAGCTCCGCCGCGCGCTGGTTGACGTAGACGACCTTGCCGTCGCTGGCGCTCGAGAGCACCATCGCGATGGGCGAGAGGTCGAGGAGCGACCGCAGGTTCGCCTCGCTGTCGCGCAGCTCGCTGGTCCGTGCTGCCACCTTGCTCTCGAGCTGGTCGCGCTCGTCGCGCAGCGCATCCTCGGCCCGTCGCCAGTCGGCGGTCTCGAGCACCAGCGCGACGAAGTCGGCGAACGTGGCGGCCAGGAGCTCCTCGAAGAACTCCCAGGTCCGCGGCGAGCCGACATGTTCGTGGCAGACCACGCCGATCATCTGACCGCGCACGAAGACCGGCGCATCCAGCATCGCGGTGATCCGGTTGGGCACCAGGTAGCTGGCGGTGAACTCGCTCGTCCTGGAGTCGACCCGGGCGTCGTGCGCGGCGAGCGAGCGCTCGTGGCGGAGCGCCTCGAAGTACCGCGGCACGTCGGTGGCGACGATCCGCGTCCCAGCGCTGTGGCGGGGCGGCGTCCGCTCGAACAGGTCGACGCACTCGATCGCCTGGCCGCCCTCGGTGAGCCGCCACACACTGGCCCGCTCCACCCCGAGGACGTCGGCGGCGGTCTCGGTGATCTGGCGGATGGCCCGGTCGAGGTCGCCGTCGCGCAGCGATAGCGAGTGCATCAGATCGGCCAGTGCCTTGCGCCGGGCGTAGAGCGCCTCCGAGATCGCGTGCTGGCTGCGGTCGCGGCCGGTCGCGCGTCCACCGCTGCGCTCGTCCGCGTCGCTGCCCATGCCGCGGAATGGTACACGATCGACCTGGCCCGTCCGCGATCCGTCCAGTCGACGCCCGCCCAGCGCTGACATCGATGTCGCGTCGGCTCGATGAACCGCCGTCGAGCGGGCGGTAACTCCGCGTTCCGCCTGGCCGTCACGTGGTGCCGGGCTTGCTGAGGTTCGGGGTGTGTCGCGTATCGTCATCGCGTTCGTGCTCGTGCTCCTGCTCGTGCTCACCACGAGCGCACCCGCCGTGAGCGGGCCTGCCACCGGTGATGTCAATGCCTTCTGGGGGCTCGGCGTCGGTGTCGCCGGCACCGACGGACGCCTCGCGGCGCAGTTCTCCGGCGGTGGCGGGCTGCGCCTCCGGCTCGGATTCCGGGTCGGGCGGCTCGGCGCGGAGCTCCAGATCGCCGCCACGGGGATCGCCTCCAAGCTCGACGGAGAGTCGGCGTTCATGTACGCGTACCGGCCAGCCGCGACGTTCTATGTGATCAAGGCGCGAATGTTCCAGCTGCTCGGCCATGCCGGGCTCGGGTTCGGCGCCATCAGCAGCTCTCGCTCGGTGCAGGTGCCGTGCGCTCCCCCCGAGGAATGCGCGACGAAGCTCGGCGAGCAAGGCCTCAGCTATCCCGGCGTGTCGCTCGACGCGGGCGTGACCGCGCAGGTTCACCTCGGTCGCGACAAATCGCACGCGATGCTGTGGCTCGACTTCGGGGGATCGTTCACGCGCCACCAGATCGAGGGCGTCCCGACGACGGGCGGCATCCACGAGCTGACGCTCGGGATCGCAAATGCGTTCAACTAGCCGCGGGGTGCTCGTCGGGGTCCTCATCGGGGTGACCCGCATCGCGGTCGCCGAGCCGTGCGAGAACACCGGGCTCGCGATCACGATGTTCCAGAGCCGGTCCACGATCGACACGACATCCGACGGTGGCCTCGGGGCCGATGTCTCGGCGCACGGCCTGAGCGTCACCTGGGGACGCTGTCGCGGGCTTCGCCACCGCGTCGAAGCGTTCGCGTTCGAGGCTCCCGACTACCTCGATCCCGACAGCCGGTTCAAGCACTTCGCGCGCTACGAGCTGCAGTGGCACGCCGTGGACTGGAGCGCGTACGTCGGTGTTCGCGGGCTCACGGTGTGGGCCGGCGAGCTGCGCTTCGCGACGCCCGTCGTCGGATTCCGCGCGTGGCCGGGCCACGACGTGTTGATCTCGCTCGAGCTCGAGTCAGCCGGCGTGTTCCTCGGCGAGAAGCATGGTGGCCCGCGACGGCTCCACGAGGATCTCGCGTTCGAAGCAGCGGCCGTCTGGCCGGCGACCGCCGCGACGCGCGCGGAGCTCCGCGCACGCATCCGCGACTACCGCCTCGACGACATGCGCGTCGTCCGCGACCTCACGGCGACCGCAGGCCTCGGCCTCGCCCTCGCTGCTCGGCCCGGCGTCCGCGGCGTCCCCGGCTTCCTCGGCATCGGCGTTCGCCGCGACGAGGGCACGGAGATCCTCGTCGTCGCGGAGCTCGCGCTCGGCGTCACCAACTACTGACCGGGACGCAGGCGCCGCTCGCTGCAGCCGGTTCTCGCGGTCACCACGACATCGCGGCGTTGATGCCGGGGGAGAGCGACCAGCCGGAGATGTTCAGGCCCTTGAACAGGCTGACATAGGCCGACAGCGAATACCTCCCCGCAAAGATCGACACCCCGGGGCCCGCGCCGAGGAGGAAGATCGAGTCACCGAAGTCGGTACCCGCCTGATCGTGGAGCAGGGTGACGTTGAGGTCGACGCCGACGCGCGGGGTGAGGGCGAAGTCCGCCGTGCCATTGGCCACGAAGCCCCAGCGCGACTGATCAGGTGACCACTCGATCGAGAGGCCGGGGATCAGCGTCACGTCCTTGCCCGGGCCCGGGATCACGAGCGAGGCGAGAACGACATCTCTGCATCGTACGGTAGGGCGGCGAGCGTCCGCTACTTCACGAACCGGCAGTCCTTGAGCTGGTACGCCTCGTAGGGCCTCGTGCCCATCGTGCAGCGCAGCTTGACCTTCGCGTCTTTCGCCACCGCCGCGAGTGCGGCCTCCTCGCCGGGCGCGAAGTAGGCCTCGAGCAGAGTCTGCTGCATGCCGGTGAGGGGCTTGCTGCCGAGGTTCAGCACACTGCCGCCACCCTTGAGCTGCGAAGTGCCCCAGCTCGTGGCGCTGACGATGATCACCTTGCCGGTGAGCTCGTCGGCCTCGTTCACGGCATCGGAGAAGGAAACCTCCTTTGCCTGCGCGGAGTCGGTCGCTGCCGCCTCCGGTGCGACCGCGGCGGGTGCCGGCGCGGGTGCCGGTGCGGGAACAGCTGCCGGAGGCGACGCCACGGGCTTCTCCGCCGCGGGCGGGACGTCCGAGCTCTCCTGCTTCTTGCAGCCGCCGGCCCCGGTTCCCAGCGCGAGTGCGACGGCGGTCATCGCCCAGATCCAGCTTCGATTCGATCGTCTGTGATTCATGCCGCCGGTGCCAGTGCACCGCGTGTGCCGTCCACTCGAGCCGTGTGCTCGCGGGGTTGCGCGAGGGAGCGAGCGCAGCGTCGTGTCACGCCTGGCAAGCGGTGCCGGATCTGACACGAGGAGCCTGCGCTCGAGGCGCGAGCAAGCGCCGCCGCGCGCTGTCAGCTGACGATCGGATGCTTCGACCGGTAGTTCGAGAGCCGGGGAGCGTCCCGGGGCGCCTCGTCCTGGTCCCATGACGGAGCGTTGCGCGTGGGCACCACGACGGGCAAGCCTGACGTGGCCACGTCATCGAAGCGATTGGGGGACACCCGCCGCGGGGGCACGCTGCCCCGTGCGATGCGCGGAGCTTCCAGCTGGCGTTCCACGGCTGCCCAGCTTGGGGGGGCGTCGGGCAACCGTGTGGGCGGCATCCCCGGCAAGCCGGATCCGGACCTCGTCGCCGCCGCCTCTGCGCGCGCACGCGCACGCGCCAGCGCAGGCGATGGCGCGGGCTCAGGCGCCGGTTTTTGAACCGGCGATGGTGGAGAGGGTTGGATCGCGGAACGCTTCCGGTTGCGGGCGATCAACACCCCGGTGCAGACGGCAAGCGAAATCGCGCCGAGCGCGCACAGGACGAACAGCGTGAGCAGCGGCGACATGAAGCGAGGTCACTGCAACTCGTGTTCCCACCGCCAGCGCGCTGCACGAGCCGACGAGGCGTCGTTCGCCGTCCCTGAATTGCACAGGTTGCCGCGAACCGTACTTTCGATCGGTGCGCGCCGCGGTGGGGCCCGATCCCCCAACCGGCCCAATGGAGGTCACCGATCCCCCTCGGTACCAGCGCCAACCGCGGCGGTGGCAGCCGCAGTCGCCACCCGGCAGCCGCTCCGCCGTCACGCCGTGGATCGGTCGCTCGGCCGATCGATGTCGCGCGGGCCGTCCTGCTCGGACCGCCCGGGACGCAGATTCAGCAACAGAACTCACAGCGATCGGCAATGAACATCGGACGTGTGCAATCACCTTGGAAGATCGCCGTCATGCAGATAGGGTCCGCGCGATGCGCGCCCTCCTCTTTGGTCTCACCCTGTTCGCTTTCGGCTGCGACGACACCAAGTCGCAGACGGCGGTCGACGCTCCGCTGACCTCCATGCCCGACGCTCCGAAGCCATCGATCGACGCGCCCGTGTCGGTGATCGACGCGCCCGTGTCGACGATCGACGCGCCCACGGTGGTGATCGACGCCGCCACGGTCGACGACGCCTCCACGGTCGACGCCTCCACGGTCGACGCAGCCCCTGTCGATCCGGCGATCACGAGTGCCTGCGCGGCGGCGTGCACCAAGCTGTTCGCGTGCTTCATGGAGCCTGTCGATCCGGACTGCAACGTCGCGTGCGCCGAGGACCTCGGCGATTGCACCGCGCAACAAGTGCAAGACGTGGCCGCGTGCGCCGCGCTCGAGTGTGGGGATCCGGTCGAGACCGGTCCGGTGTTCTCGTGCCTGACGGCGATCACCTGCATCTCCCAGTAACGAACGAACCCGCCGTTCGCGGGCGCCCGCACTCGGTGCGGGGGCGCAGGATCAGTGAGGTCGCGTCGAGCCTTCGCGGGGGTCGAGCGTCTCGATGGCATGCCCCGTGAGGTCTTGCCAGAGCGCCGCGATGGGCGCCGGGAGTGTCGCGACCACGTCGAGGATCTCGCCAGGCGTCACATGCTCGACCAGCAGCGAGATCACGGCGCGCAGGACGTCGACCGGATCCAGCCGCGGATCGGGCATCAGCCCATGTTTGACGCGCGCCACCATGGCCGCGCGGTCGCGGATGGTGGTCGGATCGTTCGTCAGCGTCCAGCCCTCGTAATAGATCCCACGGATCAGCGTGGGCAGCTGAGCACCGAGATCGACGACCTCGGACGCGGGCAAGCGATCGCGAATCGCGTGCAGCCCGGCGCGCAGCGCATGCAAGGCACGCGCACCGTCCGCGGGCGACGATAGCTCGAGGCTCTCCATCAGCTCGTTCAGCCACGTGTTCGCGGTTTCGACGTGCGAATCGAGGACATGAGGTCGGGTCATGACTGCAAGTGATTGCAGCATCGAGGCCACCTTGCCGGAAAGCCGAGCGCTCCAGCCGGGCTGATCTCGGGTAATCCCTCTATCGTCGGCGCTTGATGTGGAGCGCCGCGCCGATCGCGAGGACGGGCAGCGCGCTCGCAGCCGCGGCCAGCCCGAGCGTGGCGATCGCGGGGGGCGCGAGGTCGAACAGGCGTGCGATCGGACCCACCCCGAGGACGAGGAGCGCGAGGCCCGTCGCACCGACCAGCAGCAGCAGCGCGGCGCGGTTCGCGCGGAGCGGCTGTTCGCGGCAGACGAGGAGCGTGGCGAGGTTGCTGGCGACCAGGACGACGAACGCGAGCGCGGAGAGCGCGGCGAGCGGGAGTCCAGCGGTGTGCCCCCACGCGATCGCCACGATGCCACCCGCGAACGCGATGACGCCCAGCGACACACTCGTCATCACGCGGCGCAGGGCGAGCAGGCTCGCACCTCGCGTCCGCGGCGGGCGCAGCATGATGTCGCGAGCCGGCGGCTCCATCTCGAACATGATCGAGCACGTCGGATCGATCACGAGCTCGAGGAAGACGACGTGGATCGGCGCGAGCAGCGCGCCCCACCCGAGCAACGGCGGGATCAGCGAGATCCCGGCGATCGTCAGGTGCACGGCGATCAGGTAGCCGATCGAGGCGCGCAGGTTGTCGAAGATCGCACGTCCGGTGCGGACGGCCCCGACGATCGCGCGGAGGTCGTCATCGACGAGCACGAGCCCGGCGGCCTCGCGGGCGACGTCGCTGCCCCGGCCTCCCATCGCGATCCCGATGTCGGCGGCGGCGAGGGCGGGCGCATCGTTGACCCCGTCGCCGGTCATGCTCACGATCTCGCCCGCGGCCTGCAGGGCCCGGACGATGCGGAGCTTGTGCGCCGGCACCGCGCGCGCGACGACGTGGGTGTGCGCGAGGCGCGCCGCGAGCCCTTGATCGTCGAGTGCCTCGATCTCCGGACCGCTGACCGTGTCATCGTCGGGGATCCCGGCGGCGCGCGCGATCGCGCGTGCGGTCTCCACGTGGTCCCCGGTGACCATGATGACGCGGATGCCGGCAGCGCGGCAGCTCGCGACCATCTCGGGGGTGTCGGCGCGTACCGGGTCGGCGAGCCCGACGAGGCCGAGGATCTCGAACGGGTAGTCATGCGCATCCGCCGGGATGTCGACGCCGGTGAACGACGCGCGCGCGACGCCGAGCACGCGCATCCCGCCGCTCGCCATGACCTCGACGCGTGCGCGCCACGGTGCGGCGGCCTCCGGGGAGAGGTGACAGAGCTCGAGGATGGCCTCGGGCGCGCCCTTCGTCGCGATGATCGCGTGGTCCTGCTCGCCGCGCCACGCGTGGGTCACCGCGAGCAGGCCGGACCGCAACGGGTACTCGCGCAGCGGCGTCCAGCCGGGATGCACGTGCTCGGTATCCTCCAGCGTCCTGGCGGTGAGCTCCGCGAACGCGCGATCCATCGGGTCGGTCGGATGCAGGGGACATGCGAGCAGCCCGAACTCGACCAGCCGATGCACGGTCTCGGGCAGCGCGCGCGTGGCCGCGTTGACCGCGAGCTCGCTGTCCTCGGTGACGAGCCCGGAGATCGACATCCGGTTCTCGGTCAGCGTGCCGGTCTTGTCGACGCACAGGACGGTGACCGCGCCGAGCGTCTCGATCGCGGACGCGCGACGAGCGAGCACGCCGAACCGCGAGATCCGCCAGGCGCCGAACGTGAAGAACACCGTGAGCACGACGGGCAGCTCCTCGGGCAGGAGCGAGATCGCGAGCGTGATGCCGGACAGCGCGGCGGCGAGCCACTCGCCCTCGCGCAGGCCACGGATCACGACCAGCGCGAGCGAGAGCGCGATCGCGGCGATCGCGATCTTCGGCACGAGCCGCGCGATCTCGCGCTGGATCGGCGGGGTCGACACGTCGATCGCGCCGATCGTCGCGCCGATCCGTCCCATCTGCGTGCGCGGGCCCGTCGCGGTGACCTCTGCGATGCCGTGGCCCGCAGTGACGAGGGTCCCGGCGCACACCGGATCGCCCGTGGCCGGATCGCGCACGACGGCCACCGACTCGCCGGTCAGCAGCGACTCGTCGACCGACACGGGCGCGCCGTCGAGCAGCCGGGCGTCGGCCGGGACGCGATCGCCCTCGGCGACCTGGACCACGTCGCCGACGACCAGCGTGCGCGCGTCGAGCACCTGCCACGTGGCGTCGCGCAGGACGCGTGCCGTGGGGCTCGCCAGATCGCGCAGGGCCTCGAGCGCGGTCTCGGTGCGGCGCTGCTGGACGAGCTCGATCAACATGATCAAGACCACCGAGCCGCCGAGCGTCAACGCTTCGGCGAGGTCGCCGAACACGATGTAGATCGCGGTCGCGGCGAGCAGCAGCAGGAACATCGGCTCGCGGACGATGCCGAAGACGAGCCGGACGAGGCTGCGATGGCGCGCGCTCGGCAACGCGTTGCTGCCGTGCTCCGCGAGCCGGCGCGCCGCTTCGTCGCTCGAGAGCCCGAGCGGTGGGCCCTCAGGCATGGGTTGGGTCCGCAGCTGGTCGGACCGCGACGGGTGCGGGCTCTGCGTGCGTTGCGTGGTCGTCCGGGCGTGGCTGCAGCAGATCCTCGAGGAAGAACGCGGCGAGATCGTGACGCCCGCCGAGCCCGGACTTGCGATAGATGCTGCGGGCCTGCTGTCGCACGGTGGTCTCGGTGACGCCGCGGAGCTCTGCGATCTCCTTGTGGCCGAGCCCCTTCAGCAGGAGGAGCGCGATCTCCTGTTCGGCGGGGCTGAGCCCCCAGCGAGCCAGCTGCTGATCGATCGCGGTGGCGAGCCCCGAGATGAACGTGTCGGCCTCGCGTCGCCATCGCTCGGCGTCTTGCCGGCTCGCCTCGAGGCGCACGGTCAGGTCTTCGGCCCGGTCGCGCAACTCGTGCGCCTCTCGCATGGACCCACGCAACCGCCGCACAAACGTGATGGCGCCGATCGCCGCGACCGCGATCGCGGAGCCCTCGATCGAGGCATGGAACGGGGTGGTGCCGACCCGGACATCGGCGACGAGGTCGATGATCATCAGCGTGGCGAGAACCGCGAGCATCAGCGCCATGCCGAGAGTAGATGCAAGCTCGCCCGGTTTGGGGTCGGCGGACGTCATTCGTTCCTCACCGATCTCTGACGTGCGTTTCTCGTGCCGGCCATTCAGCGAGCGGCGCGGGTGACCCCCACGATGGAGAGCGAGGCGTCCAGGCCGCGTGCGAGCTCGTCGCGCTCGGCGGGGGTGAGGCGGGCCTCGGGATGGAGCAGCAGATAGCTGCGGGGTGGCATCTCCTGTTCGCGGACGACGTCGCCGGCCTCATCGGCTTCGTCGAAGGTCCGGTTCCACTCCGAGAAGTTCAGCTCCTCGCGGCCTTCGTCGACATGATGCTGGATTCCCCAGGACAGCGGCGCGACGTGCGAGTACCACGGCCACCGCGTCACGTTGCTGTGGCAATCGAAGCAAGCGCGATCGGCGAGCGCCCGCGTCTCGGGTCGATCCCAGGCGGGTTCGGCCACGACCGGTGGGTTCGTATGATCGCGGCCATACGGGACGGCCTGGGCGAGCACGAGCACGCCCGCCGCGACCAGCAGGCCGATGCGGAAAACCCTGTTCCAGCGTGGGCGCGTCATGACAGATCGCGATGCATCGACTACACCAGCTCCGGCCGGCGCGGCGCGGGCCGCCGCCTGCGGGCGACGCGGTAGACGACCAGGGCAAGGACGAGGCCGAGGGGCGTCGCGTAGAGCGCGACGGCCCACGGCGTCCGTGAATCGCTGCCCGCCGCGATCGCATGAACCGAGGCGGCCACGAACGCGACGAACGACAGGGCATGCAGGCGGCGCCACAGCTTCGTGCCGAGGCGGCGGCGCAAGCCGAAGCTCACGTGCACCACGACCGCGAGGTAGGCGGCGATCACACCGAGCCCGACTGCCAGCGGGCGATACGACGAGGCGAACGGCACGGCCAGGTCCACGAGGTCGAACCGGATGTA
>JAGSPR010000401.1 GCA_018262455.1 Deltaproteobacteria bacterium | reverse complement strand
GCGAAACGCGAGCTGGCGAACCGAGACGTTCTCCGAGACCAGCACGCGGCCCTGGAGCGCGCCGCGATCGATCGTCGCGAGATCACCTGGGAGCTGCGGCGGCGCGCCGCGGTAGGCGACCTCGCCGCGCACGCGCCACGCGCCCTGCGGACCGCCGGCATCGAGCACGAACAGCGCGTCGCCGAACGCGCTCGCGACGACCGCCGTGTTGTCGAACGGCGACGCTGCGATCGCCTCGGGATCCTCGACCGGCACCGTCGGGTGTGCGGTGAGCTCGGGGTGCAGCCCGTTGTCGATCGAGACCACGGCGACGCGGTTCGGGAGCCCCGAGAACTGGCTGACGTCGCCGACCAGGAACGTGTCGCCGGTGTGGGTGAGCGCGGAGCCGCCGACGATCGCCAGGTCATCGCCGAACGCGTCGACGCCGACGACGCGCGCGGGCGTGTCGCTCCAGTCGAGCAGGTGGACATCGTTGCCCGCGGGCGAGTCGAGCAGATCCGCGGCGGCCACGATCGCGGGCACGCCCTGCGGCGCACTCCCTCCGAACGCGAGGCCCGCCGGGAGCCTGCCGGCCGCGAGCATGCCGTGCTCGGTGAGTGTGCCGTCGCAGCCGATCGTCACGAGGTAGATGCCGCCGCCGTTGTCCCGCGTGTTGCCGTCGAGGATCAGTGCGCGATCGCCACGCTCCTCGATGACCACGCGCGACGCGTAGAACGCGCCCCCGAGCTCGGAGTGCACGACCGTCGGCGCGCCGCTGGCGTCGAGCCGGAACACGCCGAGCTTGCCGTTCTCGAGCGCCACGATCCCGACCTCGCCGTCGGGCGTGAACGCGATCGTCCCGGTCAGGGCGCGGCCCATCGTGAACAGGCGGCCGGGGCGGGTCAGCGTGCCGTCGACCGAGAGGTCGAGTACCTCGTAGCCGCCCGCCTGGGCGCCCGCGGCGTCGTAGGGCCGCGAGACCACGACGTGACGCGCACGATCCGGAGCCGCCGGCGTGCGTGGGCAGCCGCTGATCATCGAGGAATCCACCGGGGCATCGACCGCCGTGCCGGCGTCGTCGCCACCACACGCAGCGAATCCGACGAGGAACACGAGCTTCCGCATGACGCGCGCATCCTGCATCAGGGCGGGTCCGGCGGGAACCGAAATCACGTCCACCTACATGGAGGCATGGCCGCCGTGCGACCGCATGCAGCCGAGGTCGATCTCGGGCGTACTATCAGGGGATGCGTCTTGTCACTGCCGTCTTGCTCGTCACCACCGCGACCGCCCAGGCGCACATCGCGCTGACGTTCCCGCCCCCCCGGATCGCAGACCAGAAGGAGGGGCCGTGCGGCAAGGTCGGCTCGACCCGCGGCACGACGGTGACGGCGTTCCAGCCCGGCGAGACGATCACGGTGGAGTGGAACGAGACGGTGGATCACCCGGGTCACTACCGGATCGCGTTCGACGACGCCGGCAACGACGCCTTCCAGAACCCGAACAACCCGAACGACAACTTCCCGTCGACGATGGTCGAGCCGATCGCCGACAAGGCCGGTGGTCACTACACGCAGCAGGTCACGTTGCCGACCGAGCCGTGCACGGATTGCACGCTGCAGCTGATGCAGATCATGACGACGACGGTCCCGTACAACTCGTTCTACTACCAGTGCGCCGACATCACGATCGGCGGCGATGCCCCGCCGCCGGGTGACGTCGACGGTGGCTGCTCGGCAGGCGCGGGTGCCGGACCGGGGCTGCTCGTCGTCGTCCTCGGCGCGCTGGCGCGGCGCCGCCGCCGATGCGCGTCCGGTGCGTGATCACTCACGACGCTGCAACCACTGCGTGACGTCCTGAAGGGCCTTGCGCTGCGTCGGGCCCGCCCGCTCGAGCCGCCCCTTCGCGGCGCGCGCGAGCTCGAGAGCGCGCGGGCGCTGGCCGGCGGATCGCCAGAGCAGCTTCGCGAGCGCGAGCTCGGTGCGGGCCTTCTCCTCGACGGGGACCGAATCGACCTGGCGCAGGAGGAGCGCACGCTCGAGCAGCGGGCCGGCGTCCTGGGGGCGGCCCGTGATCGTGTACAGCTCGCCGAGAGCCGTCAGGGTGAAGGCGAGATCGGGATCCTTGGTTCCCGCCTTGCTGCCGATCGTCAGGGCGCGCTGGAGATACACCTCGGCCTGGCGATGGTCTGGTTTGCGGACCAGCACATCGCCAAAGTCGTAGAGCAGGCCGGCGAGCTCGGCTTGATCCTCTGACTTCTCGAGGATGGCGAGTGCCCGCTGATAGGCCCGGATCGCCTCGTCGGTCTGGTCGAGCGTGTCCAGCACGTTGCCGAGGTTGTGGAGCGTCTCCGCGACGTCGGCGTGATCGGGGCCTCGCGCCGACTCGTAGATCGCCAGCGCGCGACGGTACGCCTGGACGGACTCTGGATACTTGGCCTGGCGCTCGAACACCGATGCAAGGTTCGCCAGAGCGAGTGCTTTCTGCGGGTGCATCGCGGGGAAGACCTCGTCGGCCACGGCGATCGCGGCCTGAAACCGCTGCTCGGCCTCCGGGTAGTCATCCTGTGACCACGCGACGTTTCCGAGGTTGTTCAGCGACGAGAACACGTACGGGTGCAGCTCGCCGAACAGCTTCTTGCGGATCGCCAGGGCGCGTTCGTGGCGAGCACGCGCAACCGCGAAGTTGCGGAGCTTGCGCTCGACGCCACCGAGATCGTTGAGCACCATCGACATCTGCCAGCTGTCCTGCTGGTTCATGGCTTCGCGCGCCGCGAGCGCGGCCAGGTACTTGGCCCGGGCGGGCTCGAGCTGACCCTTGGTCTCGAGGATCAGCGCCTCGTAGTTCGTCAGCTGCGCCGACAGCTCGGCATTGCCGCCCAGGCCCTCGATCGCGGCGCCGGCCATGCGCACGGCGAACTCGGCCCGCTCGAACTGCCGCTCCTCGTAGCCCTGGATCCAGGCCAGCGTGGACCACGCCTGTGCGGCCACCAGGCGATGATTTCCCGCGTCGGCTGCCACGATCGCCTGCTCGAGCAGCGTGATCGCCGTCGCCGTGTCCCCAGATCGATCCTCGAGATCGCCCAGCACCAGCAGCGTCTCTGCGTCGAGCGGACGGTAATCGAGCGCCTTCATACGCGCGGCGATCGCCTTGGCACTCTCGAGGGCCGGGCCGATCCGTCCGAGCAGCCGGAGCGCCTTCACCGCCGCGAGCTCGGTGCGCTCGGCTTCGACGCGATCGCGGATCTCCTGCTCCGGCGGTCGAACGGGACCGCTGAGCGCGGTGATGTCGGCGCATTCGCTGATCGCGGTCAAGCCCAGTGCAGCCCGCACGGATCCCATCACGACCTTGCGGTCGGCCTCCGCAAGGCCCTGGGTCAACGCGCGGAGCTCGTCGCGCCTGCGATCCAGGCAGGTCATGCGCAGGTCGAGCAGCGACTCGGATTGCTCGCCGCGAAGCCGCGTCGCTTCGCAGGCGCTGCGGCGCATCGTGATCCAGGAGCGGCGGTAGTCGTCGACGACGCCTTCGACGCGCCCGAAGATCTGGTCAGTGTCCTTGAGACCGGCTGCCGAGAACGCGGTGCGGATCCGGCCCTTGAGGAACGGATCCCAGACGCCGGTGAGGGCGGCTTCGTCGACCGCACACGGGGTGTCGCTGTCGCGGGACCACGGCCCGACGATGACGATGGCCGAGGTCAGCACCACCGCCGCTCCCATGCCGATCGCCAGGCGGCGCCTCGAGCGTGGAGCTGCCGCGTCGCGGAGCGCGGTGAGGAGCGCGGGCATGTCGGCGTGGCGTGCGGCCGGATCGACCCGCAGCCCGCGCTCGATCACCTCGCGTACGCGTTGCGGAACGTCGGTGCGCGCGGGGGGCGGGAGCTCCTGCCGCTCGATCGAGATGGCGAGGGCCGCGAGCGTCGACCCCGTGAACGGTCGGCTGCCGAACAGGCACTCCCACACGACCACGCAGAATGCGAACTGATCGCTGCGCGCGTCGACCACACCACTCGCCAGCTGCTCGGGAGCCATGTACGCCGGTGTCCCCATCAGCGCGCCGGTCTGCGTCATCGGCGTGTCGATCGAGGAGCCACCGGCCAGCGGCACGATCGGATTGCTCGGGCGCGTGTCGACGCGCGCGAGGCCGAAGTCGCTCACGCGCGGCCGGTCGTCCACTCCGACGAGCACGTTCTCGGGCTTGAAGTCGCGATGCACGAGTCCCGCGGCGTGTGCAGCCGCGAGCCCGGTGCCGGCATGCAGCAGCAGCCCGACGATCTCGCGCCAGCCTCGAGGCGCCGCCGCGAGCCAGGACCGCAGCGTGCCGCCGCGGACGTACTCCATCGCGACATAGAGTCGATCGTCGACGGTCGCGACCTCGAACACGGTCACGACGTTCGGGTGGGCGAGCTTGGCCATCGCGATCGCCTCGCGGTGAAGCCGATCGTTGCCCGAGCCCGCGCGATGCACCTTGAGCGCGACATCGCGACCGAGCGACTGATCACGCGCGAGATAGACCGTGCCCATGCCGCCTCGCCCGAGCACCCTCTCGACCACGTACCGATCGTTGATCCTGACGTCGACCATCGAGACTAGAGGCTCGCGGTCGTCCTGCGAGTTCGGCGTCCCGATCGCCGTCGATCCACCTCCGAGTGCGGCCGCGACGATCACGCGGCAGTCGGGGCAGCTATCGATGTGCACCGCGACCTCGTGCAACAGCTCGCGCTCGAGCGTCTGCTCGACCATCGCCATCAAGACGTTGTCGTCGGGGCACCTCACCGCCGACACAGCACGAAGTAGTGGTCGAGCGGGCGTTCGCCTTTGAACGCGGCGCCGATCGAGACGTGGCGCGAGACCCGGCGCATGAAGTCGCGCGTACGGTCGTAGACGAACCGTTGCAGCCGCCAGTCATTGGGCACCACGCGCGGCCAGCCGCTCGCGACCCGGCCGTCGGGGACCTGGAAGTAGTCGATCACGATCGCACCGCGCGCGGACCACGCCGGGCGGTCGGCCGTCGGGATCGCGACGAAGTAGCCGGGGCCGACGAGGCGCCGGGTCGGCCCCTCGTTGTAGCCGAACAGCCGAACCCCGACGTCGCCGGTGGGCTCCGGCCGGCAGAACCGCTTCTGGAACCGGCGCAGCGGGGAGGGCAGGGGCAGGGTGTTGAGCCCGTCGTGGATCACCTCCTCGAGCGGGCGCGCGTCGCCGACGAAGTGCGCCAGGTCGATCGGCGCGGCGTGCGCGGCCTTCTCGTAGAGCGTTCGCTGGCGAGCGCGGTCGAGCTGACCGAGCTCGCTCCATCGCGCCCTCGCGTCGAGGCCGTCGAGGTGCGCGCCGATCGCCGCGATGTCGGCGTGCTCGTCATCGATCAGACCCGTGAGCCCTCGCATCCGTCGAGGGTAGCGCGCCTGGGTGCTAGGTGTAGCGGAACTCGAGCAACGGCTGCTGCCGGTAGAGCCCATTGTGGGGCTCGTAGTTGAACGGCTGGTACTGGATCGGCCACGGGTTCGCGGTCGGTGCGCCGTGGCCGTACTGGATCGTCAGCGCCATCGGCGTGACGCCGCGGTACGACGAGTCGATCGGGAGATCGCAGTTGCCGTGGCCGCCGGCCGAGAACAGCGTGAGCAGGAGCTGATCGCCGAGGTCGTAGAACACGTCGAAGCCGCGCTCGATCATCTCGTGGCCGCGGATCATCGTGTGCATTCCGGCGCGCTCCATGAACTGCCGGAACTGGTTGCGCCCGAACGTGAACCGCGGGTTCTGGCGCTGGAGCTCGACCGGGACGTGATCGGTGTGGCCCGGGTCGCTCCACATCATCTGGAAGCGCATCTCGGGATCGTTGAGGCTGGACAGGTCGTGGAAGCGCGCCTCGAAGCTGTCCTCGCGAGGGATCCCGCCATGCACGAACAGCGTCCGCTCACAGATGAACGAGGTGGGCATGCTCTCGAACAGCTGGCGATAGGCCTCGAGCATCTCGATCGGCACGTACGGCTCGATCGAGGCGAGCGCCTCCGCGGGGTAGACGCCGCTGGAGATGCGGTTGTCGAACCACGTCAGCCACTCGTGGTTACCGCGCAGCAGGATCACCTGGTCCGGCATCGCGACGAACAGCTGGAGCGCCGCGCGCAGGACGCCATCGAAGCTGAA
>JAGSPR010000400.1 GCA_018262455.1 Deltaproteobacteria bacterium | reverse complement strand
CGCACCGTGCCGGACAGCGAGGTGACGCCGAGCGCCTGGATCGTGAGCGTTGCATTCGGGGTCACGGCGGCCGCTCGTCCGCGCAGCTTGCCTGCCTGCGCCTCGGCCACGACCTCGTAGCTGGTGTGCGGGAGCCCGGTGATCTCGAACTTGCCCTGCGCGTCGGTCAGCGCCGGCGGGTTCCAGCCGGCCGTCGCGCTGGCGCCGCCGTCCTCGCTCGAATCGACGTTGAGGACGATCCGTGATTCTCCGCCGGGGCCGCCGGGTCCCGTGCCGCCGGGGCCGCCGGGCCCACCATGTGGCAGCCCGATCGCGCCCTCGAGCATCCCACCCAGATCCTGATGCACCGAGACCCACGCATCGGCGAGCGGCTTGCCGTCGGGACCGGTGACGACCCCCTTGATCACGCCGTCGGGACGATCGACCGCGAGGTCGACGCCGGTCTTCTTGTCGGTGGCGCCGAGCGTGACCTGCACCGGCGTTCCCCCCATCCGGAGCGGCCGTCCACGGTCGAGCACGCTCATGCGGTAGCTGCCGGCTGCGAGGCCCTTGAGCTCGTACACGCCGCGCGCGTTCGTCACGCCTTGCACGCCACTCGTCACCCTGCCGTTCACGATCATCGTGCGCTGGGTGGGGCCTTGCGCCGAGGCCATGACCCCGGCGCCGGCGACTGGCTTGCCGTCGCGATCGAGGACGCGACCCGCGATCGAGGCGCCAGCGGCGACCCTGAGCACGATCTCCGCCATCCCGGGCGTCATCTCCAGCTCCATCGAGCCTTGGTCTCCGCTCGGACAGCGCGCCGCGAGGGCGCCCTTGCCCGGGGCGACGGGCCCGAGCTCGAACGCGCCGTCGGGGCCGGTGGTGATCGGGGAGATCATCATCGGCATCGCGAGGTCGTTGTCCGCCACGTCGAGCCGGACCTCGGCAACCTGACGGGGCTCGACGTGGCCTTTGAGCCTGGTGCCGGGCCGCATCCGCACGATGACGTGGTCGAGATCCTTGTCGGCGAGCTCGACGGGGGTGCCGTCGGCCGGCACGAACGCGTCGCTGGCGGCGACCAGCGTGTACTGCCCGGCGGTGAGGCCCTCGATCACGAACGCACCGCGCGCGTCGGACGGCGCCTCTGCCTCTCCACCTTCGGCGAGCGCGCTCACCTTGGCCCCGGCGACCGGCGTGCCCTGATCGTCGACCACCGTGCCGCGGATCACCGCGCCGACACCGACGAGGATCCGGACCTCGGTGACCTGCTCGGCGACCCCGAGCCCGACCATGGTCGGCGACTTCGATCGCCGGTTCTCGTGGTGCGCGCCGAGCTCGTAGGCTCCTGGCGGCAGCCCACCGATCCGGAACCGGCCATCGGGGCCCGCGGCCACACGGTGACCTCCTGGTTCGGCCATCACGACCGCCGCGCTGTCTCGCCGTGCCAGGACGATCGCTCCTGGCACCGGCTCCTTCGATCGGTCGTCCACGACGAGCCCTTCGATCACGCCGCCGGGTACGAGCGCGAAGTCCGCGGTGCCTCCGGCCGGGCCGATGTCGACGTAGCGCGCCTGCGGCGAGTAATCCGGGCTGCGCGCCGCGACGAGCAGCTGGCCCTCCGACACCGTCATTCGATAGCGCCCGTCGCTGCCGGTCACCGAGGTCGCGATCGCCGCGTCCGGACGCGCCATCCCGCCGAGCTTGGCGGCATCGATCCGGGTCCCTGCGATCGGGCCGCCGCTGACATCGGTGACCACGCCCGAGAGCGAGACGCCGCCCGTCTCCAGCGTGAGCGTGAGCTTCGCGTCCTCCCCCGCAACCAGCTGCTTGCCCGGCAAGGCCGCCGGCTGATGCTCGCTCGCGGAGGCGCTGATCGCGTACGTGCCGGGCTCGACCCTCGTCGTGGCGACGCCGTCTCCGGCCGTCTTCGCGAGGATCACCTCGCCCTCCTCGGGCGCGATCCGGACCGTGGCACCGCCGAGTGGCCCGCCCGCGTCGCGCACGGTGATCGTCAGCGTGGCCGGGACGCTCGCAGCCGGCCGTCCGCTCGGATCTCGCGGCTGGGACGCGGAGTCGGTTGGCTGCGTCACCGCCTGCGTCGCAGGCGTGTCGCGTTCGCGATGCGCGCGCCACCACCACAAAGTGGCCCCCGCGATGAGTACCCCGACGACGATGACCCCTGCCCGGCGCTGATTCATGCGCGCCGTGAACCGAGATGGCCGAACCGACATTCCCCTAGAACGACCGCGTTTGCCCGCCGTCCACCGCGATGCACGCGCCGGTGACAAGGCTCGCGCGGGGGGACGCGACGAACGCCACGACGTCGGCGACCTCGTCGGGCGTCCCGAAGCGTCCGAGCGGCAGCTCGCGCGCGACGAAGCCCGCGATCCCCGTCGGATCCGCCTGGCGTCGGCGTTCCCAGCCGCCACCGGGAAACAGGGTCGAGCCTGGCGCGACCGAGTTGACGCGAACGCCGCGCGGCGCGTAGTCCCGCGCGAGCGCCTTCGCCATCGCGATCACCGCTGCCTTGGCGATGTTGTAGCCGGGGGCACCACCCGCCTCGCGTCCCCAGATCGACGAGATCATCGTGATCGAGCTGCCGGCCGCGAGATGCGGCATCGCGCGTTGCGCCACGCGCGCGCTCGTCCACAGGTTGAGCTCGAGTGACTTCTCGAGATCGGCGTCGTCCATCGCCACCGCCTCGCGTGCGAACGACTTGCCGACGTTCGCGATCACCACGTCGATCCCGCCCAGCAGCCGGACGCAGCCCTCGACCGCCTCGGTCGCGCCCGCCGCCGTGGCCACATCGGCCGCGATCGACGCGTGCGGTCCACCGCCCGCCGCCTCGAGCTCGCCGAGTAGCCGCAGGAGATCCGCCTCGCCCCGGGCGACCGCCGCGACCCGCGCCCCCTCGCGCGCCAGGGTCAGCGCGATCGACCGACCGATCCCGCGACTCGCCCCGCTCACCAGACACCGCTTCGCGGTCAGCCCGAGATCCACGATCAGATCTCCCAGGTATTGCCGTACAGGGCCTGTCCGCCATCCAGCCGGAGCGTCGCACCGGTGATGAACTGCGCGGCGGGCGATGTCATGAACACGATCGCGGCGGCCACCTCCTCGCAGGTACCGGCGCGCTTGAGCGGGGTCTGCTGGATGGCGCGCTCGAGCAGCTGCGGCGGGTACTGCGCGGTGCCGGACGACTTGATGATGCCGGGGGCGATCGCGTTGACCAGGATGCCGAACTGCGCCCACTCGACCGCGAGCGTCATGGTCATGTTCTCGACGCCTGCACGCGCGGCGCCGGTGTGCACCATGCCCGGGAAGCCGCGATAGATGTTCGCGATCACGTTGATGATCCGCCCGCCCTTCTGCGGGATCATCCACTGGTTCGCGACCTCGCGGCAGACGTGGAACGTGCCGACCAGGTTGTTCTTCACGACCGCGAGGAAGCCGTTCGGGGAGATGTGCTGCGCCGGCGCCGGGAACTGGCCGCCGGCGTTGTTGACGACGATATCGAGCCGGCCAAATTCGGCGAGCACGGTGCGGACGAGCTCCTCGACCTGGGCAGGCTCCCGGATGTCGCACTGCCTCGCGAGCACGGTTCCGCCCGCCTCCTCGAGCTCGGCACGTGCGGCGTCGAGCTTGGCAGCGGTTCGACCGCAGATCGCGACGCGCGCGCCGAGCCGGATCATCTCGCGCGCCGTGGCGAGGCCGATCCCCGAGCCACCTCCTGTGACGAGCGCGACCTGGCCGCTCAAGATGCCGGGAGTGAAGATGCGCTGGCTGTCTGCTGTCGGGGTGTCCATCCGCCGCCGAGCGTAGTCGATGCGTGGGGGGTCAGGCTACTCGTCATCGGTGAGCGCGAGCCCGAGCTGCGGCGAAGGCTGGGGCGAGTGCTCGCGATCGAAGCGGACCGCGCCGGTCTCGTCGGTGTAGTTCGCGGCCAGGCGTTGCGCCGAGACCGGGTCGACATTCTGGAGCCGGGTGAGCGCGAGGGTGACGATGTCACTCCACGCGATCGACTTGCGGCCGTTGTCGACGAGCGTGGCCTCGAGGTCGCGCGCGATGCGGCGGAGGTCGTGATCCGTGACCACGTTGCGGTGGGCGCAGATCCGACGCAGGGCGTTCAGCAGCTTGTCGCCATCGAACGGCTCGGTGGAGCCGTCTCGCTTGACCACCTTGAGGCCGGGGGCGCCGAGCTTCTCGTAGGTCGTGAACCGACGCTTGCACGCCGTGCAGACGCGCCGACGGCGCAGGCCATCCGCCGTGACCCGGGTCTCGGTCACGCTCGAGTCGCCACTGCAGTAAGGACACTGCACGCGTTGATCGTAGCGCCTCGCGGCCCGCTGGCGAAGTTTCCGTTACCCGGAGTTGTCGTCCTCGACCTCGCGGCCGGCGAGGGTCAGCTCCCAGCTGACGCCGCGGGCGCGCAGCTCGGCGGTGTAGATCGAGTCGCGGCCGAGCTTGCGCGCGAGGCCGGTCGCGATCGCGGTGGCGAGCACCAGCGGGAGCACGACGCCGTAGTCGCCGGAGACCTCGAACGCGAGCATCGCGGCCATCAGGGGTGCGTGGGTGGTGGCCGCGACCGCGCTGGCCATGCCGACGAGCGCGTAGCCGCCTGCGGGGCTGACCGCCAGCCCGGCGGCGTCGAGTCCCGAGCCGATCAGGTAGCCGGTACAGCCGCCGATCAGCATCGATGGCGTGAACACGCCACCGGGGCTGCCCGACGAGACCGACGAGGTGGTGGCGAACGCCTTGGCGAGCAGCAGCCAGCCGACCACCGCGAGCGGGAGGCTGCCGTCGAGCACCGCGCCGAGCGGCTCGTAACCGTTCCCCGCCACGGCGGGGAGCGCGACCACGATCGCACCCGCACCGAGTCCACCGAGCGTTTGCCGCCACGGTGACGCGAGCTTGAGCCGTTGGATCAGGTGCTCGCCCACGGCGATGAGCCGGGTGAACGACCAGGCGACCACGGCCGCGATCGCGCCGACCACCGCGAACGCGACGAGCTCGCGCAGATCCGGGGCGACGAACGTGCGCTCGCCGTAGATCGGCCCGGCCCCGACGGCCGCGCGCGTCAGCCCGGTGGCGATCACGGTGGCCACCATGGTCGGCAGGATCGTGTCCATCACGACCACCCCGGCAATGACCTCGAGGACGAACGCCACGGCCGCGAGTGGCGTGTTGTACGCGGCGGCGAACCCGGCGGCGGTGCCGGCGGCGATCAGGATCCGGCGCTGCTCGATCCTGAGCGCGAGGCGCGCGCCGATGTGCTGACCGGCGGTGCCGCCGAACTGGATCAGCGGACCTTCGCGGCCGAGCGAGCCTCCGGTGACGATCGCGAACCACGAGGCGGCGGCGCGGAGCAGCGCGACGGGCAGCGACAGCCGGATCCGCCCGAGCGCGACCGCCTCCATCACGTCACCGACCCCGTGGCCTCCCGGCTTGCGGGCCGCGATCCGGACGAGCACCCCCGCCACGAACGCACCGCCAGCGGGCAGCAGGAGCCGCCAGTACCATGGCGCACGCACCATCGCGTCCACCACGTTGCTCGCGCCCGCGACGAAGCTCAACGTCACGGCGAGCGTGGCGCGAAACACGATCGCGAACCCCGCCGCCGCCGCCGCGACGAGGCCGATCCCGAGGACGTACGCAGGCGTCCAGCGTGGGCGTCGGCTTGGCGCGGGCTCGGTCACGGCACGGGAGTGCAGCGGTACTTGACCATCATGCTCGGCGTACCACCCATGTCAGACATCCGGTAGACGACGTCGCCGCGCACCGCGAGCGTCTCGGGGAAGCCGATCGGGAGCTCGGCGAACTTGCGGACCTTGGCGGTCGTTGGGTCCTGCCAGCCCGTGACCCGATAGACCTCGCCGAGATCGAACATGTTGCTGCCGACGTACAGCGTGCCGTCATCGGAGAACGCGCAGTCGGCGACCACCCCCGGCCGCGCGATCGCGATCGAGCGCGCGTGGTCTGCCACGAGCTTGCCGTCGTGCTCGACGAGGCAGTACAGCTTGCCGTCCGCCTTCGCCGCGGCGAACCCGACGCAGCGGGAGCCCGCCGGTGTCCCCGCCGGTGCCCCCTCCGGCGCGAGGCAGAGCCCCTCGTAGTTGCGGCCACAGTTCACCCGCGAGGGATTGCACGCCATGCC
>JAGSPR010000126.1 GCA_018262455.1 Deltaproteobacteria bacterium | reverse complement strand
CTCGCCCACGAGCACGCTGACCAGGTCGCGTTCGCCGAGCGCATCGATCGGGACGTCCGCGGCGGCGCCGGTCGCCGGATCGATGCGGTGGGCGCGGTTCGGGGTCAGCGCGAACAGCAGCTCGGCGGCCGTCGACGCGCGGCGCTGGTGGCGCAGCACGATCCAGCGTGCGATCAGCAGCAGGAACACGAGCATCGCGAGCGAGTCGAAGTAGATCTCGCCGACGCCTCGGAGCACGTTCGCGCTGCCCCAGCCGAGGCCCGCGGCGATCCCGATCGACAGCGGGAGATCGAGGTGCAAGCGGCGCGCGCGCAGCGCCCCGATCGCGGTGCGAAAGAACGGCGTCGCCGCAAAGCCGAGCGCCGGCACCGCGATCGCCATCGAGGCCCAGCGAAAGCCGGTCGCGTCGTCGCGCGCCATGCCTTCGAACATCCCGGCATACAGCGCGACGGCGAGCAGCATGAGGTTGCCGACCGCGGCGCCCGCGACCCCGAGCTTGACGAGCAGCCGGCGGTCCTCGCCGCGGCGCTGGCGATCGCGATCGAGCCCACGGTAGGGATGCACGGCGTGGCCGAGCCGGTCGAAGTGGCGCGCGATCGTCGACAGCTCGCACGCCGCTGGATCCCAGGTGATGTCGGCCCGGGCGCGACCGAGATCGAGCCGGACGTCGACGAGCCCCGGGATGCAACGCGGCGCACTCTCGACGAGCCAAACGCAGGCCGTGCACCGCAGATCCTCGAGATAGAGCGCGACGCTCGCGCGCTGGTTGTCGGCCCGGACGTGGACGCGCTGGAACGCGGCGTCGTCGAGCTCGGCATAGCTGTGGGTCGTGGTGTGCGCCGGCGCGATGTCAGGGCGCTGATCGGCGTCGCGCAGCGCGTAGTAGCGCTCGAGCCCGTGCGCAGCGATCGCCTCGTGCACGACCTCGCAGCCGCTGCAGCAGAACGCGCTCGCTCGGCCGGCCGGCACCGCGAGGCCGCAGTGGACGCACGTGACGGGAGCCGGGGCCGGCTGGGTGATCGTCGTGATCGATGCCGTCGCCTGCGACATCGTCGTCATCCGGCCTCGTGGCAGCTCGGATGACTGACCCCGGTGGCGCCGGCATCGTGCCAGCGCGTCGCGAGCGTCCCGAGCCCGAGGACGATCAGCGCCGCCGCGGTGACCACGGGCATGCGCTGGCGCAGCCATGCGATGACCGGTCCGCCGATCGTGAGGACCCCGGTCATCGCGGGCACGGTGCCGAGCCAGAACACGGCCATCACGAGGCCTCCCGAGAGCACCTGTCCGGTCCCGGCCGCGGCGATCACGAACGCCCACAGCCAGCCACACGGCAACAAGCCGGTGAGCACGCCGATGAGCCACGCGCGCGCGGCCGGCCGCCGGCTGCGGATCCGGACGAGCCCGCCGGCGAACGCCGACGCCGACGACGACCTCGACGTCGAGCCCGCGCCCCCGAGGCCCAGCGCGATCGCGAGCTGGTAGCCGCCCCAGATCACGATCACCGCGCCCGCGACGATCGTGGCCGCGTGTTGCACCACCGCGAGGTCACCCGCGAGGTCGAGCGCACGCCCGAGCAGGCCGGCGAGCATGCCGAGCACGACGTACGTGGTGAGCCGGCCCACCGCGTGGACGAGGGCGAGCCGCAACGTGCGCACCCCGCCGTGCAGGCCGACGAGCGGCCCACACATCGCGACGCAGTGCACGCTGCCGACCAGGCTCGCCAGCAAGATCGCGGGCAACATCACGGCGTCCGGGCCGCCGCGTGGTGGCCAAGGGCGGAGCGCGCAGGCTGATCGTAGCCGGGGACGACCTGCGAGGCTCCTCGCGCCGACAACACCGCGAGGACCACCATCGCGATCACGTTGACCGCGAGCAGCCCCACGATCGCGAGCACCCATCTGGCCCGAGCTGAATCGTTCGAGGTCATGGTGCCCCCGATCCCGAGGTGGAGGGGCCGAACAACGTCAGGGCAACCGCGCGATGAAACCCGCTGTCGTCGACCACGCGGATCGTGACCTCCCGCTTGCCAGCGCGGAACCCGCCGCGCGGCACGTCGATGAAGACCGGGACCTCGATCGACTTCCTCGGCTCGATCTCCCACGTCGCCGAGGACCGCAGCCGCAGCTCGGGGCCATCCACGATCGAGATCGTATACTGGCGGTGGGTCTCGGACTCGTTCTCGATCTTGAGCCGCGCCTGCGACGAGATCGTGCCATCCGGCAGCTCGACGAAGCTCGCGCCGGAGATGCGCTCGACCGTGACGTCCGTCGAGCTCTTGCCGGCGATGCTCCACACGAGCAGCGTGCTGGCGATCAGGAGCAGCACAGGATACAGGACCGTGCGCGCTCGCAGCAGCCGGACCGCCTTGCCGGCGAGCCCATCCTGCGAGGTGTAGCCGATCAGCCCGCGGGGCTTGGCGAGCTTGTCCATCACCGTGTCGCACGCATCGATGCACTGCGCGCACCCGATGCACTCCATCTGCAGGCCCTCGCGGATGTCGATCCCGGTCGGACACACCGCGACGCACGCGCCGCAGTCGACGCAGTCGCCGCGTCCCTGCACGACCGGCAGGTGCTTCTTGGGCTTGCCGCGGGGCTCGCCGCGCGCAGCGTCGTAGCCGACGATCAGCGACTGGCGATCGAGCAGCACCGTCTGGAGTCGCCCGTACGGACACGCCAGGATGCAGGCCTGCTCGCGGAAGTAACCGAAGTCGAACAGCATCAGCGCCGACACGGCGAGCACGACCAGGAACCCGGTCAGATGATCGGCCGGCGAATCGACGACCCACATGCGCAGCCGCGCGACGCCGACGAAGTATGCCAAGAAGACGTTGGCGATCGCGAACGACAGCGCCGCGTAGATCGCCCACTTCGCGACCCGTCGCACATGGAACCGGGGCAGCTTCGCCTGCTGGGTCGCGTTGCCCTCGAGCCAGCGCTCGATCGGACGAAACACGAGCTCGAGGTAGACGGTCTGCGGACAGCCCCAGCCGCACCACACGCGCCCGAACAGCGCCGTGACGAGGAACACCGCCAGCACGACGACGAGGCCGACGAGCATCAGGATGAAGCCGTCGGTGGGACGGAACACGCTGCCGAACACCGAGAGCTCGCGGGTGACGAGATCGAGCAGCAGCGCGGGCCGGCCGCCGATCTCGATCAACGGCAGCGCGACGAACAGCGCGATCAACGCGTAGCCGACGATCCGGCGCCGCCGCAGGAACCGGCCGCGCGCGAGCCGCGGGCGGATCCAGTTGCGCGTGCCGTCCGGGTTCAGGGTCGACAGCACCCTCTCGCTGGGCGCGGTCATGGCTCGAACGCTCCGACCGGCAGGCCCTCGGGCGCCTTGCCGGGCAGCTTCTTGCCGCGCAACGTGGTCACGAACGTGGTGGCCGCGATGACGTCTGCGGGCGGCAGTTGCTCACCCCACGCGACCATCGCGGTCCCCGGCGCACCGCCGCGGACGACGCGAAACAGGTCCATGCGAGTCGAGCCGTGGATCTGTCGATCATCGGTGAGGTTCGGGCCGATCAGGCCGGCGCCCTTGGGGCCGTGGCAGCTCGCGCAGCGCTCGGTGAAGATCGCGGCGCCGCGCGCGAGGATGGCGCCGTCGCGCGCATTGTGCTCGAGCGTCTCCTCGCTCACGTTCATCGCGTCGGCGCGGTCGCGCTCCTCGCGCTTGCTCTCGTAGCTGGCGAGCGCGGCCTGGTAGCGCTCCTTCGGGTTACTGCCCCAGCCGACGACGTGGAAGTACAGCACGTAGAACCCCGCGAAGATGATCGAGCCTACGAAGATGGCGCTCCACCACGAGGGGAGCGGATTGTCGTACTCGCGGATGCCGTCATAGGAGTGGCCCATGAGCCGCGCGTCCGGGGCGGGTTCGTCGCTGCCGCCTGGCTCGGTCTCGTCCACCGTCGCCTCGGCGGTCGTCATGATGAAGCTCCCGTATCGTCGGCGAGCGGCAGCTGCGCGCAGGCGGCGTGCTCGGCGGCGCGGCGCTTGCCCCCATGCCGGATCGCGACGCCGGCGAACACCGCGAGAAACAGCACGAGCGCGAGCTCGGCGTACTGCGTCGGCGAGAGTGCCGACACGACATCAGAGAGACGGATCACGGAGTACCTCCTTGCAGGCGAATGTCGTGGCCGAGGCGCTGCAGGTACGCGATCAACGCGATCACGTCCTTGTCGGCCATCCCCGGCGGGCCACCCTGACTTTCCAGCTTCGCGGCGAGCGCGGTGGCCTGGTCGTGGGCGACGAACTTGGCGCGCGCGAGCGCCTCCGCGTCGTACGGCACGCCGAGCATCGCCATCACATCGACCCGGGTCTGGATCACGCCCCAATCGATGTTGTCCTCGAGCAGGTGGCCGTAGGCGGGCATCACCGAGCCAGGCGAGGTCGCGCGCGGATCCTCCATGTGACGCAAGTGCCAGAGCTCGTCACGTCGACCGGCTTCGCGGGCGAGATCCGGGCCCGTGCGCTTGCTGCCCCACTGATGGGGATGGTCGTAGATGAACTCGCCGGGCCGGCTGTACTCGGCGGGCTTGCCGTTCTGGCCGTAGCGCACCGTCTCGTCGATGAACGGGCGGACCATCTGCGAGTGGCAGTTGTAACAGCCCTCGGCGAGATAGATGTCGCGCCCGTAGAGCTCGAGCGGGGTGTACGGCTTCACCGTGGCGATCCGCGGGATGTCATCTCCGATCAAGAACGCCGGGATGATCTCGAACGCGGAGGCGACGAGCACCGCGAGCACCGTCAGCGTGGTGAACAGTGCCGGCAGCCCCTCCCACTTGCGGTGCCCGTGCGCGGGCGGTTCGAGCTGCGCTCTCGCCTTGCCATCCTGGCCCTCGCCGCTGCGCGGCTCGAGCGCGCGCTCGGCCTTCCCCTGCAGCTTGCCGGCGCGGATCATCGGAGGCACCTCGACCGCGACGTCCTCGTACTTGCGCGGCCGCGCCTTCCAGGTCCGGTAGACGTTGTAGCCGAATACCAGCATGCCGCCGAGGTACATCGCGCCGCCGAGCGCACGGACGTAGTACATGGGCACCAGCCGGGTCACGGTGTAGAGGAAGTCCGGATACTGCAGCCGACCCGTGCTGTCGAACGCGCGCCACATGAGGCCCTGCGTGATGCCCGCGGCCCACATCGAGACGACGTAGAGCACGATGCCGATCGTCGCGACCCAGAAGTGCGTGACCGCGAGCTTCTTCGAGTACAGCGGGGTCTGGAACAGCCGCGGGACGAGCCAGTAGATCATCCCGAACGTCATGAAGCCGACCCAGCCGAGCGCACCGCCGTGGACGTGCGCGATGTTCCAGTCGGTGTAGTGCGACAGCGCGTTGACGCTCTTGATCGAGAGCATCGGGCCCTCGAACGTCGACATGCCGTAGAACGTGATGCCGACGACGAAGAACTTGAGCACCGGATCCTCGGCGACCCGACCCCACGCGCCGCGCAGGGTCAGCAGGCCATTGAGCATGCCGCCCCACGACGGCATCCACAGCATGAGGCTGAAGATCATCCCGAGCGTCGAGGCCCACTGCGGGAGCGCCGTGTAGTGGAGGTGGTGTGGTCCGGCCCAGATGTAGATGAAGACCAGCGACCAGAAGTGGAGGATCGAGAGCCGGTAGCTGAATACCGGACGCCCGGCCGCCTTCGGCAGGAAGTAGTACATGAGGCCGAGGAACGGCGTCGTCAGCACGAACGCGACGGCGTTGTGCCCGTACCACCACTGCATGAACGCGTCCTGGACGCCGGCGTAGATCGAATAGCTCTTGAACAGGCCGGCCGGGAGCACGAGGTTGTTGAAGATGTGGAGGATCGCGATGGTCACGATCGAGGCGATGTAGAACCACAGCGCGACGTAGAGGTGCTGCTCGCGACGATTGCGGATCATCGTGAAGAAGTTGACGGCGAACGCGACCCACACGATCGTGATCGCGAGGTCGATCGGCCACTCGAGCTCGGCGTACTCCTTGCCCTGCGTGAAGCCGAGCGGCAGCGTGATCGCCGCGGCGACGATGATCAGCTGCCACCCCCAGAAGTGGAACTTCGAGAGCCACTCGACCGGGCGCGCCTTCAGCAGCCGCTGCGAGGAGTAATAGACCGCCGCGAAGATCGCGTTGCCCGCGAACGCGAAGATCACCGCGTTGGTGTGGAGTGGACGCAGCCGGCCGAACGTGAAGTACGGGCCGAAGTTGAGCTTTGGGAGCGCGAGCTGGAGCGCGATCCACAGCCCGACGAGCATCCCCACGGCCCCCCACACGATCGTCGCCGTGACGAACTTCCGAACTGTGGCGTCGTCATACCGGAGGGTCTCATTGGACATCGAGCCCGGTGTCTCGCAACTCGCGTGCCCAGGATCAGGGGCCGCTGTGGGGCTCGATTGCGCAATCCGTGCGCGGCGTTGGCCCCGCGGCCGCACACCTTGCGCCTTCTCAGCCCGAGCTCTCGATCGTCACGACATCATCACGCACTGTCTCGCTCGAGTCGAGCCGCGCCCGCATGGCGCGGTGCTCGCCGACGTGGTCGTCGATCATCCGATCGATGCGGACCTCCGCGAACGCGTCGTTCGCGAGCAGCACGGGGCGTAGCAGCTGCTCCTCGAACTGGTTGTGCGCCTCGAACGCCAGGCGCAGGCGCGCGACCTCACGCGTGAGCTGCAACGCATCGCCGCGGCCGGCCTCGAGCTCGTCCGCGAGCTCCTCGCAGCGATCCATCATGGTCCGCAGGGCCAGGTGTTGTGCCTGGAGCTCGGCCAGGGCACGTGCGGGGCTGAGCTTGGTCATCGCGTCCTCTCTAGATGGTGGATGAGTATCGCTGGAGCTCGGGGGTGGGCTGCTGATGATAGCGGTCGAACACCATGCACAGGTTGCGGACGAGCAGCCGCCCGATCGGCGTGGCCGTGATGGTGCGCGTGGCCGTGTCATGGGTCGCGAGCTCCGGCAGCTTGGCGATCGCGGCGAGCTCGCTGGCGAAGTAGGTCTCGGGTTCGAGCTGGTGCTCGCGGCCGATGCGGGCGAGATCGAGGCTGCCATCACACATCAGGCGATTGATGAGGGCAGCCCGGACGCGATCGTCATCGTCGAGCAAGAAGCCGCGCTCGACGGGCACCCGGCGCTCCGAGATCGCGAGCTCCCAGGCCTGGAGGGTGGGATGGTTCTGCCAGTGCATCCGCGGCGTCGACGAGATCGCCGAGGTTCCGACCCCGATGATCGCGTCGGCTCGGTGCTCGACGTAGCCCTGGAACGTCCTCACCATCGTCCCCGCGCGTGACGCCTTCGCGAGCGCCGAATCGGGTCTGGCGAAGTGATCGAGCCCGAGGTGAACGTAGCCGGCCTTGTCGAACTTCTCGATCGCGAGCAGGAGCAGCCCCGACCGCTCGTAGCTGTCGAGGACGCGCCCGGCGCGCTCGACCAGGTGCTGGTGCGGGATCTTGGAGGGCAGGTGGGCGTAGCCAAACAGCGCCACGCGATCGGGCTCGAGCGCGAGCACGTGATCGAGCGTCGTGGCGAAGCTCTGCTCGGTCTGTCGCGGCAGGCCGTAGACGATGTCGATGTTGATGTCGGTGAAGCCGCCCATCCGCGCGCGCTCGACGAGCCAGCGGGTCTGGACGACCGACTGATGGCGATGGATCGCGTCCTGGACCGGCTCGGCGAAGTCCTGCACGCCCATGCTCAGCGCCCGGAACCCGAGATCGGTGAGGGTCTCGAGCTGGGCGCTGGTGGTCGAGCGCGGATCGAGCTCGATCGACCGGCGGGCATCGGGCGCCACCGAGAAGTAGCGATCGACCGCACCGATCAGCGTGCGGAGCGTCTTGGGCATCAGGAAGTTCGGCGAGCCGCCGCCGAGGGCGAGCTCGGTGACCGGCGCCGAACGCAACGATCCCGCGATCAGCGCCATCTCGGTCGTGAGCTGATCGACGTAGTCGATGCCGCGCGCCAGGTCACGCGTCGGGATCACGTTGCAGCCGCAGTACCAGCACAGGCTGCGGCAGAACGGCACGTGGACGTACAGAGCGACCGGCTCGCTGGTCTCTCCGATCGTCTGCAGCTCGCGGAGCACGCGCGCCTCGGGGACCGGTCCGAACTCGGTCGCGGGCGGATAGCTCGTGTAGCGCGGACCGCGGCTGGACCATTCCGCCAGGCAGGAGGTCGTCTCGTCGGTTCGCGTCAGGACCATTGGCCTGATCCACATCAAGCCGTGTGCCCGGCCAGGCGCATCGATTCGCGCACATCCAGCGTTCCCCGAACCCCGCTCGTGACAGCCGCGCAATCCTTGCGCAGATCTACTCGGCGAGCGCAGGCACGAGAACTGCTCATCCCGAACGTCCATGGAGAGGCCCCGTAGCGATTCCTGGACGGTCCCGGTGATGGTGATCATGTGGACCACCTTCGCGGTGGCCTTCGTGATGCTGCTGGTCGTCGTGCTGATGCACTAGCCCGCGGTTCGCGTCACTCGGAACCCCGGACGGTCACCACCGGCACCGGGCTCGTCCGGACCACGCGCTCGGCGACGCTCCCCGCCATCAGGTGGCGCAGCCCGGTCCGGCCGTGGGTCCCCATGACGATCACCCCGACCGCGTGTTCGCCGACGAACCGATCGATCTCGTCGATCGCGCGGCCGACCCGTACGAACGCGCTGACCTCCACCCCGTGGGTCCTGAGCTTGGCGGCGAGCTCGTCGAGGTGGGACGCTGCAGCCGTCTCGGCGAACTGCCGGATCCCCATCGGGGTCTCCGAGCCCTTCCCGAGCACGAGCGTGGAGTCGGGGCCGAAGTGCGGCGGGAGCTCGACCACGTGGAGCAGCAAGACCTTGCCCTGGTGCGCCTTCGCGGCGTCGCACGCGATCGTGGCCGCGTGGTCGGCGCACGCCGAGAAATCGTGCGGCACGAGGATGGTGCGCCACATCGTCGAGAATCGGGCAGGCGGCGGAAGCTTCGAGCTCTCCATGGTGTTCCCCCATACCGCGGATCAGTGCGGGTGGCTCGCGGCGATCTCGAGATCGTGGGCAGCGCGGCGTTGCAGCTCGGGTACGAGCTTGGGCTCGGGAGTCGTGATCTCGACGGAGATGCCGTTCGCGTCACCGTGGGCGTGGATCTCGATCTTCGACAGATCGAGCGGGCAATCGTCCATCCCGCTCTCGCTGAGCATCATCCAGGCGCGATGACAACGCAGCCGCGCCAGCAGGCGGTCAGGAGGGCCGGCGGCCGGCGTGAGGTACACGACGACCCCGTTCGCGGTCGGCGAGCCGCCGATGCCGAACTGCTGCAGCGGTGAGACCGAGATCTCGTCGGCCGGGGTGGTGGAGCAGGCCGCGGTATATTCCGTGTGCAGGCTCGCGGCAGAGGCGCGGTGCGCCGCGGCGAGGTGATCGTGTTCGTGCGAGGTGTCTAGCGAGCGGTACCAGATCCCGGAGCTCGAATCGGTGAACGCGCCGGGAGGTTGACGGCGCGCGTCGGGCCAGCGCGACAGCTCGTCGGCGCGTCGCGCATGCTCGCGCGCGGCATCGAGGTGGTCGTCCGCGCGCATCCCGCGCGAGCCCGGATGGCGGTCGGCGGTCGGCGGTGGCGTCGCGGCGCAGGCCGCCAGCACGGCGGCGAGGAGGAGGAGGGTGCGCATGATGCTGGTCACAGCAAGAGCCGTGCGCGATCCAGGTTCAGCTCGAGCGCGAGATCGCGCAGCGTTCGCGCGGGGCGGAAGCGTTGCCGCAAGTCGCTCGCGATCTCGGGCCTCAGGTGCCAGTGGAGCTGGACTGTCGTTTGCTGCCGTGGACGGGCGGGAAAGGAGTCATGTCATGTCGAACATCATTCGTCGTCCCGATGATCAACAGCTGTCGTCTACCCGGAACCCGTTTCGCTGGATGCAGGACCTCCTGCGCTGGGATCCCGCGCAGGAAATGGCGCCCACGTGGACAGGTCCCGGCTACGAGCTGACGTTCAACCCCGCATTCGAGGTGAAGGAGACCAAGGAGGGCTTCGTGTTCAAGGCGGACCTGCCCGGCATCAAGGAATCCGATGTCGAGGTCAAGCTGACTGGCAACCGCCTCGCGATCAGCGGCAAGCGCGAGGTCGAGCACAAGGAGAAGACCGACACCTACTACACGTTCGAGCGGTCGTACGGCAGCTTCCAGCGCATGTTCACACTGCCCGAAGGCTTCGATACCGACCACGTGGTCGCGCAGCTCAAGGATGGCGTGCTCAGCGTGACGGTGCCGAAGCTGAGCGCCGCGCAGACCAAGACCGTGACCGTGAAGACCGGCAGCGAGCCCAAGTCCTGAGGTCCGCGCGCCTGACCTCAGTCGGCGAGCTCCTCGCGATTGCGGTCCCGGATCACGTCGTCGTGGAGCGTGACCGGACTGAGGAAGGTGCGCTCCTCGGCGGCCATGTGCGCATCGAGCTCGTCCGCGAGCTCCTCGATCCGCCCGGCGACCTCGGTGCGTGTGCCCGTCAGCAGCTCCCAGAACGCGGCGTGCTCGGCGATGTGCTCTTCGAGCATGCGATCGACGAGCAGTGAGCTCCACGCTGATGGCCCGTGGAGCAGCTGGCGGACGATCGCGGTCTCGGCCTGGTTGTGGGTCGCGAAATCATTACGCAACCGGTCGAGGGCCATGTCGAGCGCGGGCCCGGCGAGCTCGTCGGAGCGAAGCTGGTGGGCGAGCCGGATGCACGCGTCGAGGTGCGCACGAAGGTGCTGGTGTTGGGCGAGCAACCTGGTGCGGGCTTCGGTCGCGTTCATGGGCATGAAAGTGATCGATCGCAAGGGTCAGGCCAGCCAGGAACGACTCGCACATGCGACGACGGCGCACGGCACCGCGCAAGCCATGCGTCGCCACCAGCTCGCCGTGCACGGGGTGCGCAGCCTCGTCGATCGTGACGGTTGTCTCGAACCTCCGGCGCAGCCCGGGTCTCGCGAACCGACGTCATTAACCCCAACACCGTGACCTGACCCGTGGTTCGAGCGCTCGCCATGCACGCGGTCAGCGAGCAGCGCCGCGCTCGCTCGGGCCGGCTCTCATTCGGCAGGCATTCAGGGGTCCGATGGACTACCTTTACGCCCCGTGACGGCCGCCGTGTCTGACTCCTTGATCGGCCTGGTGCTCGCCGACAAGTACCGCGTGCTCCGGCCGATCGGCGACGGCGGCATGGGGATCGTCTACGAGGCCGAGCACATCGGGCTCGCCAAGCGGGTCGCGATCAAGATGATGCGTGACAGGTACGCGCACGACAAGGAGGCGGTCGCGCGGTTCCACCGCGAAGCGCTCGCGGCAAGCCGGATCGGCAACCCCCACATCGTCGATGTCAGCGATCTCGGACTCACCCCCGCCGGGCACTCGTTCGTCGTGATGGAGCTCCTGAGCGGGTTCCCGCTCTCGCAGGTGATCGAGACGACCGGCCCCATGCCCGTGCCGCGCGCCCTCCACATCATCCGGCAGGTCCTCCGCGGGGTGGGGGCGGCGCATGCCAAGGGCATCATCCATCGCGACCTCAAGCCCGATAACATCTTCCTCGACCCCGACGGCGAGCCGGGTGACTTCGTCAAGCTGCTCGACTTCGGGATCTCCAAGGTGGTCGATCTCGACGAGCAGGTCGCGATGACCAAGCTGACCTCGACGGGAGTGGTGATGGGAACGCCCGCCTACATGGCGCCCGAACAGGCGATGGGGCAGCGGACCGGTCGGCCGTGCGATCTCTACGCGTGCGGCGTGATCCTGTACGAGTTGCTCGCCGGACGGCCACCGTTTGATGGCGCCACGTACGCGATGCTCGCGGCCCAGCTCCTGACGTCGCCACCGCCCGACCTCGGCGTGATCCGACCGGACCTCTCCGCCAGGCTCGTGAGCGCGGTGCACCATGCGCTCAACAAGGATCCCGCGCACCGGTTCCAGAGCGCCGAGCAGTTCGCGGCCGCCTTGTCGACGGAGTCGACCGAGCCGAACGCGCACCCTCCGATGCAGCTCGGGGTCGCTCCGATCGAGACGGTGCGAGTGCGGGGCTCGCGCCGCAGCTGGCCCTGGCTGGCAGCGCTGGCAGCGCTCGCGGTCAGCGCCACGACCGTCGCGGTGGTCCTGTCCCGGCGTGGCGAGGTTGCCAGCCCGGAGGCGCCCTCGTCGCCGAAGCTGGCTGCACCGCCGGTGGCCGCGAGCGAGACCTCGCCCCCGAAGGTCGCGCCGGCGTCGGTGCCCACCACCTCGCCCATCGTCACGCCCATCGTCACGCCCATCCCTGCCACAGGCGACCTCGAGGTCGAGTCGATTCCCCGCGGCGGCTGGGTGACGGTCGATGGCGGTCCGGCGCGGCGCGCTCCTTCCACGTTCTCGCTTCCCGCCGGACGTCACCGGGTCCGCGTGGAGCTCGCAGGCTACGACGGCATCGAGATCGATCAGGAAGTCCGCGCCCAGGAACGCAAGCTGGTCGTGATGCCGCTGCAGAAGCACGTGCACTCCGGCAAGCCGGTCCGACCCGGCAACGTCAAGCCCGGGGGCAAGGACCCAACGCCTCCGGCCGGACCCCCGAAGCTCGCGTTGCCCCCTGCCGAACCTCCGGTGAATCCTCCGACCAAACAGAATCCGGATCCCAACGCGCCGATCTCGGATCCATTTCGACCAGGTGGCACATGACCGAGCCTCGCACGCTGGTGCTCGCGCTCGTCGCACTCGCGTGCTTCGCGGGTCCGGCGCGTGCCGACAATCCCACGCCGCAAGACCGCGCCAAGCAGCTGCACGACGAGGGACTCCGGCAGTACAGCGCCGGGGACTACCCCGCCGCCATCGCGGCGTACGAGGAGGCCTACAAGCTGGTCCCCGCCCCCGGCATCTTGTTCAACCTCGCGCACGCGTACCGGCTCGCGAACCAATGTGCACACGCGCTCGAGGCCTACCGAGCCTATGTGCAGGCGGCGCCTGACGCACCGAACGTGGATGTCGCCAATCGACACATCACGGCGATGGAGGAGTGTGTCAACCGCGCTCGGCCACCCGAACCCCACGTCGACTCGATCTCGCGAACCACCCCACCACCCATCGTGCGCCTGGGCGAGCACGATGCCGACCCCGGCAGGGGCATGCGGTTCGCCGGACTCGCCGTGGGTGGCGTCGGGGTGGGTTCGGCCATGCTCGGCCTGTACTTCGGGCTCCAGGCCCGGTCCGCATCGACCAAGATCGACGAGTTCTTCGCGGCCGGCGGTACCTGGGACGATGCTCACGCGCAGCTCGAGCGAGACGGCAAGCGCGACAACCTCCGCGCGCTCGCGTTCACCATCGTCGGGGCCATCGGTGTGGCCACCGGTGGGTACGTCTACTATCTCGGCACCGGTGGTCGCACGAGCGCGGTGTCGTTCGTCCCCGACCCGCACGGCGGTCAGGTGGCCTGGACGGGCGCGTTCTGATGATGCGGCTCATCGTCACGGCGCTCCTCGTGGGCAGCGCGTTGCTCGCGGGCTGTTACGCCCCCGGGGCGCCGGCTCGCTGCACCGTCGCGTGTTCGGCCACGCCATCCCAGGAGTGCCCCGATGGGTTGACCTGTTTCAGCGACAAGTTCTGCCACCAATCCACCGACGAACCGCAGTGCTCGGGGCCACTTCCGGGCATCGACGCTCCGGATCCGATCGTCGATGCGGCGGCGGGGTGCCTGGCCTCGAGCACCTGTGACGAGCCGACCCTGGTCTGCAACACGGCGCCCGCGTCGGCGGCGTTCGGCGATTGCATCCCTGACTATGCACGCCTGCGCGAGGACTGCGCGGCCGCAAGCTCGATCGGGAGCGGACGGCAGACCGGGGCGTCGACGATCTGGCGCGCGCAGTTGCTCCGGATCCAGGACTGCGGTCCCGGCTTGTTTGGCTATCAGTTGACGATCGACTACTTCGATCCAACGGGCAACGGCCCGACCTCGGCCTCGACCGGGACGGTCATGCGCGCCGATTTCGGGGATGCCCCTCTCAACCTGACGGGCTCCGGCTTTGCGTTCGTGGCCGCCGATGGGACCAGCGGGACGATGCTCAACGCGCCATGCGTGAGCTCCAACCCGCTGCCCGCGTCGATCGCGGTCCGCCTGGTCGACGACGCGGGCAACCTGTCGAATACCGCGTGCCTGAATCCGTAGCAGGTCGCTGATCTCCGAGCAACGAGCGCTTCGAGGTCAGCCCACTCACCGCCCGTTGAACACCGGCGGTCGCTTGGCCGCGAACGCCGCCGCCGCCTCGCCGAGGTCCTCGGAGGGCAGGAAGGCGGAGTTCCACATCGCGACCCGCTCGAGCCCGTCGGCGACCTGTCGCCGGGTCGTCTGATCGAGGACCTCCTTGACGCCTCGGACCACGAGCGGGGGATTGCTCGCGATCTCGGCGGCCAGCGCGCGCGCGGCCTCCTCGAGCGCGGCGCGGTCGGCGACGACCTCGCTCACGAGCCCGAGCGCGAGCGCGCGGGAGGCATCGATGGTCTTGCCGGTCAGCGCGAGCTCGCGGGTCGCCGCATCTCCGATCACGAGCGGCAGGCGCTGGAGGCTGCCGAGATCGGCGACCATCGCGACCTTGGTCTCGCGGACCGAGAACCGCGCGTCGGCGGTGCAGATCCGCAGGTCGCACGCGCTCACGAGATCGACGCCACCGCCGATGCACCAGCCGTGGATCGCGGCGATCACCGGAACCGGGCAGCTCGCCACCGCGGTGACCGACGCCTGGATCCCGCGGATCAGGTTCCACAGCTCGGTCCGGCTCGCCGCGAGTCCGCCGCCCGTCAGGGTGGGACCCCACGAGGCGAACGCGGCCGGGAGGTCGAGGCCATGGCTGAACGCCTTGGCGTCACCGCGCAGGATGACGGCGCGCAGGGTGGGCTCGGCGCCGAGGCTGGTGAACAGCTCGCCGAGCTCGCCGAACAGCATGGGGGGCATCGTCGCTCCGAGGAGCGAGACCGTGGCGATGAAGCCATCGCGGTCGAGGCGGAGATGACTTGGCATGGCCGCTACGTTGCCACGCTTCGTCGCCGCCGAGCCACCTGGCCACGCGGGCACGCGTGCTGCACCTCCCTGCGAGCAGGAGGATCGTCATGGCACGCATCGCATTCGTCCTCGCTGAAGGCTTCGAAGACAGCGAATTTCGGAGGCCGTACGATCGCCTCACCGCGGCCGGTCATCAGATCGACATCGTCGGGATCAAGGCGGGCTCGCAGGTGAAGGGCAAGCACGGTCGCGAGGTGGTCGCGATCGGCAAGGCTGCGGCGGAGGCGGACCCGGCGGCGTACGCGGCGCTCGTGATCCCCGGCGGCGACTCGCCCGATCACCTGCGCGGCGATCGCAGCGTCGTCCGGTTCGTGGAGACGATGGTCCGCTCGGGCAAGCTGGTCGCCGCGATCTGCCATGGGCCGCAGCTGTTGATCGAGGCCGGGGCCGTCGATGGCAAGACGCTGACGTCATGGCCCTCGGCCAGGACCGAGCTCGAACACGCGGGCGCCCACTGGGTCGACCAGCAGGTCGTCGTCGATGACAAGCTGATCACCTCGCGCAAGCCCGCCGACCTGGCGGCGTTCACCGACGCGATCGAGCAGCGCCTCTAGGTGCGTCGCGCGATCTTCGAGTGAGCGCGACGTCGCGCGAGCTCGCCGACTCACGTTGTGCGCAGGTGTCGCATACCGTCGACGATGGAGCACGTTCTCTCACTGCAACCTGCGCGCGCGTTGTGGGGAGCGTGCACCGCACACGGAGGTGGGCAGGTGCCGCGTTGTCGCCGCGCGGCTGCCACGAGGTCGCTGGAATCATGGAGCTCGGTCGCCGGGCACACCCGCTGCAACCAGCTCCCGGGATGAGTGACTCGATCGGGGGGATCGGGCGGGGGATCGTGTGTCTTGCGTTCATCGCATGTCACGCGCCCAACGCCTCGTCCGAGATAGATCCGGGTTCTGACGCGGCGATCGCCGATCAGGACGACGCGGCTCAGGTCAACGCGGAGCAGGACGGCGCTGCACCGGTCGACGGCTACGTCGGCACCGGCAACAAGTTCGGCATCGGGCTCGTGGGGCCCGGCGACGTGCTCGACTGGAACCTCGGCGCGGATCTCGTCGGGCCCGGTGGCTACGTCCGGGTCGTGTTGCCCGGGATCACGCGCACGACGCAGAACCCCGAGGCCGCGTGGGTCGCGTCGGTCCAGGCGATCTACGATCGCGGGCTGGTGCCGGTCGTGCGGCTCGCGCCTCCGTGGGGCGACACCGACGTTCGCAACGACAGCGACGACGCCGCGCACCTGCACTACCAGGCCCTCGCGGCCGCCCACCGTCGCGTCGTCGAAGGCCTGCCGCGGCGCGACGGCTTGCCGTTGTGGGTCGAGGTCCACAACGAGCCCAACCTCTGTTACGAGTGGACGTGCCATGCGGGCGAGGGCGTCGGCGGCTCGCTGTCCTACGCGACCACGGCGCACGAATACGCGGCGCTGCTGCGCGACGTCGCCGATGCCGTGCACGCGATCGGCGATCCGCGGATCGGGGTGATGAACGCCGGGCTCGCCCCCGGCGGCGCGGCGAGCTGCCAGTGCGGCGGCGACGGGGGCGAGCCCGGGGTGACCTCGCTCGCGTTCCTGACCGAGATGAAGGCGGCGGTGCCCGACGTGTTCGCGCGGATCGACGGCTTCGCGTCGCACGCCTACCCGGCCCAGGGCGAGGGCTGGGGATTCTTCGTGCCGTACGATCAGGCAGGCCCGGGCCTGCACTGGTTCACGCGCGAGCTCGAGATCGTCGCCCACGCGCTGCCCGTGTTCCTGACCGAGACCGGGTGGACCACCGGTGCCGGTGCCACGCGCGCGCAGATCGCCGACTGGACCGTGGCCGCGTACCGCGACGTGTGGTTGCCGGACCCGCGGATCGCCGCGGTGATGCCGTTCATGCTGCGCGATCCAGCGTGGGACGCGTTCGGCTGGGCGAGCCCCACCGGCACGCACTATCCGGTCTACGACGCGGTGCGCGCGGTGCGGTGCGAGACCATCCCGGGGGGGTGTCCGTGACCGGCCTCCGCACGATCACGGCGAGCTTCGGTGTGGCGGCGTGCGCGGCCACCGCCGCTTGCAGCTTCGCGCCCGGCGAGGTGAACGACGACCCACCCGGCGCGGCGATCGACGCTGGCGCCGCCGACGCGATCGGGATCGACGGGTCACCGGACGCGCCACCGCCGCCGTGCACGTTCGCCGCGCCGCTGCCGCCGCCGGCATCGGTGCTGTGGGCACCCGCGCTGTCGGCCTCGGGCGCCGAGCTGCTGGCCGGTCACGGCCACGATGATGGCCACGGTGCCGTCGGGTTCTGCGCCGGCGCGCGGGTCCCGGGCGCGCCGTTCTTCCGCCTGGTCGCCGCCGGCGTCGGCGTTGATTACGACCTCGACAACTCGGGTGCCAGCGGCGATGGCCAGCTCGGGCCGAACTTCTGGCGCGACCCCGCGACGTTCGACGGCCTCGGCGAGTCGGGTGGAGGGATCGCGGTCTATGTCGACATCGTCGACGAGCACGACACGGTGCTCGATGTCAGCTCGGCGCCCGAGCTCCGGATCGTCCGCGAGATCCTCGACGGCCCGACCGACGAGATGATGCTGACCTCCAAGCCCGCCAACGAGTTCCAGACCAACGTCCCGATGGTCGGCGGCGGCCAGCGCTACGGCTTCGGTATCGCCGGTGCCAGCGACCGCGTGATCAACCTGCGGCTGCCGAACAACCACCACCTCAAGTACTGGCTGGTGTTCCGCCGCGAGCCGGCGAGCTGACCTTTCACCAAGGGATGCTGACAGGACCCAGCTTGCGGGACCTCGGAGTCTCGGTGCGTTGCGCGGGTCCGGCGCGTCGCGGCGCGGCGTCGATGACACCCCCACTCGGTAGTCTCGCGAGGTGCAGCTGATCGTCGCCGAGAAGCCGTCCGTCGCGCGCGCTCTCGCGCGCGGGCTCGGCGTGCGACCCGCAGGGCAGCACAGCTTCGAAGGCGAGCGCCAGGTCATCACGTGGTGTGTCGGCCACCTCGTCGAGCTCGACGAGCCGGCGGCCTACGATGGGCGATGGAAGGCATGGCGGCTCGACACCCTGCCGATGCTGCCGGCCGAGTTCCGGCTGCGCCCCTCGAAGCACGCCGGCGCGCAGCTTCGCGCGGTCACCCGGCTGCTCGCGGACCGGCGGTTCCGGTCGGTGGTGAACGCCTGCGACGCGGGTCGCGAGGGCGAGCTGATCTTCCGCTACGTGTACGCGTTCGCCGGCGGCGGCCCCCCGGTGCAGCGGCTGTGGATCTCGTCGCTCACCGACGAGGCGATCCGCCGCGGGTTCGCGGCGCTCCGGCCCGGTGCGCAGCTCGATCCGCTCGGCGATGCGGCGCGCTCGCGGTCGGAGGCGGACTGGCTGGTCGGGATGAACGCCACGCGAGCGGTCACGGCGCGCGGCCGGACGGCGGGGCACACCGCGCTGTACTCGATCGGTCGGGTCCAGACGCCGACGCTGGCGATGCTGGTCATGCGCGAGCAGGCGATCCGTGCGTTCGTGCCGCGCGACTACTGGGAGGTTCGCGCCGAGCTCCGCACCGCCGACGGTGGCAGGTTCTCGGCGGGCTGGCGGTACGCCGGGACCGCCCGGCTGGCCACGGCCACGCTCGCCGAGACGATCGCCGCGCGCGATCGTGACCACGGCGCGGCGGTCGATCCGCTCGGCCCGCGCGTCGAGCAGGTGCGTGCGCGGACGGTCCGCGAGCCGGCACCGCTGCTGTTCGATCTGACCTCGCTGCAGCGAACCGCGAACCGGCGGTTCGGGTTCTCGGCCGCGCGGACGCTCGAGCTCGCGCAGGCACTCTACGAACGCCACAAGATCCTGACCTATCCCCGGACCGACTCGCGTCACCTCTCGACGGACGTGGTGCCGGAGCTGCCGGCCTTGTTCGTCGCGCTCGCCGCGGTGCCGGACTACGCGACGTTCGCCGCCGAGCTCGTCGCGCACCCGCCGCGCCCTGGCCGTCGCGTGATCGATGACGCGAAGGTCCACGATCACCACGCGATCATCCCGACCGGGAGACCGCGGCTGGACGGGCTCGATCGCGACCTTCGCCGGGTGTTCGATCTCGTGGTGCGGCGGTTCCTCGGCGTGTTCTACCCCGATGCCGAGTTCGCGATCACCGAGGCCACGATCCGCGTGGGTCCGAAAGCCCCGCCGCCGACGCCAGCACCATCGAGCGCCGGGGAGCCTCCGGTGCTCGCCGAGCTGCCGCCCGCGCCCGATCGCTACCTCGCGCGCGGACGGGTGCGGATCGCCGCCGGCTGGCAGGAGGTCGCGGGGATCGCCGGGAACGCAGCACCGGAGCCCGCCGAGGATCGTCGCGGTGGCGCGGATCGCGAGGCGGACGCCACCGCGGTGCTGCCGCCGCTCGCGGTGGGCCAGCCGCTCGACGCCAGGTTTGCCACGCTCGCCAAGCAGACCACGCCTCCGCACCGCTACACCGAGGCGACGCTGCTCGGGGCGATGGAGTCCGCGGGGAAGTCGATCGACGACGAGGCGCTGCGCGCGGCGATCGCGGACTGCGGCCTCGGGACGCCCGCCACCCGCGCCGCGATCATCGAGACGCTGCTGCGGCGCGACTACATCACGCGGGCCAAGCAGCAGCTCCTGCCGACCGCGCTCGGCATCGGCCTCATCGAGGCGCTGCCGGTGCCGAGCCTGGCTTCGCCCGAGCTGACCGGGCAATGGGAGGCGCGGCTCGCGCGGATCGCGCGTGGCGAGGAGTCGCGCGCACGGTTCATGGCGGACATCGCGCGCTACGTCGAGGACATGGTCTCGGCGGTGCGCGGATCGACGCCGCCCGGGGCGCCCGTCGCCGCCGTGCCGCGCAGACCGCACGCTCGCCACGGCAACCGCGCACCGGCGGGCGATCGCGCGCCGGCTCGTCGGCCCCCGCAACCCGAGCGCACCAGGCATGCCCGCATGCCGCAGCTCGCCGAGACGACCGAGCTCGGCTGTCCGCGCTGCCACCAGGGCAGGCTGATCGCGGGCACGCGCGGCTGGGGGTGCGCGCGCTGGCGCGACGGCTGCCGGTTCGTGATCTGGTTTCAGACCGCGGGTCGTCGGTTGACGGCCGCCCAGCTCCGCGACCTGGTCACGCGCGGCAAGACGCGCAAGGCGAAGTTCGTGCCCGATCACGCCGACGCCGATCACGCCGAGATCGATGGACGCCTCGTGCTCGATCTCGCGGCACCGGGAGGCGGGGCCCGGTTCGAGCCGGCAACCGCGCCGGTCGACCCGCGGCGACGTGGCCGGCCCGCGCCGCGTGCCTCCCCTGTCCGTCGCCGTGGCCGGTGACCTGCCGGGAGCTGGAGGCTTGGTCCGCTCGCCTGCCGTGGTAGGTCAAGGGCCAAAGAGTTGTCCGCCATGCCCCTCGAAGACCTCCTCGGCCGCCGCGTCCCCCTGGTCATCCGGCGATTCGCGCCGGCGGGCGCGTTCCTTGCCGTCGACGCCGACGACGAGCAGACGATCCTGCTCCCCGTGCGCGAGGTCCCGGCCGGCGCGCGCGAGGGCGACCCCGTCATGGTGTTCGTTCACCTCGACTCCGAGGACCGGCCGATCGCCACGACCGTCGAGCCGAAGCTCGTGCTCGACGAGGTCAGCTTCCTCGAGGTCACCGCGGTCACCGACATCGGCGCGTTCGTCGACTGGGGGCTCGGCAAGGAGCTGCTGATCCCGTTCGCGCAGCAATCGAAGGATCTCCACGTCGGCGAGCGCCACCCGATCGGGCTCTACCTCGATCACAGCGGCCGGCTCGCCGGCACGATGTTCGTCGGCGATCTGCTCGAAGGCGCGCGGCGTGCGCTCGCGCTCGACGAGTGGGTGATGGGCGAGGCGTGGCGCAACGATCCGGACATCGGCCTGTTCGTGATCGTCGAGCGCTCGTTCGTGGGGCTCGTCCCCGCCCGCGAGCCCCACCGGCTGGGCCGCGGCGACCGGGCGCGGTTCCGGATCGCCAGCGTGCTGCCCGATGGCAAGATCGTGTTGACGCTTCGCCAGCACGCCTACCAGGAGCTCGAGACCGACGCGAAGACGATCCTCGATGTGCTCGCCAGGCCGGACACCCCTCCGGTCGGCGATCGCACGAGCCCCGAAACGATCCGGGACCTGTTCGGCCTCAGCAAGAAGGCGTTCAAGCGAGCGGTCGGCCGGCTGCTCAAGGAGCGCGCGATCACGCTCGACGATCACGGCCGCGTCCTGCTCGAAGCCAAGACCGACCGCAAGCTGCGCTGACGGTGTCCCGGATCCTCGGACCCTCGCGAGCGTCGCGAGGACAAGCTACGTCCCGCGCGGGTCGTTC
>JAGSPR010000125.1 GCA_018262455.1 Deltaproteobacteria bacterium | reverse complement strand
AGCAGCTCGGCTATCGCCGTTTGGACCTGCGTCTGGTCGTGGCCGAGCGCGTGGAAGCCCTTCGCGGCGCGCGCGGCGGTATCCGCGAAGTTCGCGTCGGTGATGTCGTAGCCGAGGCGGCCGATGCCTTCGAGGATCTTCGTGTAGCCCTCGGTGAAGAGGGCGAGCGCTTTGGGGTCGAGCTCCATGGTGAATCCTCGTACTTGCGAAGGATCGCGGTGGTTGCGGCCGCGACGCCGAGGCACGTCGCTTGCGCGAAGGTGACGCGATCGATAGCGTCGTAACTCGGATCGGCGCGATCGACAAGCGCGAGGGACATGGGCATCTCACCCCGCACCACGGTGACCTGGAGCCGCCGGTGCGTCAGGACCTGATCGTGATGCGCGACCGGCGCTGGATCGACCACGAACCCGAGCTGCGCGGCGAGCTCCAGCGACGGCAGCTCCCACAGCCCGCCGAACAGCCCCTCGGGCCGGCGCCGCACGAGCACGAGCTCGCCGGCGTCCTCGATCCAGACCAGCGTGCGGGCCAGCAGCGGCAGCTCGCTCTGCTTCTTGCGCCGCGCGATCACGGGGAGCTCGTCCTGCCGGCCGGTGCGCGCAGCCTCGCAATGCACGGCGACCGGGCAGACCAGGCAACGCGGCGAGGTCGGCGAGCACAGCGTCGCGCCGAGCTCCATGAGGCCCTGGTTGAGATCGCCCGGCGCGGTGGTCTCGGGCAGCGCCTGCATCAGCGTGCCGGCGCGTTGCCACAGCGTCTTCACCCCCGCGGTCGACTTGATGTCGTGCTCGATCGCGAACACCCGCGCGAGCACCCGCGCGACGTTGCCGTCGACCAGCGGCGCGCGCTCATCGAACGCGATCGACGCGACCGCGCCCGCCGTGTACGGGCCGATCCCGGGTACCCCGCGGAGCTCGGCCGCACTCCGCGGCAACTCGCCGCCCCACGCTTGCCCAACGGCGCGCGCGCCGGCCCACAGGTTCCGCGCCCGCGAGTAGTAGCCGAGCCCGCTCCAGGCAGCGAGCACGTCGTCGAGCGATGCGGCGGCGAGCACCGACACCGTCGGAAACTTCGCCATCCAGCGCTCCCAGTACGGGATCACCGTCGCCACCCGCGTCTGTTGCAGCATGATCTCGCTGACCCAGATCGCGTAGGGATCCCGCGTTCGACGCCACGGCAGATCGCGGCGCACGGTCGCGTAGTGCGCGGTCACGGCCTCGGCGACCGCGCCATCCCTGTCGGCCGGCATCGCCCGTTGGTACCCGGGCGACGCGACGAGCGCTAGTGGTAGAGGTGAACCATCAACGTCACGGTCGGGTCGAAGATCAGCCCGATCGTGGTGTTGGTGTTCACGACGACGCTCATCGGGCCCTGCTCCTGGCGGTTCTTGGTGTACGCGATGAGCGGGTTGGCCGCCGAGAGGCTGATCTGCCAGTGGCGGTTGATCCACGACGTGACCGCGAACCCGTACTGCAGGGTCGAGGTCGTCACCGTGTTGACGTCGTTATCGCCCTCGGGATCGCTCTTGAGGCTGTCGATGGTGAACGCACCGAGCAGCTCGAGGTCCACGTGGCCGTGTGCGACGAGCGGGTAGCGCACGGCCGTGCCCAGGCCGATCTCGGTCTGCGTGTCCGTGGTCGCCGTGCCGACGTCGGTGGTCTGCGAGTTGTGGGCGAACACGACCAGCGGCTCGAATGTCAGGCCGGTAGGCAGCCGGAACCGCACGCTCGTGATGTTCGGTGTCTCGAGCGAGGTCGGTAGCTGGTAGCCAAGTCCGATGCCGATCGCGAGCTCGCTCGGCCGGCCGGTATCCGGTGCCGACACCGGCTGTTCGTCGACGTGGCGGGGCGGCGGCGGGGGTGGCTGGGGCGGCTGCGGCGGGGCGGGCGGCTGGGGCGGCGGCGGCGGGGGTGGCTGGGGTTGGGTCGGCTGATCGGGCAGGGGCTGCGCTGCGGCGGTTCCACCGATCGCGACGCAAAGGGCAACGGCTAACGTCCTCGTTCTCATCACAGTCCTTCCTTCGTTCAGAATGCGTCTACGAGCGTGAAGCCCGCATCGGGCCTGGTGTTGTCGCCGTTGGGAGGCGGTGGCTGGTTCGCGCAATCGTTCTGGCATTCGGACTCGAGCGACGCGCAGCGATCGGCGTGCGCGGCGATACATGCCGTGCAGCTGTCCGGGAGGCCACCGAGCTCGGCCTCACACTGGCCGCTACACTTGTCCTGCGCAGCCGGAAGCGGCGACACCAGGCATCGACATAGCGTCGTGCACGCCGCGGCGGTGCGCTCCTGCGGAGTCGCGTTACAAGCACCCAGGCAAGCGGCGAGCACGCTGCCGGCCAACCATGTTCCAAAGAGGATCCCACGCATCGTGGAGATCATCGGACGGGCGCGCGCTCGGTCGCAAGTTTTCAGCTCACTCGGCGCGGATCTGCCAGACCCGCCAGGTCACACCGCCGTGATCGTCGCGTACGACGAGCGCGAGCTCGCCCTCCGTCGGATCATCGGGCTCGACCCGGAGGTAAGCCTCGGGCAGGTCGAAGTCGTGCAGCGTGCCGCACGACGTCAGCCAGGTGACCTCGTCGGTCTCGGCGACCTCGATCGCGAGCGGCACATCGACGAGCTTGCCCACCAGGATGACGATGTCGGTGGCAGGGGCGGGCGCGCCACCGATCACGGGCGCGGCGAGGGTCGGGTTGTCGGCGGCAGTGCCAAGCCGGATCGTCTTGAGCGCGACGAGCGTCTGGTCGGCATACGAGACGCCGAGCTGGAGCGGGACCGGCGAATCGGCCGGTAAGCCGAGCTCGCTGCGAGCCGCCGCGAGCGTGGGCTCGTCGGGTGCGGTCACGATCCACTGGCCGAGGTCCTGGGTGACCGCACCGGCGAGGCTCTGGGGCGACACGACCACCACGCCCTCGGGCACCTGCTCGACCGTCTTGGCGCCCTTGAACGCGAGCAGGCCGTCGAGCTCGGACCGTGCGCCCGCGACGACCGAAGGCCGCGAGGCTCGGACCGCGACGATCCGATCGTGATCGAGCTGCCACGGAGGATCGAGATCGCCGCCGCAGCCAACCGCGAGGCCGACGATCCCGACGAGCCCGAGGCCTACGGGCCGGTTCACAGCACACCTCGCAAGCCGAGCGACGGGATGATCGGCAGCGACTCGAAGGCCGAGCTCTGCGAGTAGTCGTAGCTGTAGAAGTAGGTGACCACGCTCGTGTTCATGTAGACGTTCTGGACGTCGATGAAGCCGGTGAGCTCCATCGCGCCGATCTTCCAGGTGTGGTCGACGCGGAGATCGAGCTGATGATGGATCGGCGCGCGGGCGCCGTTGACCTCGCCGTACAGCGGTACGTAGATGTTGCGGTCGCTGTCGAACACCGCGCCGATCGGGGGCGTGTAGGGCAGGCCGGAGTAGAGCTGGAACCGGCCGCCGAGCTGCCACTTGCCGCGCTTCCAGCTCGCGGCGGCGTTGAGGCTGTGCGGCTGATCATAGGTGAACAACCGGCTCGGCGCGCCGGGGGTGTCGACCCGCGTCGAGTGCGAGTACGAGTAGCTGAGCCAGGTGAACCACGGCCCACCGCGGTAGGTGGCGAGCAGCTCACCGCCCATCGAGCTGCCGCGGCCACGATTTCCCAGGGTGCCATCGGCCTCGCGCGTGATGAGCTTGGTGCGATCGGTGTAGTAGAGCGAGCCCTGCACGCGGACGCCTTCGCGCGGCTCGTACTGGACGCCGGCGATCGTCTGCAGCGAGCGCTCGGAGCCGAGGTCCTTGGTGAGGTTCTCGGACTGGAACTGGGGCGGCCGGCGGTAGCCACCGGCGGCGAGCCGCAGGGTCCACGGCTTGGCGAGCTTGGCCTGGATCTCACCGCGCGGCTGCAGCGCGAACTCGCCGGCTCGACCGAACACCTCGGCGCGCACGCCGGTGGTGGCGCGGATCTTCGGATCGAGGTTGGCGGTGACCGCGGTCCATGCCGTGAAGTCGGGGGTCCAGATCGCGCCGGTGAACCGCGTCGAGGTGTCCTTGGGATCGAACTCCGGCATCGGCTCGCCCTCGCGCATCTCGGAGGGCAGCGCGAGATCGATCGAGGTGCGCCCGATCTGGCTCTCGGCGCCGGTGCGCCACACGACGTCGGTGAGGCCGGCGGCCTTGGCGGTGGTGCGGGTGACCTCGATCCTCGGGGTGACCGTGGCCAGGCGCGACTTGATGAACTGGTTCGAGCCGATCTCGAACGTGAACTCCTGGAGCAGGCTCGAGAGCGCCACGTTCGCGGTCCACGGGCCCTGGTGATAGCGGCCGGCGATCGTGTTGCGGACGAACCGCGTGCGGTTGAAGAACCGCTTGTCCTTCGCGTCCTCGTTCTTGCTGGCGACCAGCTCGAAGATGTCGTCGGTGCCGAGGTTCGAGAACGTCAGGTTCCACCGCGATGACAGCTTGTGATCGAGCCGGACCTGCTCGTCCCAGTAGCGCGGCACCGTGGTGAGCGAGAGGTCGACACTATCGGGGATCAGCGCCGGCAACACGAAGTCGATCGTCGAGCGCCGGAGCGCGAGCATGTAGTGGGTGTCGTCGCCGGCGGGGCCCTGGGCGATCAACCCTCCGTCGATGAACGACACCTCGGCCTGTTCGGTCCGCTTGTCCGCACCGGCGCGGGTCGTCAGGTTGACGATGCCCGACGAGGCACGGCCGTACGCGACATCGAACCCGCCCGGGATGAAGTCGAGCGTGGCGATCGCCTCGGCCGGGACGATCGCGCGGAACCCGACGTTGTGGAACAGGACCGGGACCTCGAAGTCATCGATCAGGACCTTGGAGTCCTGCGGCGACGCGCCACGGATCACGACGCCGCTGTAGCCGAGCGGGATCTGGAGGTTGACGACGCCAGGCATCACCGTCAGCGCGCGGACGATGTCGCCGCCGGTGCCGGGGACACGCTGGAGCTCCTGACGATCGAGCGAGGCCGCGCCGGGCGCCGCGGGCGGGGCCTCACCGCTGACCTCGATGGTCTCGCCGCTCTGCGCGACCGTGAGCAGCACGATGTCCTCGAGCGCATCCCCGGTGACGGTGGCGAGCCCGGTCTGGAATCGGCTCGACTCCACCACCAGCGTGGCGCCGACCGGCGCTGACAACCGGAACCGGCCGGCGCGATCGGTGGTGATCTGGACCGTCGATCCCTCGACGCCGACCTTCGCGCCACGCACCGGCCGGCCGAGCGCGTCGATGACGCGACCGGTGACCGTGACCTGGCCGACCTCGGGGGCGTCGGCAGGTTGCTCGGGCGCGGGCTGTGCGCGAACGCCACCCGCGATCATGACGGACAAACCGACAGCTAGCAGGGGGATACGCACGGCACGGCGGAGGGTAGCAATGGCCGTGCCTTCGATGGCGCCAGCTCGCACCTCGTTACAGGGATTCGCTGCGTGGCAACCCGACAGATCTGTCACCGAAAACGACATGGGCCGAGCAAGCTGCCCGGCCCATGACGATCCGTTCAGTGGAGATCAGTCTTCCATGTCGTGGCCGTGGCCGCCGTGGCCGCCGTTCTTCTCGTCCCGCTTCGGCTTCTCCGCGATCAGCGTCTCGGTCGTGAGCATGAGGCCCGCAACGGAAGCCGCGTTCTGGATCGCGATGCGAACGACCTTCGAGGGGTCGATCACGCCGGCCTTGACGAGGTCCTCGTACTCGAGCTTGGCGGCGTTGAAGCCGAAGGCGCCCGAGCCGTCCTTGACCTTCTGGACCACGATCGAGCCATCGACGCCGGCGTTGCCGGCGATCTGACGCAGCGGCTCCTCGAGCGCGCGGCGGATGATGTTGACGCCGTAGCGACGGTCATCCTCGAACGTCAGCTTGTCGAGCGCCTTGATGCAGCGGATCAGGGCCACACCGCCGCCGGGGACGATTCCCTCCTCGACAGCCGCGCGGGTCGCGTGCATCGCGTCCTCGACGCGAGCCTTCTTCTCCTTCATCTCGACCTCGGTCGCCGCGCCGACGCGGATGACCGCGACGCCGCCGACGAGCTTGGCGAGGCGCTCCTGGAGCTTCTCGCGATCGTAGTCCGACGTGGTCTCCTCGATCTCGCGGCGGATGGTCTTCACGCGCGCCTCGATCTTGGCCTTGTCGCCGGCACCCTCGATGATCGTGGTGTTGTCCTTGTCGATCGAGATCCGCTTGGCGCGGCCGAGATCGGCGAGGGTCAGGTTCTCGAGCTTGAGGCCGAGGTCCTCGGTGACAGCCTCGCCGCCGGTGAGCGACGCGATGTCCGCGAGCATCGCCTTGCGGCGATCGCCAAAGCCCGGGGCCTTGACGGCCGCGACCTGCAGCGTGCCACGGAGCTTGTTCACGACGAGCGTGGCGAGGGCCTCACCGTCGATGTCCTCCGCGATGATGAGGAGCGGCTTGCCCTGCTTGGCAACCTGCTCGAGCACCGGGAGGAGCTCCTTCATGTTCGAGATCTTGCGCTCGTGGGCGAGGATGTACGCGTCGTTGAGGACGACTTCCATCCGCTCGCTGTCGGTCACGAAGTACGGCGAGAGGTAGCCGCGATCGAACTGCATGCCCTCGACGACGTCGAGCTCGGAGACCATGGTCTTGGCCTCCTCGACAGTGATGACGCCTTCCTTGCCGACCTTCTTCATCGCCTCGGCGATCATGTTGCCGATCTCGGCATCGCCGTTGGCGCTGATCGTGCCGACCTGCGCGATGTCATCCTTGCCCTTGGTCGGGGTGGACATCGCCTTGATCTGCTCGACGACCGACGCGACCGCAGCCTCGATGCCGCGCTTCATGTCCATCGGGTTCAGGCCGGCGGCGACGAGCTTGGCGCCCTCGTTGTAGATCGCCTGCGCGAGCACGGTGGCGGTGGTCGTGCCGTCACCGGCGACGTCGGAGGTCTTGGAGGCGACCTCCTTCACCATCTGCGCGCCCATGTTCTGGAACTTGTTCTCGATCTCGACTTCCTTCGCGATCGTCACGCCGTCCTTGGTGACGGTGGGCGATCCCCAGGACTTCTCGATCACGACGTTACGACCGCGGGGCCCGAGGGTGACCTTCACGGCGTTCGCGAGCAGGTTCAATCCCTTGGCGATCTCGCTGCGGGCGTTCGTGGAGAAAATGATTTCTTTGGCAGCCATGTTCAGTGTCCTTGTGCGAGTTCGTGAAAGGGATCAGTCGAGGATGGCGAGGAGGTCGTCCTCGCGCATGATCAGGTGCTCGTCGCCGTCGATCTTCACTTCCGAGCCGCTGTACTTGCTGAACAGCACGCGGTCGCCGGCCTTGACCTCGGGGGGGATGACCTTGCCGTCCTTGTCGCGCTTGCCTGCGCCGACGGCGATCACCTTGGCCTGGATGGGCTTCTCCTTGGCGGAGTCGGGGGTGAACAGACCACCAGTGGTCTTGGTCTCTTCTTCGAGACGCTTCACCAGAATACGATCGTGCAACGGGCGGATCTTCATGAGCTCACTCCAAGTGGGGTTTCGTGATGGTGTCTATAGTCACGGCCAGCCTGCTTGGCAACCCTTACAGGCGAGTGCTAACAACTATAATAAATAGTCAGTAAAGACGAATGGTTACAGATCCGGATGATGCGGCGACCACGGCCGCGGCGCGCGTGGTTGTCGGGGCGGATCGGCGACGGTGGGGCGGGTCCTCGTGTGGTAACAGACCAAGCGCATGGCGGTCACCGACTACGAGAAGTACATCCGCACCGAGGAGCTCCTCGGCCTTCAGAAGGCCCCCGAAGCGCTGAGCTGCCACGACGAGCTGCAGTTCCAGATCGTGCACCAGGCGCACGAGCTGTACATGAAGCTCATCGAGCACGAGCTGAGGTTCGTGTGCCAGTCGCTCGCCGCCGACGATCCGTCGCACGCGATCACCGCACTCGGTCGCGTCGCCACCGTGCAGCGCGTCCTGCTCCACTCGGTCGACCTGCTCGACACGATGGCGCCCACCGACTACATGACGATCCGCCTCGGCCTGGGCCGCGGCTCGGGACAGGAGTCGCCCGGGTTTCGCACCCTGCTGCGGCTCCCGGGCGAGCTCGTGTGGCCGGCCGTCGTTGCGTTCCTCGAGCGACGGAGCATCACGCTGCGCAGCATCTACGACCATCCTCACGACCATCACCAGCTGTTCCAGCTGTGCGAGGGCCTGGTCGACTACGACCAGCTGCTGCAGACGTGGCGGTATCGCCACCTGACGCTCGTGTACCGGATCATCGGAACCGGCACGCCATCGCTCAAGGGCAAGCACTCCGATCTGCTCTCGCATGGCATGAAGCAGCGGTTCTTCCCGAAGCTGTGGGACGTCCGAGACGAGGTGTTCGGCGAGTGGACGGCGGCGCAAGCAGCCAAGGGCGGGTTGACCGGCTATCGCGACTGACCGTGGCGTGACGGCCCGTGGCGTGACGGTCCGTGTCGTGTGGTAAGTCCAACGTGATGCGTCGTGCTGTCACCGTCGCGCTCCTGATCTCGCTGCACTCGTTGTTCGGGGCACCGGGCTGCGGCTTCGCCGTCAAGCATCCAGCAGTCACCGCCGGGGTGGTCGTCGGCACGATAGGGCTCGGCACCTGCGAGCTGGCCTCCTCGGATCACAAGGCCTGCTTCGGCATCGCCGGGGGGGCAGGCATCGCGATCGCGCTGATCACCGCCGCGGCGCTGTGGCTCGGCTACGAGGACGCGGAGCCCGCGCCGGTCGAGGATCCGAGCAACCTCCAGCCCGGACCGGTCTACGTCCCGACGCCAGATCAGACGCCCGCTCCGACGCTGCCCGCGCCGAAGCTGCCCGCGCCGACGCCGACGCCGACGTCGACGCCGACGCCGACGCCCGAACCGACGCCGGCGCCGATCGAGCCGAGCCCGCCGCCGCCGCCTGGATCTCCGACCACGCCGAGTGCTGCCCCGTGACCGTGGTGGCGCACACCACGGTGTGAACCGCGCTTGACGGCGGACGTCGCGAGGCCGCGCTCCAGCCGGGACCGGCGCGGCACGCCGCTTGCCTTGTCCGCGCAGCATGAAGAGCCACCGACGGTTGATCCTGCTGATGGTCCTTGGGGCGTGCGGTGGCGGTGGACGCCCCGACGTGGGGCCCGACGCGCTGGCGCCCGACGCCGGCGGGCCACCGGTCGCGATGGACGATCTGTGGCCTCGGGAGGAGGCGGCGGCTCGATGCGAGCGGCTCTACGGGTGCTGCACCTCGACGGAGCTCACCGGCGCCGGCTTCGACAGCCAGGCCGAATGCGTCACCACCATCGGAGACGGGCTGTCTCTGCTGTCGCAGATCTTCGCCCAGCGGATCGCCGCCGGCACGCTGGAGTACCGGCCCGAGCTCGCCGGCGCTTGCCTCGCGCGGCTCGAGGCGCTCACGTGCGACGAGGTCTCGATGCAGCGGTTCTTCCTGGCCTCCACCTCGCTTGGCAGCGTGTACTGCATCGAGGCAGTCCAGGGCCTGGTCGCCGCAGGCCAGGCCTGCGACGACGACCTGGCCTGCACCAGCCGCTACTGCATCGCCGAGGGGCTCGCCGGCGCCGGCACCTGCGGTCAACGCCCTGGCCTCGGCGAGCCGTGCCACGGCGGTTGCGTCGGCGATCTGACCTGCGCCGGCTCGACGGCGACCACCGCGGGTAGCTGCACGATGAAGAGTGGGGTCGGTGGGACCTGTGTCACCTCGCCCGACTGCCAGGTCGGCCTGGTCTGCTTGCAGCCGGCAGGGCAGTGCAAGGTCCCGGATCAGCCGGTCTGCGACGGGTTGTGAGGCGCCCCGCAAACGTGACCGGCCAGCGGCCGTGGTAAGCCACCGGGCATGGCCGACCCGAACGTGGACACGCTCGTCGAGTATCGCAAGCAGTTCCCTTCGCTCGAGCACTGCGTCCACCTGATCTCGCACTCGCTCGGTTGCGTGCCGGCCCAGGCGAAGGAGGATCTGGGCGAGTTCTTCGAGCTGTGGAGCACCAAGTCGATCACGGCGTGGAGTGACTGGTTGCCCGAGGTCGATCGCGCGGCCGAGCGGATCTCGAAGATCATCTCGGCGCCCTCGGGCACCGTGATCATGCAGCAGAACGTGTCGGGCATCATGGCCACGCTCGCCTCGTGCCTGGACTACGCACCCGAGGGAACCAAAGGCAGGAGCAAGATCGTCTACGAGGCGCTGCAGTTCCCGACGGTGTCCTACGTCTGGCAGGCCGAGCAGCGGCGCGGCGCCAAGTGCGTCCTCGTGCCGTCGAAGGACGGCACCACGATCGATAGCGACGCGATGTGCGCGGCGATCGACGAGCAGACGCTCGCGGTCCCGATGTCGCACGTGGTGTTCTCGTCGGCGTACATCCAGGACGCCAAGAAGATCTGCGAGCGCGCCAAGCAGGTCGGGGCGCACGTCATCCTCGATTGTTACCAGTCGATCGGGACCGTCCCGCTCGACGTCGTCGACCTCGGCGTGTCGTTCGCGTGCGGTGGCTCCGTCAAGTACCTGTGCGGCGGCCCGGGCGCGGCCTGGCTCTACGTGCGCAAGGATCTGATCGAGCAGTTCGCGCCCCGCGTCACCGGGTGGTTTGGCAACGAGGCGCCGTTCGCGTTCACGATGCCCGACCAGAGCTACGCCGACACGGTGTGGCGTTACATGGGCGGAACGCCGGCGGTCGCCGCGCTCTACCAGTCGCGTGCCGGCCAGAAGATCATCGGCGAGATCGGCGTTCGCAAGATCCGCGACAAGAGCGTGGTCCTGACCCAGGCCTGCATCGACTGGGTCGACGAGCTCGGCATGAAGCTCAACAGCCCGCGCCCCGAGCCGATCCGCGGCGGCTCCGTGGTGTTCGACTTCGTCGGCGCCGCCGATGTCTGCCGCGAGCTCAACCGCCGCAAGTTCTTCTGCGATCATCGGCCCGGCGCCGGGATCCGGATCGCGCCGCACTTCTACACCAAGCGCGAGGAGATCGAGCTGTTCTTCGGCGAGCTCAAGAAGATCCGCTCGGGCTCCGGCCGATAGGTGACCCCTTCCGGCGGAGCATGAGCAGGAGGGCGAGCGGGATCGGCCAGCCCTGCGCGGGGGATCCGGAGCCGCTGCAGTCGCACGCGTAGAAGCTGGTCTGTTCGAGCGCGGCGCCGACGGCGTCACCGTCGAGCTCGACGAACCGCGGCTCGCCACCGACATCGAACACGATGCGGGCCTGGTGGTGGCCGGGTTGGTTCGGCGCGAACGTGGCCTTGATCGTCATCGTCTCGGCGGGCAGGAGCGGGCGCTGATCGCTGCGAGGGTCGACGACCCACGCGTCCGGGTTGCCCTCGTCGGCAGTGATGCCGTTGACGGTGACCAGCACGGGCGCGGTGCCGCAGTTCTCGAGAGTCACGGTCTGGCTCGGGCTCGACGCGTCGACGTCGATCGCTCCGAACACGAGCCGCCTGGGCGACACCGCGGTGCCGGAGGCAACATACTCGAGGGTGATCGGGATCTCGAACGGTGACGCCGGGGCGTCGACGGTCCACTCGAGCGTCGCCTGGAGGAGTCCGATGGCCTCGGTCGCCGGCATCACGCCGACGACCGCAGCGCTGTTCGGCAGGAGCTCGGCACCGAGCGCCGGGTAGTCGGCTGGACTCTGCAGCAGCGGGACAAAGCTCGTCGATGACATGACCGGGCGCAGGGCGTGGAGGGTCGCGGTCCCGTTGTTCGTCAGCGTGATCGTGCCAGTGACCTGGGTGCCGAGGCAGACGGTGCCGAGATCGAGGCTGTCCGGGATCACGCGGGCCGAGGGGGTGCCGACCTTGCCGGCGACCGGGAGCTCGAGCAGCACGGTCTCGCTCTCGGTGACCCCGACCTCGAGGACGACGTCGGTGAGGATGACGTCATCGTTGGTCTCGAGCTCGAGCAGCGCGGTGACCGCGGCGCCGGGTGCCAGCGGGGTCGGCACCGCGGGGGTCGGCGCGCCGAGCATGAGCGCGGCGGGGGCGTTGCGCAGCCTGACGCGGTCGATCGTGACGGCGGCGCCGCCGGCCGGGTTCTTGATCGTCACCAGGAGCGAGCCCGCGGGATCGCCCTTGCGGAGCTCGCCGAAGTCGAGTGTCGGGGTGACCTGGACCGTCGTGTTCGCGATCGTGCAGTGAACATCGATCTTCGACGTGTTCCGCGCGTAGGTCTCCGGCGTCTGGCCGAGGTTGACCGAGAGGTCGAACGGCCCGCCCGGGGTCGCCGACGTGCAGCCGATCGTGAACATCCCGGTCCCGCCGTCCGGGTTGAGCCCGACGCCCGTGGTGGGGACGCTGAACGGGGCGCCCGGGTTCGACGGCGTGATCGTGATGCGGTTGTTGCCGGGGTTCGACATCTTCACGGTGAACGTGGAGAGCTGGTTCCTCGCGATCGTGCCGAAGTCGTGCGCGAACGCGGGCGGCCCCGGATCGTTGACCTGCAGCACGCCGCCCTGGCCCGTGCCGATCAAGTTGACGTACTTCGTACCCGAATCGGGGATCGAGTGGACCGCGAGCGTCGAGTCACGCGCACCGTGCGCGGTCGGCGTGAAGCTGACCATCACCACGATGCTGGTGTTGCCAGCGATCGGGCACGTGGCGGGTGCGACGCACGAGCCCGCGAGCCAGTCGCTCTGCGGGTCGAGGGAGAGCGAGACCTCGATCGGAACGCTCTCGCTGTTCGTGATCGTGAGCGGCGCGTCGAGCGTGGTGCCGACCGCCGTGACCAGCGGCCCGAGCGAGCCGGGAACCTGGATCGCCGGCCCTTCCATGGGATTGGCCAGCTCGCTTCCGGCCGCGCCATGCGTGGGAGAGCTGCACGCGATCCCCGCGATCGCCAGGATCTGACCCGCGAGTACGCCTACGCGCATGCGCACCGCTTCATCAAGGCGTTCAGCGTAGCCGAATCGAGCGACGGCGGCGACGTGGAAGCCCCCCGCACAGCGCGGCGAGTGCGATCGCCAGCACACCGGAGGGCTCGTTCGAGCTGCAGCCGCTGCACGCATAGAAGCTGGTCTGCCCCACGTCATCTCCGGTGTCGTCACCGCCGCCACCGCCGGCAACCCCATCGCCGAGAAGCGTCACGGGATACGACGCGCCTGCCTTCGATCGCACGACCAGCAGCTCGCTGTAGTGCCCGACGGCCGTCGGATGGAACGCGATGCTGAAGGTCGCCTTCTCGCCCGGCATGAGCACGCTCGGGAACCGGTCATCGAGCTCGAACGGCGTCGGGACCATCGGCAGCTCGAGCTCGAGCGGCGTGACATCGCAGTTCTGCAGCGTGACGGGCTTCGCGTTGTCCGGCGGCAGCCGGATCGCGACCTCGCCGAAGCTGAGCGAGTCAGGGGCGATCGCCCCGCCGTCATCGGCGAAGCTGGCCGTCACCAGGGTCTGCTGGACGCCCGCCTGGGTGGTCGTCCACCCCAGCAGGTCGCTCTGGACCCCGGCCGCGGAGCCGCGTTTCGGGGTCACCAGGGCGGTGGCCTGCGTCATCGGCGAGACCATCGTCGGGTAGACCGAAGGCGTGCTCGGCCGGACCTCGAATGCCGACGGATCGGTCATCATCGCCGGCGGCACCGGCAGGTCGATCGTCGCGGTCCCGATCGATCGCAAGGTCAGGAGGCTGGTCGTGGTCGGCTGACCGACGCAGAACGTGCCGAGCGAGATCAGGGCAGGCACCGACACGCCGGCGGAGACGACCGTGCCGGTCACCGGGATCGTGATCGGCGAGATCCCACCCTGGGAGGAGGTCACCGTGATCGAGTCGTCGAGCGAGCCATCGCTGCTCGCATCGAGCTCGAGGTCGAGGTTCGCGGGGGTCGCGGCGGGCAAGCTGCCGAGCGTGAGCCGGGGATTGCCCAGGGTCAGCGACGCGCTCTCGAGCGGGATCGCGGGCCCGGCGGAACGGCGCGGTGGAGGCATCGGTCGAGCCGACCGTCAGCGCGCGACCGGAGACCGTGACGGCCGTCGGCGACTGACACGTCACCACGACCACCGTGGTGGTCCCGGGCGTCACCAGGGCGCTGCTCGGGAACGCGAACGGCGCCTGCGGCCCGGTCGCGAGGTGCGCGGTCGTGGCGCGATTTCCGAGGTTCTTGAGCGCGAACGACTTCGTGACCGGCGTGGTGAGCGGCAGCGTTCCGAAGTCGAGGGGCGCACCGGTCCCGACGAGCTCGAGCGTCGCGCCCTGGCCGACGCCGTCGAGGTCGACGGTCGCCTGCTTGACGCCACCATCGTCGTAATTGACGAGCAACGTCGCAGGGCGGCCGTTGAAGGCGCTCGGATCGAACGCCACCGTCACGTCGAGGGCCTTGCTACCGGAGAGCGCGCAGGGCACGGCCGTGCACGCGCCCGACACCGAGAACGTCCAGTCGTTCGAGCCAGAGGTCACGCCGCGATCGATCACCGCGAGGCTCGTGATCGTGAGCGAGCCGCCGCCGCGATTCTGCAGCTGGACGAGTGCGGAGGCGCTCCCACCCTCGACCTCGACGGGCGCCGCGAGCACGACCGCGTTCGGCGTCACGGTGAGGACGGGCCCGGCGACCGTGCCCCCGTTGCAGCTGAGGTCGATCGCGAGCGGCAGGAACAAGCCGTTGCCGGCCCCGATCACGAACAGCTTGCCGGACAGCGGGCCCGATCGGGTGGGGTGGCACAGCACCTCGACCGTCGCCGCGCTGCCCGCCTGCGGCCCGATGCCCGAGGCATCGCAACCGGTCACGTTCGAGCTGCACGGGTTGCCGACGACGAAGCTGTCATCATCGACCTGGAGCTGGAGCTGCGTGACGTCGATCGACATCGCGCTGGTGTTGCCGATGGAGACCGCGGTGGCGGGCGAGCTCGTGCCGAGCGGGACGGTGCCGAAGCTCACGCTGGCGGCGCTGCGGGTCAACAGCGGCATGCCCTCGGTCTGACAGACCCCCAGGAAGCTGGTCACCGGATCGCCCGCGCCATCGTGGACGGTGAACGTGCAGCGCTGCATGCCGAGCGGCAGCCCGCTCGGGCACTCGATCTCCACCGCGCGGGTGCCACCGTTGGCGGCGAGCTGGAACGCCGTGGCGCCGCTGCCACCGAGCAGCTGCATCGCGGGCGCGGCGCCACAGCTGTAGGTGATGCTGCCGACGTCGAACGGCGATGCCCCTGGGTTGCTCAGCGTGATCGCCCCGCGGCCGGCCATGCCGCCGGGGTGCTTGATGACCCGGATGTTCGAGGGCAGGAGGTCGAGCGAGGCCGTCTGGGTCGCCGCGACCGCGATCGCGACGGCGGACAGCACGACCCCGACGCTGACGAGTCTTCGCATCGCGCGGTTCATCACAGCCGTCCGATGACACCGACGGTCGGAACCCAGACGTTGGAGACGAAGCGGGTGTCCTTGACGAACCAGAAGTGCTCGAACCCGAAGTCAGCCTGGATGCTGAGATGGCCGTTGACCATCAACTCGAGGCCGCCGGCTCCGCGCAGCCCGATCGCGAGCCTGGTCTCGGACTTGTCCATGACCTTGTTGTCGAACACGAACCCGGGGAGGCCGATCGCGGCATACGGCCGGAGCAAGCCGCCGAGGAAGCGATAGCGCAGCCCGAGGTATCCCCCGGTCACGCTCGAGCGGAGCATCAGGACATCGCCCTCGAACCGGCCGTGCGAGATCGCGAGGCCGAGCCCGCCCGCGAACCCGCGTCCCTCGGCGTCGATCCGAACCACGCCGAGCAGGCCCGCGCTGATCGAGGGGCCCGGGTGATGGACGACCACCTCGCCGGCCTCGGTGACATCGAACGCCGGCACGATCGCGCTGATCGGCGCCCCGGCATACCCGGTCAGCACCGTGCGCTCGTACGGGTTGCCGGTGGTCGAGCCGTACTGACCGGTGATGAGCCAGCCGTCCTGGTGATCGGCGGGCTGCGGAGTCGGGGTCGGGGCCGGGGGGGCCATCCTGAGTGCCGCCGAGACCTCCTTGGTCTCGCCTTCGAAGCCGTTGACCGTGAGCTCGCTCGACAGGTCCTGCTTGCGGATCCGCACCAGGTGGAGGCCCGGAGAGACGCGGGTCACCAAGGTGGAGCCGACCGCGATGAACGGACCTGCATCGATCGAGATCTCCGAGCCGCGCGGGACCACGCGGACGGTGAGGATCGTGACCTGCTCGTCGAGCCGGAGCAGCAGCTGCTTGACCTCGGCGACTCGATCGGCGCCCGACTTCGGATCGGTGAGGTAGCGCTGGTACGTGTTGGCAGCGTCGGCGATCCGGCCCATGTCACGCAGGATCGAGGCGACGTCGAGCAGGATCTTCGGGCTCGGGAGCCTGGCGTACGCCTCGAGGAAGTTGGCGAGCGCCTGTTCATACGCCTTGGCCTGCAGCTGCCTGACGCCCTCGATCATCAGCGCCTGCGCCAGTGGACGCATCGCCGGATCGGCGACGGGAATCGCCGGATCCTGCGTGATCGCCGACAGCATCTCGTCGAGCTGCTGGTCGTCCTTGATCTGGGCCAGTGACGGCGGCGGCGAGTCCGGCGGAGTCTGCGCGAGCGAAAGCCGCGTCGCGCACACCAGCACGGCGCCGATGATGGTGCCGATCCTGGCGCCGATCCTGGGGGAGACGCCCCCGACCTCCCTCGAATCCATTGCGGAAGCGCAAAGGATGCGCCAGACGGCCGGCGGCTTCAAGTTGCGCACGCAGACGTAGGTGAGGGTTCCCCTTGCGGGGACCCGTGACGTGCGACGTGAAGGTGTTAGCCTTCGCTCCGATGCCGAGCTTCCAGCGCCACGTGTTCGTGTGCATCAACGAGCGATCGGCCGACCACCCGCGGGGATCGTGCAAGGCACGGGGCGGGGTGGAGGTTCGCGATCGCTTGAAGTCCGAGCTGACCGCGCGCGGACTCTCCAAGACCATCCGGGCGAACAACGCCGGGTGTCTCGACCAGTGTGAAAACGGCGTGACGCTGGTCGTGTACCCGGAGCAGGTCTGGTACGGCCACGTCACGGTGGATGACATCGTCGAGATCGTCGACAAACACCTGATCGGAGGCGAGGTGGTGACCCGGTTGCTGATGCCCGAGCAGCCACACCTCGGCGATCGACTCAAGTTCGGTGCGCTCGAAGTGATCTCGTCGTGAGAGCGGCGCCGCTCACGCTGCTGCTGGTGATCGCGCACGGCGGGATCACGCACGCCGAGCCCGATCCGGCCGTCGCCGCGGCGGGCGAGGCGAACCTCGAGCCGACGGAGCGCCACCAGGGGCTCAGCTTCGCGCTCGCGCTCGGTGGCGGGTTCACCCTCGGGTTCGGGATCGACGACTCGGTGGGGCGCGGTGGCGCGGGCTCGTTGCGGCTAGGTCAAGCCGCGACGCCACGGAGCGCGATCACCCTCGAGGTCGCGGCCGCCGCGCTGTTCCACGCGGTCAAGACGACGAGCGGCGAGACGACGACGCGGACGAACAACGACTCGAACCTGCTCGTCGGCGCTCAGTATTTCCTGGGACCGGGGCTGTGGTTGCGCGCCGCGGTTGGATTCGGGGTTTACCGGGCCAGATCGGTTGGCCCGAGCGCCGACGACGTCACGCTGTTCGGCCCGTCGGGCGTCGTCGGTGCCGGCGTCGATCTGGTGCGCAGGCATCGCACCGCGATCGGGTTCGAGCTGATGTCGATCGGGATGCTCAACCGCGAGGGGCTGCTGTCCTCCAACGGCTTCATGCTCAACCTCTCAGTTGACTAGCTCGGGCTCGGCGTCGCCGCCCTCGTCGTCAAACCCCTCCTCGTCGCCGGCCGGCTCGTCGTTCTCCGGCTCGTCGACCTCCTCGCGAAGCACCAGATCGACCTGTTCGGTGTCGGCGTTCGTCATGCTGACGGCCCCCACGCCGTGCTGGGTCCCCAGGCTCGCGAACAGGGTGGCCCCGGAGACGGTGGTGATCGAGTAGCGCCCGGCGCCGTCGGTGGTCGCGGTGACCTCGGGGGCCTCTTCGAGCTCTTCGTACGCGGCGAAGATCGAGGCACCGGCGATCGGATGCCCCGCATCATCGCGGACGATCCCGTGGATCTGCTTGGCGTGCGGCGGCCCGATCGCGAGCTCGAGGTGAGCCGTCCCGTCGGCTGGGACGGTGACGCGAGACGCCACCGGGTGGCCATGCCACGTCGAGATCACCCGGAGATCGCACGCCGGCACGTCGTCGAGCTTGAAGTGCCCACCGACGACGCTGACGAGCCGGCGATCGTCCGGGATCGCGACGGCGGGGACGCACGCCACGAGACGCATCTCGAAGCTGCCGTTCGCGAGCAGCGTGGTCGTGCCCTCGAGGTGACCGGTCCCGCCGAGCGCGAGCGTGACCTGGGTTTGCGGAGAGCTCACGGTCGTCGAGACGACCCCGCGGCCCGGCGCATGCGCGGTGATGCGGTACCGGCCGGTCGGCATGTGGAACACGCCCCACTTGCCGTCGGCATCGGTGCGCTCCTGCTGGCTGATGCCTCCTGGATCGAGGGGCGCGAGATCGATGAACGCGAACGCGACAGGGCCGCCCGACGCGTCGACGAGCACGCCATCGATGTCGGGGCGCTGGTCGGGGATCTCGAACACCACGCTCTCGAACCGCGCGCCATCGCGACACGCGAACCGTCGGCCGGGCGACGGCGGGGCTTTCCACGGCCACGCGCGCAGGGTGACCTCGGTCTCCTCGGTGGTGACCCAGCGAAACGTGCCATCCGAGGCAATCCGGCCAGCGGGCGAGAACTCGAGCTCGCCTTGGCCCCACTGCTGCTCGATCGCGCCGTCACCCGCTGTCCCGCCCGGTCCGACGACCCGCCCGGCGATCACGCAACCTGCGGTGAGCGTGACGTCCGCCGTCACGTGGTCGCCCGCGGCCACCGAGATCTGCGGAGCCTCGACGACGCCGGCATAGCGCGGGTGCGTCGCCTCGAGCTCGTAGTCACCGGCGGGCAGTCGCATCTCGAACGCGCCGGTGTCGTCGGTCTCGGCGACGTCGGTGCCGAGCGTCGGCTTGATCCCCGTGGGTGTCCGTGCGCGCAGCACCGCGTGCTTGATCGGTCGACCCGCGCGATCGACGACGTGGCCGGTGACCGCGCCGCCGCGCATCACCGAGAGATCGACGCCCTCGGTATCGCGGGACGCGACCACCGTCGGCATCAAGGCCTCCTCCGGCATGCCAACCGTCTCCGCGGTCGGCGGTCCGGGTAGCCGCACGTGATCGAGGGTGCCAACCGACAGCACGGTGTCATCGCGGACGAACGCGCGATACACGCCGGCCGGTACGTCGATGTGATACGTGCCGTCGTTGCCCGCCATCGCGGTCTCTTCGCCCAGGGCGCTGCGGAACACGACCTCGACGCTGCCAACCGGCAGGCTCGACTGCGTGTCGATCACGGTCCCGGCGATCGTCACCGCGCCATCGAGGCGCTGCGGAGCGGTCCACGATCGGCCGGCGCGATCGATGCCGGTGAGCCCGGTTCGCGCCCGGTTGGCCGCCGCGGTGCTCCGGTCCTGGGGATCGGCACCGGCTCGGTCCTGGTCGGCGGTTCCGTCGTCCTCGCCGCGCAGCGCGCCGCTCCACCACACGGCCGCCAGGACGATCGCGGTACCTAGGAAGATCGAGCGGGGGCGGGTCATGGCGTCAGGACTTGAGACACGCGAGGCCTCAGGAGGTTTCCTGCACTCTGCGAACAACTCGTCGTAGCACCGTATTTCGTAGGGCTAGCCGACTTCGACGACGACCGCGGTGATGTTGTCCTTACCGCCCCGCTGATTGGCGAGCGAGATCGCCGCCTCCGCGCACTCTTCGAGGGCGCCCTCGCCACACAGGTCGGCGACGTCCTTGTCATTGCTGAAGTAACCGTGGAGGCCGTCGCTGCACAGCAGGAACCGATCCCCGTCGACGGTATCGATGTCCGCGGTATCGACCTGGACGTAGTCCTTGTGGCCGACGGCGCGCGTGATGACGTTCTTGCCCTGGGCCTTTTCGGCCTCGGCCCTGGTCATCATCCCGTGCTTGACCTTGTAGTTGATGAGCGTGTGGTCCTCGGTGAGCTGGAGGACGGTGTCGCCGCGGACGCGATAGACGCGGCTGTCACCCACATGTGCGGCGAACGCGAGCCCCCCGCGGATGAGGAGGGCCGACATGGTGGTCGACATCCCCCGCTTCTCGGGATCGAGCTCCGCCATGCCAAACACCATGTAACAGGCGTTCTTGACGCCACTTTCGAGGAGTCGGCGGATCTCCCAGACGCCGTCGGTGTCGCCCTCGACCACCTGGTCGACCAGGCGATCCAGATCGCGGCCGGCACCATAGATCCACATGCGGAGCTGCTCGACGGCCTCCCGGCTGGCAATCTCGCCCTTGTTATGGCCGCCAACGCCGTCGGCCACCACGTAGAACCCTCGCTCGTCATCGGCGAAGAACGCGTCTTCGTTGATCTGGCGTTTTCGGCCAACGTCAGTCCGGGACTCGGATGTCAGCTTCACCGGGACAAGATCGTATCATGGCTAGTGGATGCTCCACTTGCTACGATCGGCTGGTGACTGACTCAACGGGTGCAGCCGCCCCGCTCTCCGAGCTGCTCCGGGAGCGGTCGAGCGAGATCCTCGCGAGCTGGATCGTACGATTCGAGCGCTCGGCGATGCGGTTGCGACGCGCCACCAAGGCCGCCACGCACACCTCGCAGGTCGCCAACCTCGTGGAGGCACTCGGGATGGCCGCCGCGACCGAGCTCCGCCCGGGCTCCGACGCGACCCGCGAGCTCGAGCGGAATGCCGCATTTCTGGGAGCGCAGTTCGCGAGCGAAGGCGCGACCGGGTTCGACATCGCCGCGCTCCTGCTCGAGCTCCGCGAGGTCATCGCGGAGATGTCGAATGTGCATGAGACCGCGGCGCTGACCCACCTGTTCGAGTGGCTCACCTTGGTGGCCCTCGACTCGTTCGCCGCCTCGGGTGTGCAGTCGCTCAAGGAGCGGGTGGCCGAGCAGCTCGAGCTCGGGACACCCGTCGTCGAGCTACTCCCCAAGGTCCCGGCGTGTCTGCTGGTCGGTGCGCCGTCCTCGAGCCTCATCGATGGGCTGCTCGCCCGCGTCTGGATGCTCGCCGTGAGTACCGGCGCGCCGTGCCTCATCATCGACTGCGGAGGACTCGCCGAACCGGGCGAGCGCAACTTCGAGCAAGGCTACAAGGGGTTCCTGAACCAGGCGGAAGGCAGCGCCATCCAGATCTTGTTGGCGAGCGCACGTCGACCGCTCCGAGAGCGGGCCTCGGTGCTTGCCAGTGAGCGAGGCCTGGCGTTCCAGCACTTCGAACGGCTCGACAGCGCCGTTGCGCAAGCCGTCGAGCGCGCCGGCTACATATTGATGCGCCGAAGCTGATCCGCCGCGGGAGCGCGAGCAACGGGTGTGATACCCTCGTCAGGCGGTGAGCGACTTTCCGATCGGGTTCGGCCGATACCAGCTCATCGAGCGGCTCGCCCTCGGCGGCATGGCCGAGTTGTTCGTCGCCACCTCCCCAGGTGAGCACGGCTTCCAGAAGCGTGTGGTCATCAAGCGCCTGTTGCCCCACCTGGTGGCAGACGAGACCTACAAGGCGATGTTCATCGACGAGGCCAAGCTCACGGCCCGCCTCGTCCATCCCAAGATCGCGCAGACGTTCGAGCTCGGCAAAGTCGATGACGCGCTCTACATCGCGATGGAGTACATCGACGGCATCGATGTCCTGGCGCTGCTCCGGGAGTTCGCCACCAAACGCCGCCGGGTGGAGCCGCGGCTCGCGGCCTGGATCGCGCACGAGGTGCTCGATGCGCTCGACTACGCGCACAACCTGACGGGCGAGGACGGTGCCGCGATGGGCATCGTGCATCGCGACATCTCGCCCTCGAACGTGCTGCTGAGCGTGCGCGGCGACGTCAAGCTCGTCGACTTCGGGATCGCTCGCGCGGTGGATCCGGAGCGCACGCAGAAGAGCAAGTCGGGCACGCTGAAGGGCAAGTACGGCTACATGTCTCCGGAGCAGGTCATCGAGCACGACCTCGATGCTCGCAGCGACGTGTTCTCCGTTGGCGTGGTGCTCGCCGAGTTGCTCACCGGGCGCCGGTTGTTCGCGGCGACCAACGAGCTCGACGTGCTGCTCATGGTGCGCGACGCCAAGCTCACGCGGTTCGACAAGTACGGCGCCGATCTCGAGCCGAACCTGGCCGAGATCGTCCGCAAGGCGCTTCGCAAGTCGGTCGACGAGCGGTGGTCGAGTGCGGCCGCGTTTCGCGATGCGCTCGCCGAGTGGCAGTTCGATCAACGCCATCGCGTGACGACCAAGCACGTCGCCGACGTCGTCCACGGTCTGCACGGTGCGGTGCTCGAGCGCCGGCGCCACTCGAACAACCCGGACGGGCAGCCCGAGCTCTCCGCAACGAGCGAGGACGGCGTGCCGCAGATCACCGTCGAGGGCGGCGATAGCATGCCGGTGATCTCGCTGTCGTACGAGGGCAGCCTCGAGGCCGTGCGTCGTCCGGTTTCGATCTCGGATCTGGGTCCGGCCGGCGCAGCCTCGAGCCGCGCCGAGACGGTGGCCGCGCGGCCAGCTGCCCAGACCTCGGAGGCTCGGAGGGATGACCTCCAGCTGGTCGTCTCTACCGAGGAGCGCGGCATCCGGTCGAGGCCCCAGTCGGCCACTCCGTTCGCCCGCGCGCCACTCGGCTCGGATCCGCCTCCTCGGGTGGCAGTCGAGCGCGATCGCCACCGGACCAGCGACCGCGGGATCGAGGTGCCTGTCGCGGACACGATCAGCGCGGCGGTCGAGGCGATCACGCTGCCCGACATCGACCTCGACATGGACGACGACAGCTCCAGCATCGACCTGACCGCCGACCTGAGCGGCGACCTGAGCGGCGACTCCGTGATGCGCACGTTCGACGATCTGAGAGAGCAACCGGGGCTGCGCAATGTCCAACCGCTGACCACCGAGGAGGCCCTGCGCAAGAAGCCGCCGACCCCACCAGCGCTGAGCGACATCGTCGAGCCGCCCGACGACACCGGCGAGTTCAGCGTGATCCCGCCGCTGCGCGTGCTGTTCCGGCTGATGACCACACGCGCCACGGGCCTGCTCGTCGTCGCGGTCGGCGGGATCAAGAAGGAGATCTACGTCCGCGACGGCCAGCCGGAGTACGTGTCCTCGAACGTCGCGAGCGAGCTGTTCGGCAACTACCTCGTCACCAAGGGAGTGCTCTCCGACGGCGAGCTGGCGATGGCGCTCGCCATGATGCCCCACTACGGCGGCAAGCTCGGAGACACGCTGGTCGGGCTCGGGCTGCTCAAGCCCCTCGAGGTGTTCCGCCACCTGACTCGCCAGGTCCGGACGAAGATCATCGATGTCTGCACGTGGAACAAGGGTTCGTTCGGCTGGTACGCCGGTCGCGAGAATCCGCGCGAGGCCTTCCCTCTCGACTTCAACGCGTTCGAGATCCTGGGGGCCGGCGCGCTCGCACTATCGGACGACCTCATCGAGTCCTGGATCACGAAGCACAGCTCACTTCGCTTGCGAGCATCCCGGACGCGGCGCATCGGGCCCGAGCGCTTCGAGGTCAAGGGACTCGTCGAGCTGTCCGAGTTGCTCGACGGCGGGCGCACGGTGGGCGAGCTCCTCGATCGCCAGCCCGATCGCGGGGAGCGGCTGCGCGTCGGTCGCATGTTGTGTCTGCTCGAGGCCTGCGAGCTCGCACGCCCGGTGTGATCTCGCTGACCTCGAACGCTTCGCGTTGCTCGGCGGTCGCCTAGAGCCCGCAGGCAGCGAGCGCGGCGGCGAACCGCGCGGGCATGGGGGCCTCGAGCTGCAAGGTCTCGCCGGCGAGCGGGAGGCTCATCGTGGCGGCGTGCAGGAAGAACGAGTCGTCGCCGGCGACCGGGGACCCGCCGTAGAGCGAGTCTCCAGCGATCGGCGCGCCGACGTGCGCGAGGTGGGCCCGAACCTGGTGCATCCGGCCCGTCTGCGCGTCGCACCGGACGAGCGCGTGCGTGGCGGACGCGCGCTCGACGACGAACGAGGTGTACGCGGCGAGGCCGTCGGTGTGATCGACGACGACACGTCGGCCGCGCTGGAGCAGCGGCGCATCGCATTCGCGCGAGACCGGGGTGCCACAGGTGATCGCGAGGTAGGTCTTCGAGACCAGGCCGGCGCCGAAGGCGTCGCGCAGCGCGCGGTAGGTCTCGGGGGTCCGCGCGGCGACCAGCACACCCGAGGTGCCGATGTCGAGGCGATGGACGAGGCCGCCATCACGCAGGTCATCTCCGATGGTCGCGCACTCGGGCCAGCGCGCCGCGAGCGCGTTCGCGACCGTGCCGAGCTCGCCAGCGCGCAGCGGCTGCGACGGCATGCCCGCGGGCTTGTCGACGACGATGATCTCGGGACGCTCGAGGAGGACCACGATCCGCGCGGCGGCCTCGGGATCGGCCAGCGGGCGCAAGGCCTCGCCGGACACCGGCGCGCGCGAGACTTCGATGACATCGCCGGCGACCACGCGCTCGCCTTTCTTGGCGCGCTTGCCGGCGACCTTGACGCAGCCATCGTCGAACAGCTGCGCGAGCTGGCGGCGGCCGGCATCGGGGAAGTGACGGGCGAGGGCCTTGTCGACTCGGTCGGCAAGCTCGACGGTGACGCGGATTACTTGTTCGGGCATGGGCTTCACCATCGCGCGCTGGGTGTCTTCATACGGCCTCGAACAAGATCGCCGGGGCGGTGCCGCCGGGTGCGAGCTCGGTGAGCTCGGCTGGGAGCTCGACGAGCGCGTTGCAGCCGACCAGCGAGGACAGCATCGCCGATCCCTGCTTGGCGTGCGGGTGCGCGATCAGCTGCTCGCCACGGCGCTCGACGCGCGCGCGCAGATAGTGTGCGCGCCCGGCCTGCTTGCGATAGCCACCTGCGAGCTGCACCGGGGCACGAGGCCGCTCGGTCACGGCGGCGCCCTGCATCGCGAGCAGCGCGGGACGCAGGAACAGCTCGAACGCGACGACGGTCGAGACCGGGTTGCCCGGCAGCCCGAACACGGGTGTCGCTGCGGCGCCGGGAGCCGGGGCTTTCCCCAGCCCGAACGAGAACGGCTTGCCGGGCTTCATCGCGACCTTCCACAGCTCGAGCGTGACGCCCGCGGTGGCGAGCGCGGCGTGGACGTGGTCGCGATCTCCGACCGAGACGCCGCCGGTCGTGATCACGGCGTCGTACGCGAGCGCGGACGCGATCAGCGCGGCGAGCGAGCCGGGATCGTCGCGCGCGATGCCCAGGTGATGCGCGATGCCGCCAGCTTCACGCACGAGGGCGGCGAGCGCGTGTCCCGACGAGTCGACGAGCTGCCCGGGGCCGGGCTCGACCGCGACGGCGACGAGCTCGTCGCCGGTGGCGATCAAGCCCACCCGTGGTGGGCGCGAGACCGTCACGCGGGAAACACCGAGCGCCGCGAGCACTCCGAGATCCCATGGGCCCAGGCGCGTCCCGGCCGCGAGCACGTGGTCGCCGATCGCGACGTCCTCGCCGCGCCGGCGGATGTTGTCGCCGGGGTTGGAGGCTGGCAAGGCAACGCGCTCGCCGTCGAGGGTGACGTCCTCCTGGATCACCACGGTGTCGAGCCCGGGGGGGATCGGCGCGCCCGTGAAGATCCGGACGCAGCAGGATGAGGGTACCGGCTCGCCGCGCCACTCGCCCGCGGCCACGACGCCCGCACGGGGCAGCGTGGCCGGCAGCTCGGCCGAGCGCGCCGCGTAACCGTCCATCGCCGAGTGATCGAACCCTGGCAACGCGCGCGCCGCGATGATCTCGACCGCGAGCACGCGCCCGAGCGCCTCGTCCAGGGAGACCTCTTGGGTCGCCAGCCTGGGCACGCGCGCGAGCACCGCACGCAGCGTATCGGCGACGGAGAGCACGGCCCGCACTATATAGCGTCAACGCCCTGCGCTAGGCTCGCCGACCATGAAGGGTGTGAAGCCAGCGCTGCTCGCGATCCTGATCTCCAGCGGCGGGCCAGGATGCTGCCCGCCAGAGCCCGTCAAGGCGGTCACCATGCCGGCCTCTCCGGCCGCGATCGCCGACACCAAGGAGCTCGCGCTGCCGGACGAGATCCACCTCAAGCATGTCCACCAGCTGACGTTTGGCGGCGACAACGCCGAGGCGTACTGGGCGTTCGGCGGGGACAAGCTGATCCTGCAGACCAACCACAAGCCCTACCAGTGCGACCAGATCGAGGTCCAGCCGATCACGGGCGGCCCCGGCAAGCTGGTCTCGACCGGCAAGGGTCGGACGACCTGTTCGTACTTCCTGAAGGGAGACAAGGAGATCGTCTACGCCTCGACCCACGAGGACTCGGCGGCGTGCCCGACGCCCCCCGACATGTCGAAGGGCTACCTGTGGGGGCTGTTCGAGTTCGACATCTACCGGGCGAACGCGGATGGCTCGAACCTGCGCAAGCTGACCAACGAGAAGGGCTACGACGCCGAGGCGACGGTGTGTCCGGTCGACGGCAGCATCATCTTCACGTCGATCCGTAGCGGTGACCTCGAGCTCTACCGGATGGACGCAGACGGCAAGAATGTCCGCCAGCTCACCAACACCCTCGGGTACGACGGCGGCGCGTTCTTCTCCGCCGATTGCAAGAAGATCGTGTGGCGGTCGTCGCGGCCCGCGCCCGGCAAGGAGGCCGACGAGTACCAGGCGCTGCTCGCGCAGCACCTGGTCAAGCCGACGAGGATGGATCTCTACGTTGCCAACGCGGACGGCTCGGATGCGCGCCAGGTGACGTACCTGCCGGGCGCCTCGTTCGCGCCGTTCTTCTTCCCGAACGGCAAGCGCATCATCTTCTCCTCGAACTACCTCAGCCCGCGCAGCGGCGACTTCGATCTGTTCGCGATCGACATCGACGGCACGCACCTCGAGCGGATCACGACCTCCGGTGGCTTCGACGGCTTCCCGATGTTCTCGCCCGACGGCAAGACGCTGGCGTTCTCGTCGAACCGGCGCGACCTCGTCAAGGGCGCGACCGGCGACGTCTACCGGCTCTCCGGAACGCCGGCCGGCGAGCGCGACACCAATGTGTTCCTCGCCGAGTGGGTCGACGCGCCGGCGGGAGCGAGTGAGCCGCGGCCATCGGCGCCGGAGACCGCGGCCGCCGATCGGTTCGGCAGCAACGTCGCGTACCTCGCCGATGATGCGCGCGAGGGTCGCGGCGTCGGCTCCAAAGGGCTGACCTCTGCCCAGCAGATGGTCCAGGACCAGCTGGTGGCGGCAGGCGTCGAGCCGGGTGCCGCGGGCTGGCGGCAGGAGCTCGACGTCACCACCGAGGTCAAGCGCGGCGACCAGACCGCGGTCGCGCTCGACGGCAAGCCGCTCGCGCTGGACGAGTTCGCTCCGATGGCGTTCTCCGCGACCGGCTCGGCGAGCGGTCAGCTCGTGGACGTCGGCTGGGGCCTGGTCGACGACGCGGCCAAGCTCGACGAGTACAAGGGCAAGACCGTGCGCGGCAAGATCGCGCTCGTCCATCGGTTCGTGCCACCCGATGCCAAGCTCGACGGTCCGACGGCGGCTCGCCTCGGGGACCTGCGCGCGAAGGCGTTCGTCGCCAAGGCCAGGGGCGCGGTCGCGCTGGTCGTCGTCGACGACGGCGATCCCAAGGCCGAGGAGGCCGAGCTCCCCAAGCTCACCGCGGCGGAGAGCGCCTCGCAGATCCCGGTGGTGGTCGTGACCCGCAAGGCCGCGGCGACGCTGCGCGCCGGCACGCACACCGCGAAGCTCGTCGTCGCGCTGGAGCCGGTGCGCACGAAGACCGCCAACATCGTCGGCGTGATCAAGGCCGGCGCGCCGACCAAGCTGCCAGGCATCGTCGTCGTAGGCGCGCACCTCGATCATCTCGGGATGGGCGGCGGCACCTCCGCGCTCGATCCGACGGTCAACGCCGTTCACAACGGCGCCGATGACAACGCCTCCGGCGTCGCCGCGCTGCTCGAGGTGGCGCGCACGCTCGCGGCGAACAAGTCCGGGCTCCAGCGCGACGTCTACATCGTCGCGTTCTCCGCCGAGGAGATCGGCGCGCTCGGCTCGGAGTACTACGTCAAGCATCCGCCGGTGAAGGATCCGATCGTCGCGATGCTGAACATGGACATGGTCGGCCGGATGAAGATGAACAAGCTGCACGTCAACGGCGGTGACTCGGCGAAGGAGTGGAAGGAGCTCGTCGCCCCGGCCTGCGCCGCGGCCCGCGTCGATTGCACGATCTCGGGCTCGGGCTACGGCCCGTCCGATCACATGCCGTTCTACATCGCGGGCGCGCCGGTGTTGTTCATGTTCACCGGCAGTCACCGCGAGTACCACACTGCTAACGACGACGCGCCGCTGATCAACGCCGCCGGTGGCGCGAAGGTCGCCGCGATCACCGCCGACGTCGCGGTCGCGGTCGCGAATCGCCCGGGGGCGCTGAGCTACGTCAAGGCGCCGCCGGAGTCGATGGGCGGAGACGTCCGCAAGCGCGGCGCCTCGCTCGGCACGGTGCCGTCCTACACCGAGGAGCCGAACCAGCCCAAGGGCATGGTGATCGCCGATGTCGTCCCCGAGGGCGCGGCCGCCAAGGCGGGGCTCAAGGCTGGCGATCGCATCATCCAGATCGGGACCGCCGAGATCGCGAGCGTCTCCGCGGGAGACCGCCGGCCGCGGTGGAACATGGACGATTGCTTTACGCTCGCGCGGAGTGGCCCGCGTGCGGGGCGGCGTCGCCGAACGAGTGGCTGCCGGAGGACCACCTGGCGTACTTCGTGTTGGACCTGCTCGCAGACATGGACCTCGGCTTGATCGAACGGTCCTTGCAGGGGAAGGATGCACGGGGCGAGCGGCCCTTCGCGCCGCGGATGATGCTGGCGTTGCTGGTGTACGGCTATGCAGTGGGCGTGTTCTCGTCGAGGAAGATCGAGCGCGCGACCCACGAGGATGTGGCGTTTCGCGTGTTGGCAGCGGGCGAGCACCCGCACTTCACGACGATCAATGACTTCCGGCTCCGCCATCGCAACGCGTTTGCGGACCTGTTTCAGCAGGTGCTGGCCGAGTGCATGTCAGCCGGTCTTGTAAA
>JAGSPR010000399.1 GCA_018262455.1 Deltaproteobacteria bacterium | reverse complement strand
GACGCCCGCGTCTCGCTCCAGCCGGGCGGTGCGCGGCACCTGCGCGACGAGGCCGACGGCGACAACTTCCTGACCCCCGAGGTCGACGTCGGGTTTGGCATCGAATTCGCGGTCGGCGCGCGCCGCCGCTCCACCGAGCCGAACGTGACCGGCAAGGCGGTCGACCTCGACGGCGACGGCATCCTCGACGACAAGGACCAGTGCACCGAGCGACCCGAGGATCACGACGGCTTCGAAGATCTCGATGGCTGCCCCGACATCGACAACGACCTCGATCGGGTGCTCGATGTCGCCGACAAGTGCCCCAACGTGCCCGAGACGTACAACGGCTTCGATGACGATGATGGCTGTCCCGACGTCGTGCCGCAGGACGTCGACAACCTGCGCGGCTCGATCGAGGGCCTGCTCTACGCCGAGGGCGAGACCGTGGTGCGCGACTCGGCGCAGCCCGTGATCCGGAAGATCGCCAAGGTCATGATGGAGCATCCATCGATCCGGGTCATCTTGATCGGCTACACCGACGATCGCGAGGCCAAGCAGTTCGCCGACCCGACCCCGGGCCAGCCGCCGCCGGACCTCGCCGCGCTAGCCGCCGATCTGTCTCGGGCCCGCGCCGAGGTGGTCAGGCAGGCCTTCACCGCGGCCGGCATCGCCCCCGGGCGGATCGATATCGAGGGCCACGGATCCGAGGAGCCGGTGGCCGACAACGCCAAGCCGCGTGGCCGGCTCGCGAACCGCCGCGTCGAGATCAAGCTCTACGTCCCGCCGTCCGCGACGCGCTGACGGATGTAGGCAACACCAATAACCTTCCCGCTCGCGGGCGAGCGGGTTACCGTGGGGGTTGTGTGGAGAGTGGTGGTAGTCGTGGGCGGCCTGGCAGGGTGCTATCAGCCCGCAACGGCCACCGGGGTACCTTGCAGCGCGATCGACAACGCGTGCCCCGGCGGCCAGGTCTGCATCTCGGGGACGTGCGAGCGCGCAGACACCATCCCGACCGATTCGCAGCTCGACGCGGCGGTGGTCGCAGCCGACGCCGTGCCCGACGTGCCCCCGAATGTGTGGTCGCCCCCGACCGAGGTGCCCGGCATCAACTCGACCTCGTTCGAGGATGATCCGAGCTTCACGCCGGACCGGCTCACGATCGTCTTCATGTCAAATCGCAACGGCACCGAGGACATCTTCCTGGGCACGCGCATCACCACGACCGAGCCATTCACCGTCGCGTTGCTCGACACCGTGAGTGACCCGGTCGTGGACGACGGCTCGCCCGAGCTCAGCGAGGACGGTGACACCCTGTTGTTCGTCAGCGACCGCGGCCCCGATCCGGATGTCTACCGATCGCAACGCACCGACGGCGTGTGGTCGACGCCGGTGCGCGACGACGAGCTATCCGCGACCGGTATGGCCGAGAGCGACGTCGCGATCTCGCCCGATGGGCTCACCGCGATCGTGACCCGCGGCGGCCGCCTGTTCCGCGCGACCCGCGCGACGACGGCCGATCCGTTCGACACGCCCGTGCAGCTCCCCGCCGTGTTCGGCATGGGCCCCAACGCGCCCTCACTCACCGGCACGGGAGATCTCTACTTTCACGCCGACACGGTCCGCAACCTGTACACGTCGAGGCTCGTCGGCGCGACGTACCAGCCCCCGGTGCCGATCACCGAGCTGAACACTGCGGCGCGCGAGTCCGGCCCGTTCGTCTCGGCGGACGAGCACCACCTGATGTTCTCGCAAGACGGCAAGATCGTCGAATCGACGCGCTGAGCGCGGCGCTACGCGGGATCCTGGTAGGCGGGTGCCGATGCGGTGGCATCGAACAGCTCCGCGCTCTGGCGTGGCGGGCGGCCCCGGCGCTTGCCGGCAGGTGCGCTGGTGACCATCGCCGGCCTGGGCTCCGACAGCGCGGCGATGGCGGTGACGAGCGCCTGGCGATCGGGATGGCCGTCGCCGTAGATCCGCGCGTAGGCAACCGCCCGCGCGGCCGTCTCGGTCAGCATCTCCATGCGGGTCGCGAACGTCGCGACCGCGGCATCGAGCGCCGCGCGCGCGTGCGCCACGGCCTTCGCTTCGGCGCGCAACTCGTCGGCCTGGCGGCGGAGCGATCCGGCGTCGACATCGGGGAACGAGATCTTCGCGAGCTGGTTTCCGAACAGCTCGATCACCGCGCGGACCTCTGGAGGCACCGGATCCTCGGTCGGCGAAACGGCGGCTTCTGGGGGCACCACGGACATGTTTGGCGATGGCATGAACATACGTTCAGTACCCCAGATCGAGGCGCCTCGTCAAGAATTCGCGGCTGCGTCCAGCATCCCGGTCGTGATCGCATCGATCAGCGCCGTGAAGCTTGCGTGGGTGAAGTTCGAGCCACTCGTGAGCCAGTCGCGATGCCGGAGCTCGGGCGCAACGGTCTCCGGATCGCGGTCGTCGAGATAGTGGCCGAGCACGTCGAGGTGATCCCCGATCCCGGCCCACACGAGCCTGCCCCAGAGCTGCGATCGGATCGGCACGACACCATCGTTCGCTTGCAGCGGCGGCGATGCGGCCAGCACGCGCTGGAGGTGGGCCTCGTTCGCGTCGCCCGACCACGGCGCCGCGTCACGCATCGCCGCACACGGGTAACGCGGATCCAGTGTGGCGGTGATCCGGTGGAGCCCGAAGAACAGCGCCAGCGACACCGCGCGCCACGGATGGCCGAAGGTCTCGAGCCAGCGCTGCGGCTTCGGGGTCGGCGCCATCGAAGCGGTCGACTGGTAGACCACGCCTGGGCGATCCGCGAAACCGGCGCCGACGAGGTCCATCGACTCGGGGCTCAGCTGCAGCATCGATCCCTGGTCTTCTTCGATCGCGGTGAGAAAGGCGCGGACCTCCGGGCTGCGCGCGTCGTCGACGAGCCCTACCACCGACGTGACCGAGCGATCGAGCATCCGCAGCTTGAACGGGAGGACCTTGTCGCTGCCGCGCATGAACCCGAGGATCACGCTCGCGGCCGCGAGCGGCTGAGCCCCGATCGCGAGCCCTGTTACCGTGAGGACCGACAGCGCCGCGAGCATGCGCTGTCCGTTGGACGTCGCGAAGAAGCTCGCCAGCGGCGTGCCGAAGTGCGGAGTGTTCATCGTGGTTACGCTGCGAAGCCGAGGCAGCCAGCCGAGGCTCGCGAGCGGGATCGAGCAGGTCGCGGGCGAGGCGACCAGCCGGGCATCGAGCCCACCTGTCGAGTGGCCGACGAGGTGGATCAGGTCGCCTCCGCTCGTCTGCGCGATGAGCTCCGCGAGGCGGGTCGACCGCCGGCGAACCGAGGCGGTCGGGAGATCCTCGATCACGTGGGCCTCGAGCTCGTGGCCAGCTGCCGAGAACCGCGCCCTCAGCTCGCGCTCCACGTGGACGAAGTAGTTGTACGACCCGAGCCGGCCGAACCCGAACATGCCCGGGGACAGGTACACGTGATGACGCATCGGTGGGTGCTCTGCAGCTTTCGTGCGCGGATCGTGCGCGGATCGTGCGCGCCTCGAGTCATTCCGCGGCCCGCAAAGGACTAGCACGGGCGACCGCGCCCCTGCGCCCATGATCGAGCCACGTGGCGATGACTCCCGATCACGGCCTTCGCTGCGCGCGCCAGCGCACGATCACGGCCTGCCCTGCCTGGATGTACGCCGGGTCGACGCTGCCACGCGGCGAGTCGGACGGCTCGTGCGCGGTGCACAGCCCGGAGATCCAGCAGAACGCATTGACCGACTCCTGCGCGCCTTGCAGATCGTCCGTGCCCGCGTCGATCGCCAGCTTCGCGAGCACGTCCAGCGCGCGCGGATCTTTGATCTTGGCGAGCGCGTTCGCGATCGTGTTCCGGTGGGTCGTGGCCGTCTTCGCAAGCGCCAGGAGCGGATCGAGCGCACGCTGGTCGGCGATCCGCGCGATCGCCGCGAGCTCCATCCCGCGCGCTCCGTCGTCGGTCTCGGCATGCAGGGCGGCGAGCAGCGCCGGCATCGCCTCGGGTGCGACGGCACGCTCCAGGGCACCCGCACCGGCGATACGCGCGTCGACGTCACGGAACGCTAACCAGCGGGTGACGATCGGCACCACCGTCCGATCGCCTGCCGCGAGCACGATCGTGACCGCCCAGCTCGTCGAGGCCCCGGTCTTGCGGATGTGCTGGACCAGCCGCGCGATGAAGCCGCGGTCGTTGGCCGCCACGCGTGCGGCGACTGCCGTCATCACCGGAACGTCAGGCCGGAGCTCGTACATCCGCTCGAGCAACGCGACCGCCGCCGGGTCATCGCACGCCGCGAGGCGCGTCAGGGCCACATGCGCCGGTCCCGGCGTGTAGCTATCGACGAGCTCCCAGTAGGCTGCGTCGCGGATCTCGAGCGAGCATGGCGCAAGGGCCGACAGCCGACGCGCCGCGAGCGCTCGCTCGGCGGCGAACCGTTCGGCATGGATGTGGAGTACGAGCGCGCCCAGCGCGGCAATCCTGCGCGGCGCCGGCACGCTGCGATCGACCAGCTCGTCGAGAGCCGGCAACCCGACGCTGCCGTACGACAGCCCGCCGACGTCGGCACCCGGCCAGCGCGACGCGATCTCGGTCGTGGTCGCACCCCGCAGCTCGCGGTCGCGGACGAGCCCGTGGTCGAGCCAGGCTTGCCAGCTCGCCGCGAACCGCGCGGGATCCCCATCGAACGCCGCGAGCATCGCGGTGGGTTGCACGACCTGCGGGGGGATCACCGGCACGGGCACCGCGGGATAGTGACGACCGACGAGCAGGCCGTCGCGATGACTCACCCACCAGCCGAGCCAGCGCTGGTGCCACGCCGCGAGCGATGACGGCGAGACGCGGGTCGGTGCCGCGACGATCGCACCCGTGATCCCGCGGAGCCGGCGTGCCGCGGCGTCGCGAACCGGTGCCGGCCACTCGAGCAAGGCGGCGAGCGCCGGCACATCGCGCATGAGATCGTAGATCGCGGCGAGCTTGGTATCGTCGGCTCCAGCGGCGCGCGGCAGCAGCGAAGCTTCGACGATCCTCGCGGTGATCCCGATCTCGCGCGGCCGGACCTTGGCGGCGATCGCGCGCAGCTCCACGAGCGTCAGCGGTTTACTCGTAGCCGCTTGTCTCATGACCACGCGACCGTCTCCGCCCTCGGGCACGACGTCCGCGGGGAGCGTGTCACCGGCACCGAGAGCCCACAGCCTGGCGGGACGGCGCGCCGGGGGCGGTTCGATCGCGAGCTCCGGATGCTGGGGGAGGTCGCGTGGCGGGATCAGCACGATCGCGCGCTGTCCCGCGGAGAGCGGCTGGCCCTCGACGATCACGGACTGCTCGAACCACACGCCGACCAGCGTCTCGAGCACGACGACCCGCTGGCGCCCCGGCGGCGGTGGCCACGCACGCGCCTCGTTCGCCGTCTGCGCCCGCCCGATCGCGACCGCCGCGGCCTGACGAACGTCGTCCGCCGCGCCGTTGACGTAGTCGGCTTTCGCGGTGCGGGTTGCGAGCATCGCGATGCCCACGACGATCCAGCGCTTCATCTGGTCTCTCACGTTTGGCCCCGCGGATTATTCTATCGAACCGACAGTCCGGGCCTCACCGCACCACGAGCGACTCGTCGGGGCTCGTGCCCTCGACGATCTGCTGCGCGAGCTTGGTCGGCATCGCGAGCTCGCCGGTCGCGAACTTGATCGCGTGACCTCGAGCATGCGGATCGCGGTGACCATGTCGGGCGCGCCCGCGTTCGTCCGCACGTGATGTGCGAGCTGGGCGAACGCGCTGTCGATGATCGGCGAGATCGCCGCAGGGGCCGGCGTCACGACGACGCGCTCGCCCGTCGAGTCGCAGAGGCTCGCGCCTGCCCGGGTGATCGCGTCGACCAGGAAGGTGGGTGGCGACGTGATCGTGGCGTAGCGCACCTCGCCCTTGCCGCCGAACCGCGCCTCCAGCAAGCGGCGGGCATTGAGGACGCGGGCCACCGCGCACAGCGTCGACAGCCCGGGGACTCGCTCCATCGCGACGGCGTTGCGATCGTCCTCGACGACCACGATGGCGCCCCCGCCTGGTTGAGGGCGGATGCGATCGATCTTGTGCACGCGGGCCCACATGCTCCTCGAGAGCGTGACGTGAGTCTCCGGCGATGTCGAGGCTCGAAACCGTGCCGCGGCGCCTTTGGACGGCAGCCGGCGGCTCAGATCAGCTCGCGGAACTTCTGCTCGAGCGTGATGGAGCCGCGCACGAGATCCTTGCCCTGCCACCTGATCCGACCCTCGTTGATCGCCTCGGTCATCTCGGCGTACATCTCCGCGAGCTCACGCGAGGCTCCCATCCCGACCAGCGCCTCGATCGTGGCCGCGGGCGGCACCGACACCGCGTTGACGGGCTTGCCGGCGACCTTGCTGATCGCGTCCGCGGTGTCCTGCAGCGTGGTGTCGACCGGACCCGCGAGCTCGACCACGCGCGTGCCTACCGGCGCTCCTTCGACGAGCAGCCGCGCCGCGACCTTGCCGATGTCCTGGGTCGCGACCTGCGAGAACCGGACGTCGGCGCGCACGCCGTAGTAGAGCGCGCCTCCATCGATCGCGCCCTTCACCATGCCGGCCCAGTTGTCCATGAAGTAGGCGGCACGCAGGAACGTGGACTCGAGCTCCGGCCGGCGGTTCGCGCGGCGCTCGCCGCCGCCGAGGTCGTGCTCCAGGCGGCGCCGCCCTTCGATCCCGCCACCGCCGACCGCGCGTTCGCGATCTCGGTCGTCGATCAGGCCGCATTCCAGTTGCTACCGACGCTCGCCGCTCGTCTGGTCGACGAGGCACCGCACGTCCGCATCGAGGTCCGGCCGAGCCTGGAGGACCGGATCACCGAGGCGCTCTCGGGCGCGCTCGATCTCGCGGTCGGCGTGTTCCGCGACGCTCCAGCGGCGGTGCGCACCGAGCCGCTGTGGCGCGAGGAGTTCGTCTGCGTGGTGCGCCGGGCCAGCCCCGCAGCCCGCGGACCCTTTGATCTCGATCGCTATCTGGCACTGCGCCATCTCCTGGTCGCGCCCCGTGGCGCGCCCGGCAGTCCGATCGACGAGACCCTGGCCCGCCGTGGTCGCCGACGCAACGTCGTGCTGACGGTGCCGCACTTCCTCGTCGCGCCGCAGATCGTCGCGACCACCGACCTCGTCTGGACCGCGCCGATCGGCCTCGCCGGGAGGTTCGCCACCCAGCTGCCGCTCACGATCCGCCAGCCACCCCTGGTGGTCGCGGGCTTCGGCGTCAGCATGAGGTGGCACGTCCGGCTCGATCGAGATCCGGGGCTCGCGTGGCTGCGCCGGATGCTCCAGGCGACCGCACCGGCCTGACTTGCGCGTGGTCGCGCCGGCCTGCACACATCCAACCACCACCTGGACCGAGTCACGATGCAGGCCGAGTGATACCCTCGGGCTCGATGAGATGGATCCCGACGCTGGTGGTGGCGTTGCTCGCGTGTGGCACCGATGACCCACCGGCAGATCCGCCCAATGACTGTGTGGCTCGCTCGTCGACGCCACCTGCCGCGCATGCGCACACCGACGGCGGCGGTGCGTACACCGGCAAGCCGTGCCTCGAGAGTGGCTGTCACCAGATCGGCGCGCCGGGCGCTGGGACCACGGCGTTCATCACGGGCGGGACGGTCGTGACACCGGATGGCCAGCCCCAGGCGGGCATCACCGTCCGGCTCCGCCCGCTCGACAACAGCCCGCCCACCTTGCTGGTGACCGACACCGGCGGCACGTTCTTCATCCGCGTCGGCGCGACCAACCCGTTCCCGGCGACGCCAGAGGTCACGGCGTGTCCGAAGGTCGCGCGCATGCTCGAGGCCCCGCCCGACAGTGGCAACTGCAATGGCACCGACTGCCACATCGCGAACGGCCACGCGGGCCCGATCATCCTCGAGAACTAGCGCAGAACTAGCGCAGAACCAGCGCTACTTCTTGCGACCGAACAAGCCGCGCTTCTCTTTGACGTCCTCGCCGAGCTCGGCGGCGAGCTCGCGCATCAGCTCTTCCTGCCGGGCCGTCAGCTTCTTCGGGATCTCGACCTTGAACTGGATCACCTGATCGCCGCGGCCCTGCTCGCCGACCCGCGGGATGCCGTGACCCCGCCGTACGAACACATCGCCGGGCTGGGTGCCAGGCTTGAGATCGATCGTGGCGGTGCCGTTGCAGTTGTCCTCGAGCGTGTGGACCTCGAGCTCGCCTCCGAGCGTGGCCTTCACGAAGCTCACCGGCATCTCGGTCAGGATGTCCTCGCCGTCGCGCTTGAAGCGTTCGTCGCCCTGAACGTGGAGGACGACGTAGAGGTGACCGGTGGTCCCTCCCGGCGCGGTCTCGCCTTTGCCGGCGAGCCGCAGCGTCTGGCCATCATCGACACCTGCCGGCACGGTGACCGAGAGGGTCGAGCTCTCCGGGCGCGTGCTGCGACCACGACAGTCCGGACACGGCTCCTTGATCAGCTTGCCCGCTCCACGACACTGCGGACACGTCGTCTGCACCATGAAGAAGCCCTGGGCGTGGACGACCTGGCCCTTGCCGTTGCACGCTTTGCACTGCTCGGGCTTGCTGCCCGGAGCGGCACCGGTGGCGTTGCACGTCGCGCACGCGAGATCGCGCGTGACCTTGACCTCCTTCGTCGTGCCCCACACCGCTTCGGCGAAGCTCAGCCCGAGATCGACCCGGAGATCCGCACCGCGCGGCTGGCGCCGTCCGCCGTTGGAGCGCCCTCCGAAGAAGTCACCGAACAGATCGCCAAATGCCGAGAACACATCCTCGACGTTCGTGAAGCCCGCGTTGCCACCACCGGCGCCAGCGCCACGGATCCCGTCGAACCCGAAGCGGTCGTAGCGGGCGCGCTGCTCGTCATCGGACAGGATCTGGTACGCGTTGGACGCTTCCTTGAACTTGTCCTCGGCGTCCTTGTCGTTCGGGTTGTGATCCGGGTGGTACTGCTTCGCGAGGCGGTAGTACGCCTTCTTCAGATCGCCAGCAGTCACCTGCCGGTCGACCCCGAGTACTTCATACAGATCGCGCATGGCCGAAAAGAATCAGGACCTTGGGTAATTCGGGACGGCGATGCTGTCAAGCCATCGTCCCGTCCTTAGGGCTTCCGTGCACGATTCCACCGCGCGAGGGCGACCCGGCGGGGTCCGGCAAGGTCCGAGCTCGCATCCAAAGCCGCCTACATCTCACGGGGTTGGGTGGACAGCCGGCAGGCTCGCCCGAGATCTCGGAGCCCGGCGAAATCTTCGTAGCCGCGGAGGAGAGCGCGCGCTTCACGGATCACGCGTCCGGCGGTCGCAGGTTCCATCGCTGCCATCGCGTGTCGTGGGTCGAGCTCGATCGCCAGACGGAGATCTACACACCGGTGACGACACCGATCACGACACCGGTGACGCGCGCGGATCACCTCCCTCGGCCTGACCCAGTGCGTGACCCAGCGCGTGACCCAGCGCGTGACCCGGTGCGTAGCGATGTGCGCAGCCGCGGCGCGTCATTGCGATATGCATGTGTGCTGGTCAATCGCCCGCTTTGTGCCGCTTGTGATCGCTGACGTGCATTGGTACGAAGCAGTATGGCCATCAAGAAGCTCGACTCGATCTGGCTCGACGGCCAGCTCGTGCCCTGGGACTCCGCGTCGGATCACCTGCTCGCGCACACGATGCACTACGGCGTCGGCGCGTTCGAAGGCATCCGCGCCTACCAGCGCAAGGATGGTCGCACCGCGATCTTCCGGCTCCGCGAGCACATCGAGCGGCTGCTCGATTCGTCGATGATCTGCACGATGGACGTCCCGTACACCCGCGATCAGCTGATGGCGGCGTGCTGTGAGGTCGTGCGCTCGAACAAGATGACGGCGTGCTACCTGCGCCCGCTGGTCTACCTCGGCTACGGCGCGCTGGGCCTCGGCTCGCTCGAGCCGCCGGTGCGGACGATGGTCGCCTGCTATGAGTGGGGCGCCTACCTCGGGGACGATGGCCTGAAGAAGGGCATCAAGTGCATGATCTCCGGCTTCACGCGCGGCAACGGCAACTCGGTCATGAACAAGGGCAAGATCTGCGGTCAGTACGTGACCTCGGTGCTCGCGAAGCGGATGGCGATCAAGAGCGGCTTCGAAGAAGCGCTCATGCTCGACCCGCAGGGCTACGTCGCCGAGGGCACGGGCGAGAACATCTTCGTGGTCAAGCGCGACATCGTCCGCACGCCGCCGACGTCCGGCGCGATCCTGGCCGGCATCACGCGTGACACCACGATCCAGCTGCTCCGCGAGCAGGGGGTCGAAGTGCGGGAGGAGCCGATCGCACGCGACGAGCTCTACATCGCCGACGAGGTGTTCCTGACCGGCACCGCGGCAGAGATCACCCCGGTGCGCGACATCGATCACCGCAAGATCGGCCGCGGCGAGGCGGGTCCCGTGACCCGTCGCCTGCAGGAGGCGTTCTTCTCGGTGGTGAAGGGCAACGACACCAAGCACGAGCACTGGCTCAGCTACGTCTGAAACTCGTTCGGTCGGGTCCGGCGTAAGCTGCTAGAATCATCCAGGTGGAACCTGGGACCGTCCTGTTCGGTAAGTACCGTGTGGACGAGGTCATCGGTACGGGTGGGATGGGCAGCGTCGTGCGCGCGTCGCACCTCTCCCTGCAACAGCCCGTAGCCATCAAGATCCTGCTGCCCCAGATGATCGGCAGCGCCGAGACGGTCTCGCGGTTCCTCCGCGAGGCGCAGTCCACCGTGCGGTTGCGCAGCGAGCACATCGCGCGGGTGATGGATGTTGGCACCATGGCGGACGGCGCGCCGTACATGGTCATGGAGTACCTCGACGGCAGCGACCTCAACCAGATCCTGCGCCACCACGGCTCGCAGCCCATGGCGCTCGTGTGCGACCTGATGCTGCAAGCGTGCGAGGGCCTGGCCGAGGCGCACTCGCTCGGGATCATCCATCGCGACATCAAGCCGTCGAACTTCTTCGTCACGCGACGTCCCGATGGCTCGATGCTGCTCAAGATCCTCGACTTCGGGATCTCCAAGACCCCGATCGCGATCACCGAGCTCACCGCGATCGACTCGGTGATCGGCACGCCGTCGTACATGTCACCCGAGCAGATGAAGAACAGCCGCGCCGCCGACGCGCGCAGCGATATCTGGTCGATGGGCGTCGTGATGTACCAGCTCCTCGAGGGCCGCCCACCGTTCTCGGGAGAGAGCTATGCCGAGCTCGTGCTCAAGGTCGGGGTCGAGCCGCCGGCTCGGATGCAGGTCACACGGCCCACGGGGCTCGGCGAGCTGGTCATGCGCTGCATGGAGAAGGATCCGCGGCAACGCCCGCAGACGGTCGCCGAGCTGGCACGCATGCTCGCGCCGTTCGCAACGGATCCGATCCAGGCCGCGCAGTGCGCAGGTCGCGCCACCCGCATCCTCCAGCACACTTCGGGGCACGGCTCGCCGCTGTCGGCCGGAGGCGGCAGGCTGACGCCTGGACCGATCTCGCCGGCCCAGCTCACGCCGCAGAGCCCTTCACCGTCGTCGACGGGCCTGTCGCACGGCCGGGGCCAGGTGACGAGCAAGGTCCGCTCGGGCCGCGGGTGGCTGATCGCAGGCGTCACGACCCTGTGCATCGCCGCCGGGGCCGGCGGATACGTCGCGAGCGAGATGCGCCAGGGCGAGGCACACGACGGCACCCACGTCTCGGCGCCGCCTGCCACCGCGCCCGTTGACGTCGCCAGCCCGACCCAGTCCGCGGCGGTCCCGTCGACGCCCAGGCCCGAGGGCCCCTCATCGGCAACGACCGAGCCAGAGCCCGAGGTCACCGCGCCCGAGGTCAAGCCG
>JAGSPR010000398.1 GCA_018262455.1 Deltaproteobacteria bacterium | reverse complement strand
ATGGGCCACCTACGCGGCGGCTGCCCCCGATCCCAAGGAGCGCGAGGCCGCGCTCGCGGAGGCGGCGCGCCTTGCGGGCTCGCCGGATCCGTTCGCCGATCGACTCCAGCTCGTCCCGCAGGTCACCCTCGCGCGCCAGGCGTTCACGCTCGGCCGGGCCGCGTTCGCCGCCAGCCGGTACGGCGATGCCCTCCTCTACTTTCACCTCGGCCACGCGCTCGCGCCCGAGTTACCGGGCTTCTTGCGCGAGCTCGGCTCGACCTACGACAAGCTCGGCGCCGCCGAGCCCAAGCGCGAGTTCTACCGTCGCTACCTGGTGCAGCGTCCGTTCGGCAGCAACGCCGACGTCGTGCGCGCCGAGCTCGCCAAGGACAAGGACGTGCTCGGGACCCTGCTCGTCTCGTCGAGCTTGCCGTGCACCGAGCTGTGGGTGAACCGGCAGCGCGTGACTGGCAAGCTCGATGCCACCAGCACCGCCATCGTCGTCGCGCCGGGCAGCTACAAGGGGCTGTGCTTCAACCCCAGGTACGAGATGGCGCTGTTCGAGTACGCGACCGTCGAGGCGGGCAAACCAGCGGCGATGACGTTCCTGTGGGCGATCGTGGAGAACCGGCTGGAGCGTCCGCTCGGCCGGATCGCGCTCGAGAATCCCAAGGCTCCCGGCACGATGATCGATCTCGGCATCAGCTCGACGGAGGTCGGCGTCGCGGCTCCGGGGGACAAGCGCAAGCTCAAGATGATCCTGAAGGACGATTCGGGCGTCCGGACCGAACAGCGGATGGTCCAGATCGAGCCCGGCCAGCGAGTCGTCGTTCAGTGGTAAGGTCCGCCACGGCGAGCTGCCACCGACGATGAGGCGCAGGACGAGGATCAACTAGATGGTGTCCGAGCGGCCGTCCCAGGAAGGCAAGCTGTCCCCCGGTGCGCCCGGTGATCCGACACCGTTCGGCAAGTACTACCTGCTCGGCCTGATCGCGCGGGGTGGCATGGCGGAGGTCTATCGCGCGAGGCCTCAGCAAGGCCCGCCGCGCCTGCTCGCGGTCAAGGTGATGCGCCCGCAGCTCGCGCGCGAGGCCCGGTTCGTCGACATGTTTCATCGCGAGGGCAAGCTCGCGATGGTGCTGCAGAACCGCTGCATCGTCGAGACCGTCGAGATCGGCCAGCACGACGGGCGTCACTACATCACGATGGAGTACATCGGCGGCCGCGATCTGAACCAGGTGCTGAGGCGCTGTCAGGAGACGCAACAACGGATCCCGGTCCCGCACGCCGTCTACATCGCGGCGCGGATCGCCGAGGGCCTGCACTTCGCGCACACGCTCCCCGGTCCGGACGGCCGCCCGCTCAACATCGTCAATCGCGACGTCTCGCCCTCGAACGTGCGGATGTCCTACGACGGGGACGTCAAGATCCTCGACTTCGGGATCGCGCAGGCGCTGATGAAGTTCACCAGCGAGATCGGGATCCTCAAGGGCAAGTTCAGCTACATGTCGCCCGAGCAGATCCGCGGCATGCCGCTCGACGCACGCACCGACGTGTTCTCCGTGGGCATCATCCTCCACGAGATGCTGACCACCGAGAAGCTGTTCCGCGGCGACACCGAGTTCGCGCTCATGGAGAAGGTGCGCAAGGCCGAGGTGCCTCCGCCATCCGACTTCAACCGGCGCGTCACGCCCGAGCTCGACGCGATCTGCCAGAAGGCTCTCGCGCGTGATGTCGCCGATCGCTACCAGTCGGCGGCTCAGCTCGCGGCTGATCTCGATGCGTTGATCGCGGGGTATCGCTTCGATCCGAAAGAGCTCCGTCAGTTCATGCGGCAGCTGTTTCGCAAGGAGTACGCCAAGGAGCTCGAGGACACCGAGCTGGCGCTGTCCTCCGAACCCGGCAGCTCGATGTCGCTGTCGATCTCGCAAACGCGCGCGATGACGGCCCCCAGCGTCGTCACGCCCTCCGGGCCTGCACTGCGCAACACGTTGCAGGGCATCGGGACGCCGACCCCCAACCCCGGAAGCCACGCACAACATTCCCGGCCCGGCGCGACGACTCCGCCCCCGGATGACGACGACGAGGACAAGCCCCGCAGCTTCTGGGGATCCTTGTTCAGGAAGCGCAAGTAGCGCATGCTGGCCCCATGGGCGAGCCAGCACGCACGAACGCGAACACCACGATCCAGGTCGCCGGGCTGGCCGGCGCGGCCTTCGTCGCGCTGAACATCGCGTTCTACTTCCTGTCGATGATCTACTTCGACGGCAAGCGCGAGAGCAGCGCGATGACGCTGGTGACCTACGACGACGCGCACATCAACGGCGTGCGGATCGCGTTCGGCATCTTCACGGCAACGGTCACCCTCGCCGCGATCGCGGCGTCCGTCGCCCCGAAGTGGATCGGCCACGGGATCTCCGCGGTCACCGGGCTACTCGCGCTCGTTGCCGCGTTCTTCGCGTTCCGCAAGGGCATGCCGATGGTGTTGCCGGTCTCGCTGTTCGTGATCGGCGCACTCTACCCGGCGCTCGTCTGGCGCTCGCTCGAGCACTCGCGTGGTGCCTGGTCGTTCCTGATCTCGATGTGCGGCGTCCTCGCGCTCGTGCTGTTCTTTGGAGCCCCCAAGGTGCGCGGCGTGCTCGACATCGGGCTGTGGACCGCGCTCATCATGCCGGGGCTACTCACCGTGGCGATGGTCGGCCTCACGATGATTCGCGCCGACTATCGCGAACGCGTCTGAGCCCCGTCGGCTAGTGCGGGGGTCGCCGTTCGCGAGCCCTCTTGATCCGACAACCCACGCGGTCTACATCGCCTGTATGAAGCGACTCGTACTGTTCTACGTGCTGTTCGTCAGTCACGCCGCACTCGCAGGACCTTTCGCGAAGTGGCAAGGCCAGGTGGCCGAGACGACCGCGGGGGCCCGTGCGTCGCTGACTCCAGACGGCCCCTGGCTCCCGATCGCGGCGAAGGCCGGCGTGAGGCTGAACATCCTCGACGACCGCGGGGCTCGTCCGCAGTTCCTCGACTCCGCGCAGGGTGTCAATCTGCTGCTCTACGCCGAGCCATCGGCGCTGAAGACGTTCTCGCTCAAGGGTGCCGCGCTCTACCCGGCCATGCCGGCCGCGGCGAAGCCCCTCGGTGACCGAAGTCCCGGGATGAAGCTCGAGGCCGGCACGCGGATCGACGACGCCACCGCCGTGGCGGATGGCCTGACCAAGGTGCGCCTCCGCTGGATCTGGACCGGCGGTAGCTTGCAGGTTGATGGGTTCGTCCCGACCGCCAACCTCGGGAAGATCTACACGGAGACGGAGACGGACGCGACCGGGAACGGGTTCGTCCCGGATGTCACGCTGCCCGATCACTTTCAGCTGCTGGACGCCCCGCGCGGCAAGCCGTTCGTGATCAGCACGAACAGTCAGCGCGTCGATGCGTTGACGCTCGAGCGCAAGGCCGCGCATACGCTCGTCCGCATCGAGCAGGGTGTGGTGGGATGGATCGCGTCCAACCAGACCAAACCGATCCCGAAGTCGGTGGCCGGCGAGGAGGACGGGATCGAAGGCGGGGTCGAAGGCGGGGTCGTCGGGATGATCGCCGGTGGGGTGAACCCGACCTTGCCCACGGGTACACCGGTGTACGATCGGATCGACGGTCGGGTGATCGGCGAGGTGACGTGGGGTTTCAAGCTCGTACCCGCGAAGCAGGACAAGACGTGGTGGCGGTTCGACGTGAAGACGCAGTTCGGCAAGATCGAGGTCTGGACACGCGCCGCCTCTGCCCCATCCCATTCCCCGCCATCGGCCAAGTGGGGGCAGCCGGACTGACGATCCACGATCGCCGGCTTCCCCACGTGCGAAGCTTCACGCGTGACCGACGCGCCCCGCCCGACCCTCGGTGAGCTCGCGCTGGTGTTCTTGCGGCTGGGCGCGACCGCGTTCGGGGGACCGGCAGCGCACATCGCGATGATGGAGGTCGAGGTCGTCGGCCGGCGCGGCTGGCTGTCGCGCGAGCGCTTCCTCGATCTGCTGGGAGCGGCGAACCTGATCCCGGGCCCGAACTCGACCGAGATGGCGATCTTCATCGGTCGCGATCAACGCGGGGTGCTCGGGCTGCTCGTCGCCGGGGCGTGCTTCATCGTGCCCGCGGTCGTGATCGTGATGGCGCTCGCCTGGGCGTACGTCCGGTACGGCACGCTACCCGCGGCCGAGGGCCTGCTCTACGGCGTCAAGCCGGTGATCCTCGCGGTGATCGCGCAGGCGCTGTGGACGCTCGGCAAGACCGCGATCAAGACCTGGCAGCTCGGAGTGATCGCGGGGTGGGCGATCGCGGCGATCGCGTTCGGGATGAACGAGCTGCTCGTGCTCGTGATCGCGGGATCAGCGGCGATCGCGTTCACCCGCGCGCACCGCGGGCCGGCTGCGTCGGTGCTGCCGTTCCTCCCGGTGACCGCGGTGGCGGCGACCGCGGCAGGGGCGGCGCCGTTCTCGCTCGCGGCGCTGTTCGGCTTCTTCGCCAAGGTGGGCGCGTTGCTGTACGGCAGCGGCTACGTGCTGATCGCGTTCCTCCGCACGGACCTCGTCCTGCGCTGGCACTGGCTGACCGAGGCCCAGCTGCTCGATGCGGTCGCGATCGGCCAGGTGACCCCGGGCCCCGTGTTCACGACCGCCACGTTCATCGGCTACCTCCTCGATGGCCCGCAGGGCGCGCTCGTCGCCACCGCCGGCATCTTCTTGCCCGCCTTCGTGTTCGTCGCGATCGGCGCGCCGCTGGTGCCGCGGATCCGGCGCTCGCCCACCGCCGGCGCGTTCCTCGACGGCGTCACCGTCGCCTCGCTCGCGCTGATGGCGTGGGCCGGCCTCGAGCTCGGACGCAGCACGCTGGTCGATGTCCAGACGATCGCGGTCGCCGTGATCGCCGCGGCGATCCTCTTCCGCTACAAGGTCAACGCGACCTGGCTTGTCGCAGGGGGCGCCGTGCTCGGCGTGATCCGCGCGCAGCTCTGAAGCGTCGCGCCTCGATCAAGGGACGTTGATGATCTTGTGGAGCTGGAGCGAGAGCCGCCAGCGCGGGCGCGCCTGGATCAGCGCGAGCGTGCGCGCGAGGTGATGCGCGTACCGATCGTCCATGCAGGGTTGCGCGAAGTAGTGCTCGCACCGCCAGCGCGCGGCGTGGCGATCGAGCGTCGCCTCGTCGACGGTGTCGTCGACCACGACCTTGACCTCGCTGGCAGGGAGGTGATCGGCGAGCGAGATGCTCGCGGGGTGGAACTGCGGTTTCGGCGAGATCGTCAGCCAGTCGACCGGTGCCGCGAGCGGGCGGGTTCCGTTTGATTCCATGTGGACGCGGAAGCCCGCTGCGCGGACCTGGGCCGACAGCGCCGCATCCCACTGCAGCATCGGCTCGCCGCCCGTGACGATCACGCACCCGGTGTGACCGGCATCGAGCTCGCGCAGCTGGGTGACGATCTCGTCCGCGGTGAACCTGCGTGCTCCCTCGGGCGCGAACTCGGTATCACACCAGGTGCACTCGAGATTGCAGGCCGCGAACCGCAGGAATACGCACGCCCGCCCGGCATGCGCGCCCTCGCCCTGCAGCGTGGGGCCGAACATCTCCTTGACCAGGTACGAGCGCTCCGCCACAGCGCCACCTATAGCGCTTCGCCTCGGCGGTGCCCAGATCCGCGATCACGGATGATCCCGCACGGCGTCGTGCGTGCCAGAGTCTCGGCATGATCCGTATCGCCCTCGCGGTCGCCTGGCTTGTGGCCTGCGGCAGCAAGCACGCGCCCGAGGGCTCCGGCGGCGCGGGGTCGGCGGGAGGCGCCACCGCACACGACGGCCTGCCAGCGCCCGATCTCCGTGCGGTGACCTGCACGCAGCTGCCGTTCGAGTCGACGAGCCCGGTGCACGAAGCTTCGGGGGCCGCGTGGATGCCGATCGGTGGCAAGCCCGCGCTCGTCGTGATCGGCGACAGCGGCAACGAGGGCGAGTACGCCATCATCGATCCCGACTCGGGCAAGACGCTCGAGCTCGGCAAGCTGCCGCTCGGCGGACCCGGCGACGACCTCGAGGGCGTGGCCGTCCGTGGCGGCAAGCTCGTGGCCCTGACCTCTCCGGGCTGGATCCAGGAGTGGGTGCGCAACGACGCGGCCAAGGGGTTCGAGCTCGTCC
>JAGSPR010000016.1 GCA_018262455.1 Deltaproteobacteria bacterium | reverse complement strand
GAGCCCCGGCGGGCCGGCGAACAGGAAGTGATCGAGCGGCCAGCCGTTCTGCTTGGCCGCGCGGACCGAGACCTTGAGGTTGTCGATCAGATCGCGCTGGCCGATGTACTCGTCGAACGTGCGCGGGCGCAGCGTGGCCTGCCACGCCTTCTCACCGGAGCGCTCGGCGGCCGCGACCTCGCGCACCTCGTCGGGCGGCGGCGGCGGCGGATCGGTGTGCTTGTCGCGGGCCACGGGACGACCTTACCTGGGCATCTTGCGCAGCGCCTGCCGCAACAGATTTTCGATCGTGACATCACCCGCGGGATCGAAGGCGAGATCTCCCACCGCGGCATCGGCCTCGGCGGGTCGCCAGCCCATGCCGATCAGCGCGGAGGCCACCTCGTCGAGCACCGGGTGACGGCCGCCGCTGCCGGGCTTGCGCGCGCCGGTCGGGAGCGCGACGGGCCGGACGTCCCCCTGCGCGTTCCACCCCAGCACCAGGATCTCGCACTTCTCGTGCAGCTCGACGACCAGCAGCTCGGCTGTCTTCTTGCCGATCCCCTTGATCCGCGTGAGGCCCGGGACATCCTGGCGCGCGATCAGGCTCGCGATGTCGCGCGGGCTCGAGCCCGACAGGATCCCGACCGCGGTGCTCGGCCCGACGTTCTTGACCGTGATCAGCAGATCGAACAGCGCGCGCTCCGCCTGATCGACGAACCCGTACAACGCGATCGCGGTCTCGCGCATCTGGGTGTACACGCGCAGCACGACATGCTCGCCGTCCTTCGGTAGCGCGGCCAGGGTGTACGCCGAGCAGATCACCTCGTAGCCGACACCGCGGCAGTCGACGATCACCTGCTCGCCATCGCGGACGAGCGTGCCCTCGAGCCGCGCGATCATGGCCGGGCCCTCACCATCGCGCTCGTCAACCGTGCCGCGATCGGCCGCACCGTCCTGCCATGGGTGATCGCCACCGCCAGCGCGTCGGTTGCATCGACGCGCGGCAGGCTGCGCAGCCCGATCAGCGTCTGCACCATGCGCGCGACCTGGTCCTTGTCCGCGCGCCCCGAGCCCGACACCGCCTTCTTGACGCTCGCCGGCGGATACGACGCGACCGTCAGCCCGGCGAGCCCGATCACCGCAAGCGCCATCCCGCGGGCCTGGGCGAGCGCGAGGGCCGAGCGTGGGTTGTGCTGGAGGAACACGTCCTCGACCGCCGCGACGGCCGGACCGAGCTCCTCGATCACCTCCCGCAGCCCACGCGCGATCTCGCCGAGCCGGGCCTCCATCGGCTGGCTCCCGGGCGCGGTCAGCACGCCGCACTCGACGTAGGTCAGCTCGCCCGCGACCTCGTCGATCACGCCGTAGCCGCAGAACCGGCTACCGGGGTCGAGGCCGAGGATCCGCATGGAGCCCGAAGCTACTCCAGCCCTCCGACACCGCGCGAGTTCGCAGCGTTCGCCTGGCACGAGCGGTCGCGAGAGATCCTCCACCTCGCGTGTCATGCTCGGCGCCCATGGTCGCGCGGCTCGCCCTCGTCCTCTGGTTCCTCACCCTGACGTCCGCGCACGCGGCGCCGCCTACCCGAGATCCGAGCGCCCTGATCGAGCACGGCTGGCCGCCGGCCCCGCTCGCGGCCATCCCCGGCCGTCCCGGCGCAACCGGCACCCCGCTGGTGCGCAAACCGGCCCCGGAGCCCCCGGGCATGCCCGCGGACCCGATCCCCGTCCTGCCGTCGCCGGAGAGCCTCCGCGCCCTCCGGGAGCTCGTGCGTCGCGCGACGGGACCGGAGCGCCTCGACGTCCTGCTCCGGCTGGCGGCCGCGCTCGACGCGATCGCCGCGTCCGACCCCGGGGACGCCACGAAGGCGAAGGCCGCCGCGTCCGTCTATCGCGACCTCGTCGCGGCCCCGGACTTCGCCCGCTATCCGCGCGCCGACGAGGCGCTCTACCTCTACGGCACGCAGCTGTGGCGGGCCAAGCGGGAACCCGAGGCCCGCATCCTCTACGTCCGCCTCCTCAGGGACTACCCGCGATCGGCCCACGTCCCCGACGTCTACCTCGCGTTCGCCGAGTACTTGTTCGAGCACGACCAGCTCGCCGAGGCCAAGGCCGCCTACGAGCGTGTCCGCAAGTTCCCGCTCGCCCGCGGCTTCGACTTCGCGACCTACAAGCTCGCGTGGGTCAACGTCAACCTCGGCAATCCGCAGGAAGCCCTCGCGGGCTTCGTGCAGCTGGCCCGCGGCAAGGACTCGATGATCCAGCGCGCGGCGATCAAGGATTGCCTGATCGTCTACGCGGCCATCGGCGCCGGCGACAAGGCGTACGCGTTCCTCGAGCAGCTCGATCGCGCCCACGCCCTCGAGCTCGCGCGTGCGCTCGCGGAGCGTTACGCCGATGCGGGCAAGCTCGACGACGCGCGCAAGCTGCTGCAAGAGACCGCCACGCGCGATCCCGATCCGGACCGCGCATGCACCGACGTCGTGGGCGCGCTGCGGGCGACGAGCGGCCTGGGCCGGCGCGCCGAGATCATGACGGGGTCCGATCGGGTCGTGGCGGCGACCCGCAAGGCCGGCAGCGACTGCTCCGAGGCAGCCGACCAGCTGCTCGGTGAGCTCGCGTTGCGCTACCACGAGGAGGCGATCAAGCTCCAGGACGTCACCGTGATGCGGGACGTGATGACGCTCTGGGATCGCGTCGCGCAGCTCGGCACCTCGGCACCTCGGCGGGCCACGGCCGCGCGCAACCGGGCGATCATCGCGTGGAGTGTCGCTCGCTATGGCTCCGCCGCCGACTGGGCCAATGCCGCCGAGGCGATGGGGATGCCGGGCGTCGATCCCGACGTCGCAGCTGCCGCGATCGACGCCTGGGATAACGCGATCCGCTTGCTCGGCACGCCCGCCCCCACCCCCGATCGACCTCTCGCGTCGCGGATCCGCGCCGGCCTCACGAAGCTCCTCACCGATCATCCCGCCGAACGTGGCGCCGAACGTGGCGCCGAACGTGGCGCCGATCGCGCCCGCGCCTTGCTCGCGAAGCTGAAGTAGCGCGTCGAGATCCCGACCGCTAGCGCGTGCCGAAGATCGCGGTGCCGATCCGGACGTGGGTCGCGCCGCAGGCGATCGCGATCTCGAAGTCGCCACTCATGCCCATCGACAGCACCGGCAAGCCAGCGCCGAGCTCCTGCTGCAGCTGATCGCGGAGCACGCGCAGCGCGTCGAACACCGGACGGCTCGCCTCGGGGTCGTCTCTCGGTGGCGGCATCGTCATCAGGCCGTCGAGCCGAACGCCCGGCACGGCGAGGATCGAGCGCGCGAGCGCAGCCGCGGTGTCCGCGGTGACGCCGCCTTTCGTGGCCTCGCCGCCCAGGTTGACGGCGACGAGCACCGGCTGGGTGACCCCACCGGCGCGCTTGCCGAGCTCCTCCGCGAGCTCGACACTTTCGACGGCGTGGACCAGCACGACCTGCCCTGCGACGAGCTTGGCCTTGTTGCGCTGCAGCCGGCCGATGTAGTGCCAGCGAACGTCCCCGCACAGCGCGCGCTTGCTGGCGAGCTCCTGGGCATAGTTCTCGCCGAAGTCGGTCGCGCCCGCGGCGGCCGCGTCCCGCACGGCCTCGGCGGGGTGGGTCTTGGACACCGCGACGATCGTGACCCCGGCGGGGTCGCGGCCGGCTCGCACGCTGGCCTCCACGACCCGGTCGCGCACGGCGGCCCAGCGGAGGGCGATCGCGGTTGGGCCGTTCACGAGGGATCCCCGGCAGCGAGTCGCGGCACCGGGCCCCCGACCTCGCGCAGGGCGTCGATCACCTCCGCCATCGGCAGCCCGATCACGTTGGTGACCGAGCCGCGGATCTCGCGCACGAGCGCGGCGCCGATCCCCTGGATCGCGTACGCCCCCGCCTTGCCCCGCCACTCTCCCGACGCGACATAGTCGGCGAGCGTCGCGTCATCGATCTCGACCATCACCACGTCGGTCGACACGACGACCTCACGCACGACCACGCCGCGCCGCAGCACGAACGCGGTGAGCACCTGATGCGTGCGCGCCGACAGCCTGCCCAGCATCGCGGTTGCCTCCTCGGGGGACTCGGCCTTGCCGAGGATCGCGCCGCCGATCGTGACGGTGGTGTCGGCGGCGAGCACCCAGCGCTCGTCGCCGCTCCGGCTCGCCACGACCATGGCCTTCTCGCGCGCGATCCGGCGGACGTACGGCTCCGGAGCCTCGCCGACGAGCACACCCTCGTCGATCTCGGCGGGTTGCACGTCGAGCGGGATCCCGATCCGTTCGAGCATCTCGCGCCGGCGAGGAGACGCCGACGCCAACACCAGTGCGGTCACCTCAATTCGCCGGGCTGATGAGCTTCTTGACGGCGGTCGTCTCGAAGTTGAGCTCGACCGAGATGCCATCGACGAACCGCGACTTGCCGTCCTTGACGGCCTCGCTGCATTGCATGATCACCACGCCCGCGTCGTCGACCACATCCTTGACCTCGGTGCCGTCGCCATCGATGCAGGTGTCGACGATCTTGGGATCCTTCGGGTTCCCCATGTCGTCGAGCGGGCAGTGGTCGACCGTCGGATCGGCGCAGCTGTCGCAGTACGCCTCGAGGCCGTCCTGATCGACATCGATGTCCGGCGTGCGGCAGCCCGAGTACTTCTGCGAGATGTCCGCGTTCGCCCGGGGCAGCGCGAGCAACGAGCCGAGCAGGTTCGCGAACGTGGCGTCGAGCAGCGAGTTCTCGGGGAGCAGCCCGAGGAGATCGACCTTGAGGCCGCGGATCGTGTCGGCGGTCTTCGAATCGATCACGCCCCCGAGGCGGCCGTTCTTGAGCACGATCGCGCCGCCCTCGTCGACCACATCGGCCTTGATGGTGGCCCCCGTGATCTTGAGGTCGAGCGTGACGCCGTCGGTCACCGGGATGTTGACGCTGAACACCGAAGGGCCCGCCTCGAGCCGGAGCGTGCCGTCCTGCTCGGTGATGACGCCGTCGCGGAACGCGACCGCCGGCTCGCCGCTGACGAACGAGGTCGGGTCGAGCGAGATCTCGGCGACGCCACGGTCAAACGGGCTGCACACCGGCTGCATGCCAGCGCGCACGGTGCGATCGGCGACGCCGTCGCAATCGTTATCGAGACCATCGCCACAGATCTCGACCGCGCCGTGCTTCACCGCCGCGTTGGTGTCGTCGCAATCGCCCTGCGCGACTGTCTGACCGTCGCCATCGCGATCCATCGTGTCGGTGGTGTTCGGGGCGTCCTGATCATCCTCGTCTGCGAGGCCATCGCAGTCGTCGTCCTTGCCGTTGCCGGCGACCTCGGGCTGGCCCGCCTTGATCGCGGGGTCGTGGTCGTTGCAGTCGCCCACGGCGATCATCGGCAGGTTGCCGTCGGCGTCGGCATCCTTGACGGCGGCGCCGAGGTACACGGCGAACTTGACGCAGGTGTCGGCCGCCGCCGCCGGGAGATCGAAGAACTCGATCGGGAGGACGAGCGCGTAAGCGTTGAGCGCGTCCGCGATCGCGCTCTTCGCGGCGCTTCCGATCGCCGCGAGCTTGTTGTCCGGCTTGCCATCGTGATCGAGATCGAACCCGTCATCCGAGGTGCCGATCTCGAGCTTCGAGATCACCTGGGGCTGGGTTCCAGCGAGCGCGGCGATCGAGTCGCCGGTGCATTCGGGCTTGGTCGGGAACAGATCGCCGCCGCCGCCGTCGTCACCGCACGCCCACGTACCGGCGAACAAGATCCCAAGCAAGACGACGGTGGGCTTCCTCATCGGGCGCACTTGACCACGTGCAATCCTGCGAGGTCAACGGTCACGTTGAACCCCATCCAGTTCCGGCGCACCATGCCCGGATGCGAGCGCTCCTCGTGCTGGCGATCACGGTGGTCGTCGCGGCCCAAGCGTCGGCCCACGTCGCGCCCTCCGTCGACGAAAACAACCGATACCTCAAGCTGACGCCACTCGGGGATCGCGTCCGCCTCGCGTACACCGTGTTCTTCGGCGAGGTGCCAGGCGCGCAGCTTCGACCTTCGATCGATGCCGATCACGACGGCCTGATCAGCGAGTCCGAGGCCCAGACCTTCGGCACCAAGCTCGCGGCCGAGGTCGCGGCCGCGCTCGACGTCAGCGTTGACGCGGGCAAGCACGACATCGTGTGGGCCGAGGTCTCCGTCGGGATGGGTTCGCCCACGGTGCGGGGCGGATCGTTCTCGATCGACCTCATCACCTACCTTTGCCTGCCAGCGGCGCGCGGTCGCCACGCCGTCGTGATGCGAGATCGATTCCAGCTGCCGCGACCCGGCGAGACCGAGGTCCTGGTCGAGGACAGCCCGGGGGTGGCGGTCGACCACGCGCGGATCGGCCCGATCGAGGACCCGGGCCATGACTACCGGTTCGTCGGCGCCGGCGGGCCGCTGGCGGACGCCGGGCTCGACCTCGTGTTCACCGCGTCCGACCGGGCGCCGCTCGGCGATGCCTCGTGCAACACGTCGGGCCCGCAGGCCCAGCGCGGGGTGCCGACGAGCCTCGTCGTCGGCGCGGCCGCCGTGCTCGGCTTCGTGCTCGCCGCGATCGTCGCGTTCGTACGCCGCGGCCGCGACCGACGCCCCGCTCGGCGCTAGCCTAGCTCGCCAGGAACTCCTCGATCGCGGCCACGAACTGCGGCGCCGCATCGACGTGCGCGAAGTGGGAGGCATCGGCGAGCTCGACGAACCGCGCCGCCGGCACCAGCGCACGCAGCCGCTGCCCGACGGCGGGTGGCACCATCGGATCGCTCTTGGCATAGACGAGCAGCAACGGGATCGGGAACGCCGTCTTGCCGAGCGCGGCCACGAAGCGGCGCATCTCGCGCGCATCGAGCGCATCGTGCAGGTGGCGGTAGAAGCCGCGGCGGCCGGCCGGCGTCGACAGCGGTGCGGCGTATTCGCGATGCTCCTCGCGCGACTTCAACGACTCGTCGAAGTAGTGCACGTTCTTGTGGACCCAGCGCTCGGGATCGCGACGGACAAGCCGATCGAGCACCCAACGCGCGGGCAGGATGCGCAACGCCCAGCGCAGCGCGATCATCCGGCCGGTGGGCACGCCCGGCGAGTGCAGGTTCACGAGCTTGCCGATCGCCGCCGGATCGAGCATCGCCGCGCGCATGCAGACATAACCGCCCATCGAGTTGCCGATCACGGTCGCGCCGCGGACCTCGAGCGCGTCGATCGTCGCGATCACCGCGCGCGCGAGCACGTCGGGCCCGAGGTAGACGTCGGGGTGATCGGAGTAGCCGGCGCCCGGCAGGTCGGGAATCACGAGGCGGTAGCGATGGCCCAGCAGCTCGAGGAGGTAACGGAACGAGTACCCGGCCGTCATCAGGCCGTGCACCAGCACCAGCGGGGGCGCCCCGTCCGGGCCGTAGCTGCGGACCGCGATCCGGGTCGCCCCGAGGTCTGCGGTGCGGATCGTGACGTCGGTGCGCGTCGCACGGCCCCACGGGTGGGGCCTGACAGGCAGCTCGGGGACCTGGTCGAACGGCAACTGGCGAAACGGCACCATGTTTGGGGGTATGATGGCCGAAAGCTGCGCGCCATGAAGAAGTTTCCCGACTTTGTCGCGCCCACCAAGGTCGCGTACCTGCCCGACCGTGGCGGCCCGACCTTGCACCTGCGCCGTTGCATCCTGCAGTCGGTGGAGGATCCGACCCAGGAGTGGTCGTTCGACAAGGAGGAGATCCGCATCGGCTCGATGGACGACAACGACGTCGTCATCTCCGACGACACGGTGTCGCGCTACCACTGCAAGATCGTCCAGGAGGACGCCGGCTACGTCCTCGTCGATCAGCGCTCGACCAACGGCACCTTCATCAACAAGGTCCGCGTCCGCGAGGCGTACATCAAGCCCGGCTCGACGGTCGCGGTCGGCCAGAGCCTGCTCCGGTTCAACGCCCGCGAGGAGGAGGTCCAGATCGTCCCGTCGCGCAGCGACCGGTGTGCAGGCCTCATCGGCGGCAACGACCGGATGCGCGAGATCTACTCGATCATCGAGAAGATCGCCCCGACCGCCACGACGGTCGTGATCGACGGCGAGACCGGCACCGGCAAGGAGGTCGTCGCGCAGGCGATCCACTCGCTGTCACCCCGGCAGCGCAACGAGCTGGTCGTGTTCGACTGCGGCGCGGTCCCGCCGAACCTGATCGAGAGTGAGCTGTTCGGCCACGAGAAGGGCAGCTTCACGGGAGCGATGATGACGCGCCAGGGCCTGTTCGAGCAGGCCGATGGCGGCACGCTGTTCCTCGACGAGCTCGGCGAGCTACCGATCGATCTCCAGCCCAAGCTGCTGCGGGTGCTCGAGAACCGCGAGGTCCGCCGCGTCGGGGGTGCCAAGGCAAACAAGGTCGATGTCCGCATCATCGCCGCCACCAACCGCAACCTCGAGGACGAGGTGAAGGCGGGCCGGTTCCGCCAGGACCTGTTCTACCGGCTCTCGGTCGTGCGGCTCCACCTGCCCTCGCTCCGTGAGCGCGCCGATGACATCCCGCTGCTCGTCGGGCATTTCCTCGAGCACGGCTCGTACAACCGCACCCCCACCGGACCGAAGGTTCGCTCGGTCGCCCCCGACGCGCTGGCCGTGCTGTCGATCTACCCGTGGCCCGGCAACGTCCGCGAGCTCGTCAACGTGATCGAACGCGCGATCTCGTTCTGCGACAACTCCGTGCTCGAGCTCTCCGACCTGCCGGACTACATCCGCAACGCCAGGCCGTCGAGCGCGAACATCCGCCCGCCGACCCAATCCGGCGGGCCGCGCCGGGCCGCCACCCACACCAGCGGCGGGAACCCGGTCGTGCCGATGAGCGCGAGCCTGCCGACGCCGGCGCCACCCGACGAGCTGATGGCCGAGGGCGTCACGTTCAAGGACGCCAAGGAGCGCTGGGTCGCATCGTTCGAGCGCGACTACATCCTCCAGCTGCTGCGGCGCAATAGCGGCAACATCTCGCATGCCGCGCGCGCCGCCGATATCGATCGCAAGTACTTCCGCAAGCTGATGAAGAAGTACGACATCGAGGCTGCCGGTGTCGACGAAGACCCCGATCCTGCCGAGTCCTGAGGACGAGCTCGAGGACGGTGCCGACGAGCTCGACCTCATCGACACGTTCTCGCTGCCGCCCGGCGCCGATCTCGCGATCGACTGGGGCGTGACCTCGCACCTCCACGCCGACGGCTCGCCCCGGATCGTCGAGCGCCAGCTCGTGGTCCCGCCCGAGCTCGCAGGCCTTCGCCTCGATCACTTCGTGAAGACGCAGATCACGCGGCTATCGCGTACCAAGATCCAGCAGATCATCAGCGACCAGCTCCGCCGGGACGATGGCTATGCGCCAAAGCCCGCGACGATCGTGGCCGCCAACGAGCGCTACGTCATCCGCCGGCCCGCGCGCCAGGAGCCGCCCTGCCCGCGCACCTTCACGGTCCTCCACGAGGATGCGCGCGTCCTCGTCGTCGACAAGCCGGCGCTGTTGCCCGTCCACGCCTCCGCCAAGTTCTACTTCAACACGCTCACGCGCGTGCTGTCGGAGCGCTATCCCGACGAGCCCGAGCTCCAGATCTGCCATCGCCTCGATCGCGAGACCTCCGGCTGCCTCGTCGTCGCGCGCGATCGCGAAGCAGCGATCGTGGTGAAGCAAGCGTTCGCGTCGAAGGCCGCCGTGCAGAAGGAGTACCTCGCCGTCGTCCACGGCCAGCCGCCGTGGGACACGCAGCACGTGCTCGACACCCCACTCCGGCTCGCGCAGCCCGGTGACCCCACGCGCCTGCCGCACATCCGGATGATTCCGGGGTCCGGGCTGCCCGCGATCACCAAGGTCTTGGTCCTCCGCCGCAGCACCGCGTACGCGCTCGTCCGCTGCACCCTCGTCACCGGTCGCCAGCACCAGATCCGCGCCCACCTCGCCCACGCCGGCTTCCCGATCGTCGGCGACAAGCTCTACGCCCACGGCGATGACGCGTTCATCCGGTTCTGCGACGTGGGCCTCGTGCCCGACCTCGCGAAGCTGTTCGTGCTGCCACGCCACGCCCTCCACGCGTCACGCGTCAGCTTCCCCCACCCCGAAGGCCACCTCGTCAAGGCCGAGGCACCGCTGCCTCCGGACCTCGCGCTCGTGACCGCATAGCAGGACGCTCTACACTCTCACCACTCTCTCCCGGATCCCCACGGCGAACTGCGTGAGATGCCAAGGAGATTCTCCGGACGCTCTACACTCTCACCACTTCGCCATGCCGGCTCGTTTCTGGCCGGCGCCGACGGAGTCACTCGCCATCGTCGCGCCCGAGCGTGGTGCGGTCCTGAACAAGCACGCGCAGTCCGCGAAAGTGGTGAAAGTGTAGAGCGTCCTCGAAACACTCGTCAGATTTCGCGGGCTTCAAAGGCGCGTCGTCAGGGAAAGTGGTGAGAGTGTAGAGCGTCCTACTGCCACTTCCAGGCGCGCTTCGTGGCGACGAGCCAGGGGGTACCCTCGATGAGCGCAACGACGTAGATCGCGTCGCCGGCGAGCTTGCCGACCGCGAACCGGTTGCCGTCGCGCGTGGCGGGTAGCGCGATCGGAGTGGGGTGGTCGTCTGCGTAGTAGACGAGCTGGACCGTGGCCACGTCGAGGCCGCGGGGCTGGAGCTCGACGGCATCGCCATCGAACCGGCCGAGCACACTGCGGAACGTGCCGCCCTCGCGGACCTCGGCGAGGATCGCGATCGGGTGGGGCTCGAAGCGCGCGGGCGCGGGGTACGCAGGGGCTTCGAAGATCGCCAGGTAGTGACGGACGGCGTGGATTCCGAGCTCGGGGTACCGGCGCTTCGCGGTGTCGAGCATCGCGAGCAGCCGGCTCTCGACCTGCTTCGGATCGGTGACGGTGTAGAGCCGGCGGTTCTGGTGATCGAACCAGCGTTGCTGCGAGGGGGCCAGCGGATGGTCGGAGGTGACCTCGTACTTGTCGCCAGGCACGTCGTACGGCAGGTGCTCGCCGAACGGTTCGGCTGCGCGGATCGTCGCGAACATCGGAAACCCCGAGAACGGGTAGGTGTTGAGCCGCTGATCGAGGGTCGGCACGAACGCGGTGATGACGTCGTAGGTCAGGAACGCGACGATGAAGATCCGGGGGCCACGCGGCGGACGGAAGCCCTCGACGACCTCGAAATCGGTGGGGACCGGGCTGCGCAAGAGCCATGCGTTCAGCCGGTCCCAGTCGATGAACAGCGCGGCGAGCGGGATCCAGTGCAGGTTCCACAGGCTCACGACCAACCCGAGGCCGAGCACCTCGCTGATGAAGACGGCCCCGCACAGCGCTCGGACCAGGGGCCGGCGGATGAAGAAGCACGCGAAGATCGGCGTCAGCTGCGCGATCAGGTTGAGGAGCGCGGCGGTGCGATAGCGCCAGACATCCCCCAGGAGCCAGTCGACCAGCGCGGGGCGATCGATGCCGGCGAGGTCGTAGCGCACGAGCAGGTGGTGGCGCAGCGAATCGGAGAGCGCCCAGCGCAACGTGAAGTGCCCGTGCAGGAGCTTGTGGAACGCCGCGCCGGCAAACATCAGCGCGACCGCGAGCTGCACGAGCCGCAGCGACCATTGATAGGCGCGCGCTCGATCGATCGGGGGAAGCTGGCGGAGCCGCCGGATCAGCGCGTCGAGGCTCAGGACATCGCCACCGCGTGCACCCAGGAACGCCATCTGGGCGAGGAAGACGACGTTGTACTGGTGCGACCAGGTCGCGGTCGAGGCGTACGACAGCGAGGTCAGCGCGACCGCGGCGACGAAGCTGACCGCGGTCGAGGCGCGGGTGTATAGCCCGAGGAGCATGGCGATCGTGCCGCCCCACGCGAGCACCCAGAGCGCGGTGATGAGCGGATCCGGCGGGATCGTATGGCCCAGGAGCATCCACGGCCCGACCGGGCGGTAGAGGTTGGCCGGCCCGGGCAGCTCGACGGTGGACAGCGTCGCCAGGCGCTCGAGCGTCAGCAGCACCGAAGCGGCGATCGCGATCCGCACGAAGGCCGCAGCGATCCGCCCACCGTCGGCAAACCAGTAGCGCTGCCAGCGACTCACGGGGGGACCGTACACCACGCTGGCGCGAGCGACACCGTGACGCGGGCCGCGGAGCAGCAGACCGTGCTAGACGAGGGGCGTGTCCAAGGATCGTGCGAGCCCGTTCTCGCGCAAGCACCGTCGGTACTGGCTCCCGGTGACCGGCGGGATGATCGTGATCGGCATCTTCAATGTCTCGATCGGGTACTGCTCGTACGATCCGCCGCCCCCGCCACCCGAGAAGATCGAGGTCAAGATCCCGCGGTCCGAGTTCGCGCGCGATGGCGGCGTCGCGGCTCCGCCGGTCGTCCCCAGCGACGTGCCTGGGCGCTAGGTTAGCGCTCCGAGGGCGCCTTGCGGCGCGCCTTCCACCACCGGCCGATGCGACCGGGCACGAACAGCCAGCGATGGCGTAGCAGGTACACGACGATCGCGCCGTTGGCGACGAGGGTCAGCACCTTGCCGAGGCTCGCGTCGGAGACGAGCTCATAGACCTCGAGCGGGATCAGCGACGCGGTCACGATCACGGTCAGCCACTCGGCCCAGATGAGGCGGCGATGGAGGCCCCACGATTCAAGGAACATCAGCGCCGCGAGCAGGCACGCACCCACCCCGACGCCCACGATCCGACCCGGCGTCATGCCGGTGAGCATCGCGAGGAGGTGCTCGACGCGCGGCCGGGCGGCATCGATCCCGAGCCAGGCGACGAGATCGACGCCGAGCCGATGCAGATCCGAGTGGATCAGCGCGAACGCCGACACGGCGACCGCGAGCAGCAAGCAGCCCTTCACGACCTTCCACACGATGATCACGCGGAGCCCGAAATCGGGTCGCGTGACTTCACGCTCGACGACCCGCGCTGCGTCTTCGACGAGGTGGCTCACTCGTGCCAGTCGAGCTCGAATGGCAGGCGCGCCTGGGCCTGTGTCGGGTCGACGAGCACCGAGGCCGGCACCCCGCGCAGCAGCTCGCGCACGGCGGGAAGATCGGTCACCGACATCGACGCCTCGGCGCGCACCCCGATCAGGTTGCCGAGCGTCCCGAGCAGGCTCGATGGCAGGTTCGGCAACTCGCGGAGCTGGACGCGCGCCCCGGGCGCGAGCTTCATCCGCCGCTTCGCCTCGTCGAGGGCATCGCCGAGCCCACCGAACTTGTCGATGAGCCGCACCGGCCGGGCCTGCGCACCCGTCCACACGTGGCCACGACCGACCGCGTCGACCTCCTCCTTCTTCATGCTGCGGCCCTCGGCGACCGCGCCGACGAACCGGCCATACATATAGCGCAGCTTCTCGAGCAGCATCGCGCGCTCCTCCTCGTCGTAAGGCCTGTACATGCTCTCGACATCGCTGCGCTTGCCGCGCTTGAACGTATCCGTCGTCACGCCGAGCTTGGCAAGCAAGCCCGAGATATCGAACTTGCCGTAGAAGATGCCGATCGAGCCCGTGATCGTCATCGGCTCGGCGAAGATGAGCTCGCAGCCGGCGGCGATGAAGTAGCCACCGGAGGCTGCGAGGTCGCTCATCGAGCACAGGATCGGCTTCACGCCGCGGGTCGCGAACACCTCGCGCGCCACCAGCTCGGAGGCCAGCGCGCTGCCGCCGGGGGAGTCGATCCGCATGATGATCGCGCCGATCGACGGATCGGCGCGAGCCGCTGCGATCGCCGCGACCAGGCTCTCGCCCCCCGCGAGCTTCTTGCCGAGGAATGGCACCGACTTCGACTCACCGTCGGTGATGTCGCCGTCGACATAGATGATCGCGATCCCCGGGCGCTGCCAGCGATCGGGGCGCTCGTCGCTCGGGCTGCCGACCGAGAGGATCGCGCCGAGCTCCGCACTCACGAGCTCGCTCACCTTGTCGGGTGCGGCGACCGCGTCGACGAGCTTCGTGTTGGCTGAGAGATCGCCGGCGGTGAACGGGCCGGTGTCGATCAGCGCCCGCAGCTCGTCCTTGGTGAGCTTGCGGCCCTCGGCCACCTGGGTCAGCCACTGATCCCACAAGCTCTCGAACAGCTCGTCGTGCATCTTCGCAGCGGCGGGGGTCGGCCCGGCCTCGGTGAACTGCTCGGGTGCGCTCTTGTACTCGGCGATCTTCGAGAACTGTGGCAGCACGCCAAGCTTCTCGAACGCGCCGCGGAAGTACATCGAGGTGCCGGCCATCCCGACGAGCCGCAGCCCGCCCGCGGGGTCGATGTAGATCTTGTGGGCAGCGCTCGCGACGAAGTAATCGCGGCCGGTGCCCGAGACCATGTACGCGAACACCTTCTTGCCCGCCTGCTTGACCGCGAGGATCTCGTCGCGCAGCTCCTGCAGGGAGGCCCAGCCGGCGCTCGCGCCGTCGAAGGTGACCACCAGGGCCTTCGCCGTCGGATCGCGCGCGATCGAGCGCAGCCGGCCCACCAGCTGGGTGACCTCGCGCAGGCCGATCGAGCCCGCGAGCTCGACACGCTCGATGTGATCGCTCGGCCCGATCACGGACGCGGTGCCAAGCGACGATCCTCGCAGCACGAGCTGACCGCCGAGGCCGTGGTTCACGCCGGAGTCGTCGCGCAGTCCGCTCGCGAGCGCGGTGACGCCGACGCCGCCGAACGAGACCTCGAAGCCGAGCGTGACGCGCGCGTCGCGACCACCGGTATCGCGCATCCCGGTCGGTGAATCGGCGAGCGTGTGGAGCTCGCGCGTCTCGAGCGCGCCGTGGACGTACAGCCCCCGCGCGATCCGCGCCGACACCCGCACCCATCCGTCGACGTCGAGCCGGGTCTCGCCGAGCCGACCACCGAGCGCGACCTCGAGCGCCGACGTGGCCAGCGGCCTGCCCACGGTCTCGAGCTCGTAGCGCCGCTGCACCGGCGTGCCGGCGATCGAGCTCGTGGCGACATCGCGTACCACGCCACCGATCGCGAGGTGGTTGCCCCAGCGTGTCGACAACCCGAGGTCGAACGTGTCGACGCCATCGAGCGCGCCCTCGTCGTGGAAGTGGTGCCACGCGAACCCGAAGCCCGCACTGCGGCCGAGCCCGGTCGCGAGCCCCAGCGTGAACCGAAACGGCGAGCCCGGATCCGGCTCGAGCTGGCTGCGCGATGGCCGGAGCCATTCGAGGCCGAGCCCGAGCCCGAATCGCGGCAACAACCGGCCGCCCCCCGCGAGGGCGAGGTAGCCGCCGAACCCCTGCCCCGCGCTCGTCGCGACGTCCGGATCCTCGACATCGAGCACCAGCGCGAGCTCGGCGCCGCGCACCAGCGGCAGCCCGCCTGGGTTGGTCGCGACCACCCGTCCATCGACCTCCCCCGCCAGCGGCGCCGTCGGCATCGAGACCCCGTCGGTCGGCTCCTCGGCATACCGGCGATCGACGCTCTGCGCGCGCGCCGCGAACGGAGACACCAGGAGCCCGAAGGCCGCGACGACAGCGATCCGCATCGCAGCGACGGTAGCAGAAGCCAGCGAGCGGCGGCGCCGAGTACGAGCGGGTGTCGTAGCCGGGCCAGAACGGGCGCGCGGGCCGGTTTCGAGCGATACTCGATCTCGTGCCGACCCCGACGTTGCTGGAACGTCATCCGCTGCTGGTGCTGCTCGCGCCCGCACAGCTCGCGTCGCTCGCGCGCAGCGGCGAGATCGAGAGCTACAACCCGGGCGAGCCGATCGTCGCCGAGGGCAGCCTCGGCGATGCGCTGTTCCTGGTCCTCTCGGGCCAGGTCGCGGTTCACCGCGGCGCGCAGACCTTCGCGACCCTGTCAGGTGGCGAGTTTTTCGGAGAGATGTCGCTCGTCGAGCCCGCCCCGCGCTCCGCCAGCGTGACCGCGATGTCACCCACGTTCCTGTTCCGGCTCCCCCATGACTCGCTCCGCGAGCTGATCAGCGTCGACCCGAACGCCGCGTCGATCCTGCTCGTCCGGGTCGTCAAGACGCTGTCCGAGCGGCTGCGCCGCGCCAATGCGATGCTGTCCGAGGTCGACCTGCTCGCCGACTGGCTCGCCGGCTCGATGGTCTGAGCAGCCCGAGGCTGCGCTCCGCGACTCGCTCGTCGGTCAGTCGATGCCGTCGTTCTCGTTCGGGATCTTGAGCTGCTTGTTGCAGAGCCCGATCTTCTTCGCGAGCATCGCCTTCGTCTCGGCGTTCGCGTCCTTGCGAAGCCCCACATAGATGTTCTTCGCGCGGTTGTACTCGGCGTTGCGGAACAGCGCATCGCCATAGAGCAGCATCGACTGGATCTTCTGGGCGCCGGCCTGCTGGGCCGCGGCCTTGCGGGCGAGCTCGAGGGCGCCGGCGGTGTCCTGCGACTGAAACGCGACCCACGCCTGGAGGTAGAGCGCCTGTCCGCCGTAGCTCTTGATGCGCTCGAGCTTCTGGTAGACCGCGCGCGCTTGCGACCAGTCGGCATTCTTCTCGAGCGCCTTGCCAAGCTTCAGCAACGCCTTGGGATCGCGTTCGTCGACAGCAGGCAGGGACTTCCGTCCGGTGACGGCTGGCTTCTTGCCGGCCGGTGTCTGATCGTCGAGCTTGAGCGACGGCTTGACCTCGCTGGACGACCCGGTGGCCGAGCCTCCGGAACCGGCCGGGTTGGCCGACCCCACGGAGCCCGCCGGCACGACGGCCTTGGCGCCAGGATCCGGCGTCGGATCGAGCTGCGGCGGGACGTTGTTCGACTGTGGCGCAGGGCGGGTGACGTCATCGATCTTGCTGGGAGAACGCTCGCCACGCTCGCCGAGCGCGACGTAGAGCAGCGCGCCAACGCCACCGAACAGGATCGTGGCGAGTAGCAGCCAGCCGAGCACGCCGAGCGCGTTGTGGTGAGTGAGCTGCGGGATCGATTGCGCCGCCCCGTCGTTCATCGACGACGTGGTCTCCGCGGTCATCGCGCGCAGGTTGTTGGAGGAGGAGGCCGAGATGGCAGCGGCGGCAGCGGTGGCGGCGGTTGGCTCGCTGCTCGGGCGCTTGAATTGCTGAGGTCCCGCGTTGGTGATCGAGGCAGGGCCCGACCACATGCCCGGCAGCTCGGTCATCCCGCCCTGCGTGGCGGCGCGTGGCAGCCCGATGGCAGGCGAGCTGGACTGCGGACGCGGCACGACGATGCCTTCGTCCATGTTCCGCATCGACAGGCCAGGGTTGAGCGTCGCCACGACGTTGGCATCCGTGGTCATGCCGAGGATCTGCGCGACCGCGACGCCGCGTCCGGCGAGGCACTTGTTGAGCTCGTACTCGAGCGTCTCCATCGTCTGCGGACGATCATCGGGGTTGCGCGCCATCGCGGCCATCACGAGATCCGAGACTGCGGGTGGCAGCTCCTTGCGCACGAGGATGGGCGGCGGCGGATCCTGCGTCGCCTTCTTGGTCAGGATCTCCATGAAGTTGTCCCCGGAGTAGGGCGGGATCCCGGTGACCATCTCGTACATGATCGCACCGAGTGCGTAGACGTCGCAGCGCGCGTCGGCGGGGCGGCCCGCTGCCTGCTCGGGAGACATGTACTCGGGCGTGCCCATCGCCATGCCGGGGCTGGTCAGCCGGCGCTCGCGGGCGGCCTCGGCCTCGGTGGTCTTCGCGATGCCGAAGTCGAGCACCTTCACGACATCGGCCTCGCCACCGCGGGTGACGAGGAAGACATTTTCGGGCTTGAGGTCGCGATGGACGATGCCCTGGGCGTGGGCTGCGGCGAGGGCTCGGCAGATCTGACCGGCGATCTTGAGGCCGCGGGCGACGTCGACCGCGCCTTCGCGCTCGATGATGCAACCGAGCTCGACGCCCTCGAGGAACTCCATGACGAAGTACACGCTGCCGTCGCCGGTGGTGCCGGAGTCGGTGACGTCGACGATGTTGGGATGGCCGATCTTGGAAGCAGCGCGGGCCTCGCGGCGGAATCGCTCGACGAGATCAGGCATCCGGCTGTAGCTCGGGTGCAGGACCTTGAGCGCGACCCGCTTGCCGATCTCGATGTGCTCGGCGAGGTAGACCTTGCCCATGCCGCCCTCGCCGATCAGCTCGATCACGCGATAGCGACCATCGATCTCGTTGCCGATCAGGTCCGGTTCGGCCTCCTCATCGAGGGCCTGGGCCAGTGCCGTCGCGCTGTTGCGGTCACTGCCGGAAGCCTTGCCGCCGCGTCGATCCGAGGCCTGGCGACGGTCATTGGCCTCGTCCTCGCGGTCGGTCGAGCGCCGGCCAACGGAGTTCGGCTTGCGCACCGGCGCGTCCGTGGCGAGCGCGCCGTCGCCTTCGGGCGCCGCGACGTGGCCGCTCTTCTCGACCCACATCCGGAGCTCGTCGCTCGGCGGCAGGGTCAGGGCGCGGGTGCGGACCCGCGAGATCAGCTCGCCGCGCTCGACCCGCTCGCGCACCACGTCGTCGGCGAACAGATCCTGGAGGAACGACGCCATGCGGGTGCCGTCGGTGGTCGGCGCGTTGTGCGCGAGCCACGTCTGCAGCGCCATCCGCATCTCGTCGCAGTCGGCGTAGCGATCCTTGCGCTCGGGCGCGAGGGCCTTGAGGCAGATCTCGTCGAGCTCGACCGGCACCCGGGGCGCCCGCTTGCTCGGTCGCATCACCTCGGGGTTCTTCGCCCGGGCGAGCAGATCCTGGGGCTGATCCTTGCCCGGCGGGAACAGCTGGCGGCCGGTGAGCAGCTCCCACAGCACGATGGCCGTGGCGTACATATCGGAGCGGCCATCGAGCTTCTCGCCCCGCGCCTGCTCGGGCGACATGTACGCGACCTTGCCGTAGATGATGCCCGGCGCGGTCTTCTCGAGCTTGAGCGTCGACGAGGCGAGCCCGAAATCGGTCAGCTTGACCTCACCGGTGTAGGACACCAGCACGTTCGGTGGCGAGATGTCGCGATGGACCAGGTTGAGCTCGGGGTACGAGTGCGCGTACGACAGGCCGCGGCACAGCTCCTTGATGATGTAGACCGCGACATCGATCGGGAACGCGACCTGCTTCTTGGCGCACCGGTTCCACACCGCCCGGAGGTCACGGCCCTCCACGAAGTCCATCGCGAGGAACAGCTCGCCGCCCACCAGGCCGGCATCGAACACCGGGATCAGGTTCCCGTGGGACAGCTTGATTACAACTTTCGCTTCATCGCGGAATCGCGCGACGTACTCGGCGTCGGCCAGGTGCGGCAGGACGGTCTTGATGACCATGAGCCGCTCGAGTCCGCGATCACCGGAGACCGCGAGGTACAGGGCTCCCATCCCGCCCTGTGCAAGGGGACCCAGCAAGTGATACTTGCCGAATTTCCTGGGATAATGCTCCAGGTCTCCCTCGTGGAGCGGCACGCATGAGGAACGTACCATGGGGCCCGAACCGCCACCAAATCACCAAGCGCGCCGATTGAAGGCGTAATTCGAAGCACATACCATGTCGATCCCCGCAGGCTGTGCTGCGGAGTGAGGGGAACACGCACATGGCTGGCGAGCTCGTCCTGGTAATAGACGACAGTCCCACCATCACCAAGGTGGTGCAGCTGGTCCTGACAAAGGCCGGGTACCAGGTTCACACCGCGGTGGATGGCGAAGCAGGACTCGAGGCGGTGCGCGCGCAGCGTCCGGACTTGATCCTGCTCGACTTCGTGATGCCGCGCATGAACGGCTATCAGTTCTGCCGCGAGCTCGTGGCCGATCCGAAGCTACGCGACATCCCGGTGGTGCTGATGAGTGCCAAGGGCGATCAGGTCGGCGAGCGATTCGTCAAGGTGATGGGGATCGTCGACTACATCACCAAGCCGTTCTCCCCCGAGGCGATCACGGCGGTGGTCCAGCACACGATCACGAAGTACGGACTGGCCGGAGGCCCGGACGACGACAACCCGTCGCTCGTGACCGGCGAGGATCTGTCCGCGACCGACGAAGCCGATCGTACGTACGCGCGCAATGCCGCGCTGGCCGAGCTGCGTGGCAAGATCACCGACGTGGTGAGCACGCGCGTCGCCGCCCTCGTCGCGCTGGCCGAGTCGGCGCGCGATCCGGATGCGGTGATCTCCACCGATGCGGCCGCGATCGCCGAAGCCACCCGCACCGCGCTCGACGATGCGTCGCTCAACAAGATGATGAGCTCGATCGATCTCGGGCTGTTCGGCGAGGGCACGCCTGGGTTGCGTGGCGACCTCCGCGTCGTCCCGCTCGCCGAGGTGCTCCAGCTGCTCGATGTCCAGGAGCAATCGGGCGTGCTCACGGTCGAGCGCTCGGGAGCCCGAGTCGACATCTACTTCCGCCGCGGCCGGGTCGATCAGGCGATCGCCGAGGGCGTGCCGGAGGAGTTCTTGCTCGGGCGCTTCGTGCTCGATGCCGAGCTCGTGCAGCGAGCGGACTTCGAGTCGTTCCTCGATTCGCGCGCCCAGAGCAACCAGCGCCTGCTCGGCCAGGCGCTCCTCAAGCTCGGCCTGCTTGGCGATGCCGACCTCAAGGCTTGCCTGACCCGGCAGTCGTCCGAGTTGATCTACGAGATCCTGCGCTGGCGCCACGGCCGGTTCCGGTTCGCGACCGGGGTGGAGCTGCCGGCGTTCGTGATCGACGCCGCGCTCGGGCTCGATGTCGAGGCCGTGCTCATGGAGGGCTACCGCCGGGTCGACGAATGGCACCTGATCGAGCGCGCGATCGACAACTTCGACGTCGTGTTCCTGCGCAACGAGGACTCGGTCGCCCAGATGGGCCGGGGCCGGCTGACCCGCGAGGAGCTCGCGGTCCTCGAGCTCGTCAACGGCAAGAACAGCGTCAAGGAGATCATCCGGAAGTCTCGGATGGGTTCGTTCGAGGTCAGCAAGATGCTGTACCGCCTGCTCAGCATCAAGCTCGTGCGGCGACGCGTCCTGCCCGTCGCGGTGTAGCGGCTCCGCGGCTCACCGCGGCTTGCGCCACGCGAGGTACTCCTTGCTGTCGACCAGGGCGTTGAAGCGACCGTCGGCACGGAGCGAGGCGTCGTCGACCGCCGATCCCGCGAGCTTGTCGGTCATCGCCTCGATCGTGGCGATCGCGCCGACGAAGTCCTTGCCCGCTGATTGCTGGGTCAGCAACGCCCACCACCCCTGGGCCAACGTCGGCTCGAGCTGGACCGCCCGCTTCGCATGCGCGATCGCCTCGGGGTGCTTGCCAGCCTCGCCGAACGCGTTCGCGCGCAGCGACTCGAGGTACGGGTCGCCGCCGAGGCGCTTGTCGAGTCGATCGATCAGCGCGATCGCATCGTCGTACTTCTTGCGCAAGAACGCGCCGTCGACCATCACGAGGTCGAGCGACGGGTCGTTCGGGAACGCCTTGGCGTAGTCGTCGATCGCCGCGATGTACGCCGGGTCGTTGTCCATCCCGCTCGCGATCTGGACGCCGAGCAGCAGCATCGGCTTGGACTTCCTGAGCGCCGCAGGCATCGACTTGAGGATCCGGCTCGCCTCGTCGAGCTGCTTGCTCTGCATGAGCGTCTTGATCTCGGTCACCTTCGAGCTCATCTCGGCCGCCGCGCCCGAGTGCAGCGCGAGGTCAAACAGCCCGCCGAACGTCGAGCTCAGCTGCTCGCCGGTCATGTAGATGTACAGATCAGCGGCCCGCACCTCGGTGCCTTGCTTGTCGAGCTCGAGCGAGTGGTAGTTGACGCCATCGTCGCCGAGCATCCGGAACAGCGGCCGGGGAGTCCCGTCGATGGTCTGGGTGCGCAGATAGGTGTACGTGGTGTCGGGGGTGATCTGCGCGCACAACATGGTGCCCACCGAGCCCAGTCCGCGCTTGAACCCACGGATGTCCGCCGACGAGATCGCGCGCCCAGCCACGGCGCGGTCGACGAGCAGATCGACATCGATGTCGTGATCGAGCTCGCCGACCTTGCACGGCACCATGTGCGATGCGAAGCGCTTGCCGAACTGGTCGGACTCCTCTGGGGTCGGCGGCTTCGCCGCGGGAGCGGGAGGTGCCTCCTGCTTGCAGGACAGGACGAACAAGCAGGCCACGAGCAGTGAGCGCTTCACAGCTCGCTCATAACATGTGGCAGCCGGATCACGCGCTCGTTCCGCCGACCGTACGCGGCCGCTCCGGATGCCCGCCACGACCTGGGTGTCGGGGCCGAAGCGGGCTACGCGGCGGGCGGCGTTGGCTCGGGGACCGTCAGGTCTTCGGGAGGAGTGAAGTCCGCGAGCGAGAGTTTGCGTCCGAGCGTGCGCACCTCGTGACGCGGCACGTTGCCGACGAACGCGCTCCATCGGTTGAACGTGCTGCGCGGCCCCATCACGTAGTCGCAGCCCGCGAGGGCATAGAGATCCTCGACCACCCGGCCAGGCCCGCGCTCCCACGACATCCCCGCGAAGACCCGGTCGGGCTGAACTGCGTCAGAGCACACGATGAAGTGCGTGGTCGCCGGATGCAGCAGCGCCTCGAGCTCGCGCATCAGGCCCGCGTAGTCCTCGATCGAGAAGTAGTGCTCGCCGCCGAGGTAGCTCGCGTAGTCACCGTGGCGGACGTGGATTCCGACGATCCGGTCGGCGCGCTGGCGGCTGCGCGCGACGAGCTGCGCGACCGGCGAGGCGAATGGCGAGGCGAGCCGGAAGTAGCCGCGGATCGTCGCGGCATGAGCTCGCAGCAAGCTGGGCGCGTAAAAGTAGTACCCATCAAGCAGCGCCGTCGGGTGGGCACGCAGCCGGTCGAGCACGTCCGGTCGATCGAGGACGAGCCCCGGGTAGCGACGGGCGGACAGTCGTGGCAGCCCGGACCAGCCAGCGGTGGCCCGCAGCAGGGGGACTGCGACGCGCGCAGCGAGCGAGCCCTGCCGCTCGGGGATTCGACACAGTGGATCGTCGTACGCGCCGGCGAACAGTCGCCGGTAGGGACCCAGGCACAGCAACGCCGCGGTGGTCTCGCATTCGAGCGCCGCCGCCATGACGTACGCGGCGAGCTGGAGCCGATTGCCAAGGCGTCCCGATCGAGTCGTCGTGACCAGCATCGGCTATCCAGCCGCGCGGACCTCGCGCGCGGCGAGCTCGAGATCCGAGTCGACCATGCGCTCGACCAGTGCGCGAAACCCGACCTTCGCCTGCCAGCCGAGCTCGCGCCGCGCCTTCGCGGGATCCGCGAGCAGCAGATCGACCTCGGCGGGGCGGAGATAACGCGGATCGAGCCTGACATGATCTTGCCACGGCAGCCCCACGCGACCGAACGCGAGCTCGATGAGTTCACGCACCGAATGGGTCTCGCCGGTGCCGACCACGTAGTCGGTGGGCTCGTCCTGCTGCAGCATCCGCCACATCGCGTCGACGTAATCCTCCGCGTGACCCCAGTCGCGTCGAGCCTCCAGGTTGCCAAGGACCAGCTCCCGTTGCAGCCCGTGTCGGATCCGGCCGACCGCGCGGGTGATCTTCCGGGTCACGAACGTTTCGCCCCGACGCTCGCTCTCGTGGTTGAACAGGATCCCGTTGCACGCGTACATGCCGTACGCCTCGCGGTAGTTCTGCGTGATGTAGAACGCGAACGCCTTCGCGGCGCCGTACGGGCTGCGCGGGTGGAACGGGGTGGACTCGCGCTGGGGGGTCTCGTGGACCTTGCCGAACAGCTCGCTCGAGCTGGCCTGGTAGAACCTGCAGGGCAGGCCGCGGCGGCGGATCGCCTCGAGCATGCGGATCGTCCCGAGTGCGGTGATCTCGGCGGTGTACTCCGGGATGTCGAACGAGACCCGGACGTGGCTCTGGGCGGCCAGGTTGTAGACCTCGTCGGGCTTGACGACGTCGAGGATCGCCTGGAGCGACGAGCTGTCGTTGAGATCGCCGTGGTGGAGGAACAGTCGTGCCGTTGGATCGTGGGCCTCGCGGAGCAGGTGGTCGATCCGGCCGGTGTTGAACGAGCTCGCCCGGCGGATGATGCCGTGCACCAGGTAACCCTTTGCGATCAGCAACTCCGCGAGGTACGAGCCGTCCTGGCCGGTGATCCCGGTGATCAAGGCGCGCTTCATCGCGTGCCTCCGACTCGATCGCGATACCACTGGATCGTCTGCGCGAGGCCGACGTCGAGCGAGGTGCTGGCTTCGAAGCCGAGATCGATGCGCGCGCGCGTCACGTCGAGGCAACGCCGCGGCTGGCCGTTGGGCCGGCCAGCGTCCCAGCGGATCACACCTTGATATCGGACCGCGGCCGCGATCTTGCCGGCGAGCTCTCGGATCGCGATCTCCTGACCGACCCCGAGGTTCACCGGCGCGGCGCCGTCGTAGCGGGTCGCCGCCAGGATCAGGCCTCGCGCGGCGTCGTCGACATGGAGGAACTCGCGGGTCGGCGTGCCATCACCCCACAGCACGACCTCGCGCTCGCCGCGCGCGGTGGCGTCGACGAGCTTGCGAATCAGCGCCGGGATCACGTGCGACGTTTCGAGATCGAAGTTGTCGCCCGGTCCGTAAAGGTTGGCCGGGAACACCATCACGAAGTTCGAGCCGAACTCCTGCCGGTAGGCCTGGGCCATCACGAGCAGCGCCTTCTTCGCGATCCCGTATGGCGCGTTGGTCTCCTCCGGGTATCCGTTCCACAGATCATCCTCGCGGAACGGCACGGGGGTGTGCTTCGGATAGGCACACACGGTGCCGGCGATCACGACCTTGTGCGTACCTGCGCGGCGCGCCTGCTCGAGCACGTTGAGCCCGATCACCATGTTGTCGTGGAAGAACGTCCCCGGCGAGCGCGCGTTGGCGCCGATGCCGCCGACGCGGGCCGCGAGGTGGAACACCAGCTCGGGCCGCTCGCGCTCGAACAACGCGCGGGTTGCCGCGGGGTCACGCAGGTCGTGCTCGGCCGAGCGTGGCACGCACACGTGTCGTGTGCCTCTCCGCCCCAGCCGAGCGACCAGCGCGCCGCCCAGGAACCCCGAGCCGCCGGTCACCATGACGCGAGCAGGTAGGACGCCATCAGGTTCGGTCATGTCGATCCAGGACGGCGGCAGCCCGAGGAACGTCAGCGCAGCGCACGAAGAAACCGGGGTTTCGTCGGTGTGGCCTCCGAAGGAGATCAAGGCTGTCCGCGACAGGGCCATGGTCGAGCACTCGCTGGCAGCCGTGCGGGCCGCGCTCCGGGACGACAAGCAGGACGTGATGCCTCCGATCTTCGATGCGGTGAAGAACCGCGTCACGCTCGGCGAGATCGCGATCTGTTCCGGTCCGAGCTCGGCGAGGACCGCGACCCCGCCTACCCGTAAGCCGCCGCCCCGGCGACGTGCACGGGGCGGCGGCTGGCTAACCTGGCGAGATCCCAGGTCTGCCAGGAATCGCCGGTCGTGCATGAGGTTTCCCCCGCGGTCGCCGTCAGTTCTTGAGAGGAACGGGCATACAAAGGAGATCCGGGTGCTGGTGGTAGATGAGGAGGAGCTGGAGGTGCTGGTGGTCGCGGCGGCGGCCCGGGACGAAGCTTCGTGGCAACGGTTGTGGGCCGCGATCGAGCCACCGCTGTTGCGGATCGTCGCCCAGCCGCGGTTCCTCGGCCGGCTCGGCCAGCGCGAGGACGATCGCCGCAACATCGTGGTCGCCGTGATGGCACGCCTGCGCGCGGACCAGTTCCACCGGCTCCAGCTCTACCTCTCGGCCCGCCAGAGCAATCCAAGGCTGCGGTTCATCAGCTGGCTGCGCGTCGTGGCCAAGCGGGTCGGGATCGATTACCTGCGCGCGCACCCCGACTACGTGCGCCGTCACGAAGTGGACGCGAGTCGACCGGGTGCGTGGATCGACGCTGGAACGTTGCCGCCCGCCAGCCAGCTCGCGGGCGAACGGCCGCCGGTCACCAACCAGGGCACCGTTCGCGCGATGTTGCAGTTCGCGGCCGGCGCGATCCCCGACGAGCAGCGCCGCGCACTCGAGCTGTGGGCCCAGAGCGAGACGTTCGAGGACATCGCGCGCGTCCTCGGGCTCGCGACCGGTCAGCACGCCGAACGCATGGTGCGCGCAGCGATCGAGCGGCTGCGCAGGCGGTTCCGCGAAGTCGAAGGAAATCAGACTTCGTGATCCAGGCTTTCGAGGGCAGCTGTCCCGACCTCGACGACCTGGAAGCCAGCCCGCTCGGCGCGTCGGTCCTTGACCACGTCGCGCGCTGCTCGGCATGTCGCCTCGTGGTCGACGTCTTCGAACACGGCGCCGGGCTCGACGACTGCCTGCAATTCGACGCGCTGCTCGCGGGCCGCGCCGACGGCACGCTCAACAGCGCCGGCAGGAACCTGCTCGAGCGCCACCTCGCGAGCTGCGCGAGCTGTCGCGCCGTGGCCCAGACCCTGTCACCGACGCAGGATGCCCACGGCGACCACCCGCTGCTGCCGAGAGTCGATCCCGCGGGCTACGCGTTGGGGCTCGAGGTGGCGCGCGGTGGCATGGGCCGGATCCTCGCCGCGCGCGATCTTCGGGTCGGCCGACCGGTCGCGGTCAAGGAGCTGCTCGGGCGATCCCCGCAGCTCGCGGCCCGCTTCGAGCGCGAGGCGCGGGTCACCGCACGGCTCCAGCATCCCGGCATCGTGCCGATCTACGAGATCGGGCAGTGGCCCGACGGGACGCCGTTCTACACCATGCGCATGGTCGACGGCCGCACGCTCCGCGCGGCAATCGATCACGTCGCCACCGGCTCGGACGGCCGCGATCGCGCCGACACACTCGCCGCGCGACTCGCGCTGCTCCCGGCCGTGATCGCCGCGAGCGAGGCGATCGCCTTCGCACATGGCCAGCGGGTCATCCACCGCGATCTCACGCCATCCAACGTCCTGGTCGGCGCGTACGGCGAGACCGTCGTGATCGACTGGGGCCTCGCCAAGGACCTCTCGCCCGGCAACTCCGACGACGACCCGGACACCGATCCCTACCGCATCGGCCCCACGGCCTCCGATGACCTGACCGGGGTGGGTGCGGTGGTCGGCACGGTGGCCTACATGCCGCCCGAGCAGGCGAACGCCGCCGAAGTCGACGAGCGCGCCGACGTCTACGCGCTCGGCGCGATCCTCTACCACGTGCTCGCAGGTGCCCCACCGTATCGTGCACGCTCGAGCGACGAGCTGCTGGCGGCCGTCAAGGCCGGGCCACCGCCGACGATCGATCTCGTCGCCCCCACAGTCCCAGGCGATCTGGTCAGCATCATCACCAAGGCGATGGCGCGCGATCCCCAGGCGCGATACCCGAGCGCGCGCGAGCTGGCGGAGGAGCTCAACCGATTCCAGACCGGTCGCATGGTCGTGGCGCATTCGTACTCGCGCCGTGAGCTCGTGCGGCGGTTCGTCAAGCGCAACCGCGGCGCGGTGACCGTCACCCTGCTCGCGGTCCTCGTGCTTGGCAGCGCCGGGACCGCCGCGATCTCGCGCATCCTGGACTCCCGGGCCGAAGCGCGCGACACCGCACGTGCGCTGATCCTCGAGAAGGGCGTCGCTGAGCTCCGGTCGGGAAACGGCCGGGCCGCGCTCGCGTACCTCTACGAAGCCCACCAGCGCGGCCTCCGGAGCTCGACGCTCGACTTCCTGCTCGGCACCGCGCTCGCCGACATCGCGGCATCCGAGCGCACACTCGATTGTGGTGGGCAGGCTCGGTTCGTCGCGTTCAGTCCCGATGGCAAGGACATGGCGGCGGCCTGCCACGACCTCGCGAAGGTCTGGACCGTCGCGGACGGCGCGCTCATCGCGACCCTGCCGCGGCACGCCGGCGGATTCGACATGCTGATCTACTCGCATGACGGCACGACGATCGCGACGTGGGGCGAGGACGGCATCGCGCGGCTGTGGGACGCGAAGTCGGGCGCGCTGCGGCGAGAGTTCCCGCATGCCCGGGGCATGACCCTCACGCGCACGACGTTCACGCCCGACGACCGCCGGATCGCCACGACAGGCGACGACGGGTTCGCGCGGATCTGGGATGTCGAGTCAGGAGCCGAGCTGCGGGCAATCGAGGCCGGAGCGCTCGGGCTTCGCCGGGTCTACGGCGTGCTCAGCCACGACGGCAAGCGCATGCTGACCACCACGATGCTCGGGCGCGGGCGCAGCTGGGACATCGAGACCGGCCGCGACAAAGGCATGATCGAGCACGGCAGCCTCGTGTCCGGCGGCGAGGTCTCTGCCGAGGGCACGCGGGTGCTGTCGTGCGGGCTCAACGGCGTCACCAAGCTGTGGGACGCCGACACCGGTGCCCTGCTGCACACGCTCGAAGGCCACCACGGTGTCGTGTGGAAGTGCGTGTTCAGCTTCGACGGTACCCTCGCGCTCACCACGGGTCACGATGGCACCGGCAAGATCTGGGACCTCTCGGCGGGCGAGCTGATCACGTCGATCGATCATGGCGACATCGTGGTCAGCGGCAGCTTCTCGCACGACGGTAGCCGGTTCGTCACGATCGGCGTCGCCGGCGGTGTGAAGGTGTGGGACACGCACGGCGGCGCCTTGCTGTCGAGCCACGACACGGTGCGCGGCAAGGATGCGCGGTTCTCACCCGACGGCGAGCACCTCGTCGCGCTGCGCGGGGACTACCGCATCCAGCTGTGGGGATCTGCGTCGACCCGCACCACCTCGTTCCGGCCGACGGACGCCACGGTGGTCGGCGTGACCGTCGAAGGCACCGGGATCGCGACCGAGGCGGGCCGCGGCGAGGTGCGGATCTGGGGGCAGCGCGACAACCATCGCGACGGGCCCTGGCTCGCGCTGACGCACCCGTCGATCAACGCGCCGATCGCTACGAGCGCGAGCCGGATCGCGGGCAAGACGGTGGATGGCGTGGCCGTGATCGATCTGAGGACCCGCGCGATCCGCACGCTCACCGTCGGGGAGCCGTCGGAGTTGCAGCTGTCCGAGGACGGGCGTTGCCTGGTCGTCATGCACGAGGCGGCGCCACCGGAGATCTGGGCGGTCGATCGCGGCGAGCGGCTCGTGAACCTCGAGGGGGCGACCCTGGCGATGGCGAGCCCGGATTGTCGGCGCGCGATCGCGTGGACGAGTGGGTCGCCGCCCACGATCTGGAATGTCGAGTCGCGAGCCCGCAGCGTGACGCTTCCGGCGAAGGATGCGCGACCGGTGGGCTTCTCGCTGGACGGCACGCGGATCGCGATCGTCGAAGAGGTGACCGCGCCGACCCACGTGGTGTCGCTGTGGGATGCCGAATCAGGGACCCAGGTGATGACCAAGCCCGATGTCAACGTGGTGCCGTCGTTCGACCCTACCGGGCGCTGGCTGACGACGATCGGCAGTGTCGATCGCGTGGTCATGATCTGGCGCACGAGCGATGGCACGATCCATGACTCGTTTCCGGGCGAGCAGCTGCTCGGAGCCCAGGCCAGCGCGGATGCCAGCCTCGTCGCGGGCATCGGCGACTACGGGCGGGCGGTGATCGTGATGAGCGCGACCGACGGACGGATCCTGGCGCGCTGGCCGATCGATCAGACGGGCCCATCGGTGACCGAGACCGGGTTTCGGCCGCCAAGCGGGCTCACGTGGTGGACTCCCGACTCGCAGTCGATCGTCAGCCGCGCGACCGGCGTGGCGAGGTGGAACACGTCGAACCCGTACACGTCCGAGCGCGTCGCCGAGCTGGTCCGCCAGAACGTGCCCTGGCGGGTCGTCAACGGTCAGCTCGCGCTGATCCTGAATGCCCGACTCGCGGGACGAGTGTTGCAGGGCGGCACCCCGGTCTCGAGGGCCCAGGTGCGGCTCGACATCCATACGCCCCCCGACGTCGGGATGGCGCCGATCAACTGGGAATCGAGCAAAGCGAAGTTCTCGCGCGTCGAGCAGCCGACCGACGCCGATGGCACGTTCGCGTTCGAGCAGCTGATGTTCGGCGAGTACTCGCTCACCGTGGACATGCCCGGTGCAGCGCCCAGAACGTTCGAGGTCCACGTCGGAACTGACGAGGAACCGCTCGAGCTCGAGCTCACCGACCGCGCGCCGAGCGATCGACGAGATTGGCGATGGCCATGACCGCGTCCGGTGCCAAACGTCGATCGGGGCCTGTCGACGGTCGAAGGGCCAGTCCCCTCACGCCCGCTTGCGGCGGCGCAGCACGAGCCCGAGCGTCAACACCCCGAGCGCGAGCGCGCCTTCGGGCCCGCTGCCGACCGAGCAGCAGCCGCCGCCGCCGCCTTCGTCGAGGCAGTTCGCCGAGCAGCCATCACCGTCGACGCGGTTGCCGTCATCGCAGGTCTCGCCGGTGTCGACGTCGCCGTTGCCGCAGGTGAGCGCGGCACCGCTGAGCGCGACGACGCAGACGTCGTCCATCGTCCAGCCGCCCATCTCGAGACCTTGGTCGCTGTCGAGCTCGAACCGCAGCTTGAGCTTGCCGCTGGCGGTCTGCGCCGAGAGATCGACGTCCTGGAACCGCCATTCGCGATCGAGATGGTTGGTCTCGGATTGCTGCGGATCGCTCGGGCTGGCGAAGTTGCTCCACACCGCCGTCCCGTTCGCCAAGATCTGGGCGTGATCGTAGAAGCCGTCCTCGACGCCGAGCCAGCGCTGGTACTGGAGGCGGACCTTCGTGTTGCCCTGGAGGTCGATGTCCGGAGTCTCGGCGAACGTCGAGATGCTCGGGCTGTAGACGCCGTCCTGCGTCAGATCGATGCCGAACACGTTCGTCCCGCCGAACGCCGTCTTGGGATCGCCGGCGATGCCCGCCGGTGCGCCGGATTCCCACTCGTCGCCCTGGCCGCCCTGGCCGCCGTGCGTCCAGTCGGAGGCGCCGGCCTCGAAGTCCGAGCACCACAGCGTGGTCACCGGGCCGACGTAGAACTCGTACAGCGGATCGGCCGGGTTGTTCGGATAGAACAGGCTGGAGCCATCCGACAGCGTGACCGTCACCTTGTACTGGATCACCGTGCCGTCGGGCGCGGACGGGATGTCCCCACCGAACGTGTCGCCGGTCGCGGTCAGCGGGACCTGCCCGCCGCCTGCCGATCCCCAGCGACACCGTCGGATCCGACAGCCCGTGACGGGCGAACGCCGCATCGATCTCGCACTGGTTCGGCGTCCCGTTCGCGAGGTCGCCGTCATCGTCGTCGGCGAGCAGCGCCTCGGCGTAGCTCGACGGGATGTCCGACGCGCGCTGCATGATGCCGTAGTAGATCTCGATCGTCTTCGCGAAGCCGGCGGGCTGTCCGAGCTTGGCCTCGAGCGCCTTGCGGGTATCCCACAGCGCTTCGCCGATGATCTCGCCATCGTTGTGAGGCTCACCGTCGGCGTCGTTCTGCCACGTCTTCGGGTTGACCGGCTCGAGGTTGCGCAGCGCGTTGTTGTTGAAGAAGAACCCGCGACCCATGCCGGGATCCCCGGTGATGAGCACCGCGGTCGTATCGGCCAGGCCCTCCGACAGCGCGCTGTCGAACGAGCCGACGCCGTCGATGATGGAGTTGGCGTGCAGCGAGTGTCCGAACTCGTGATAGACGACATCGGCGAGCCGGCCGGTGTTCTCACACTGCTGGCTCTTCGGGAAGAAGTGGACGTCGTCGCCGGTCGAGAACGCGTTGCAGCTCCCGTCCTCGTTGACGGTGACCGAGAGCCGCTGATCGAGGTACGCGAGGTTCGGGTTGATCCGCGCCTTCGCGAACGCCTTGACCTGGTTGGCGTAGATGAACGCATCGAGCTGGGCGTCGATCAACTCCTCGGTGGGATGGCTCCACAGCAGCGTGCCGTTCGCGGCGAGCGTCAGGGTCTCGGAGAACACGGCGCCGGCGCCGTTCGAGATCGCGACGAGTGGACCGTTGAGCTTGAGGGCGACCGACGCCGCGGCCGTGCCGCTCCACGTCACCGTGCCGTCGAGCGCGGCGAGCGTGGCGAGCCCGTCGACGGTGTGCGTGGCCAGGCCCGGCTGGCCGTTGCGCGCGGCGTGCGGACCGCGATCCGGCACGTCGAACAGCACCTTGCCCGAGGCGTACGAGATCGTGCTGCGACGCGCGATCGGCGCCGCGCTCGCGGCATCGACGTAGACATTCCACCGACCGGGCCCGGTGGTCGAATCGACCGCGACCTGCTCGGCCACGTGGTACGTGACGTCGATCGCGGCACCGCGACGCGGTCGCACGACCGGGATGATCACGCGCTCGCTCGCGGCCGCGTTGGCGACGGCGCGCACGGCGACGACCTCGCCACCGGTGGCGAGCCAGCGCGTCGCCGCGTGGGCGACCACGGCCGGCGCCAGGCGCTGCGCCGGGACCGCGACCACGACGTTCGGCAGCGCTGTCGAGCTCACCACCACGAGGCGATCACGCTTGAACGCGAAGCCGATGGTGCCGCCCTGCACGCGGATCCCGGCCGCGCGCTGGACGAAGCCGACGCTGCGGACCGCGCCGCTGCCACCGAGCTCGTTCGAGACCAGCTCGAAGTCAGTGATCGCAGCGCCGGGGGCGAGCACCGCGAGGTGCGCGGCGAGGAACTGGCGCGCCGCGGCCTCGGCGATCGCGGGATTGCCGTTCGCGCCCGAGGTCATGGACCCGCTGGACCACAGGCGCAAGGGCACATCGGTATCGCGATCCCAGATCGCCTTCCACCCGGCGAGCCCGACCGAGTCGAGCCGCGTGGGCTTGGCGAACGCCACGCTGCGGTGTTCGCGCGGCCCTCGGCCCGCGGAGACCAACGGCGCCTCGGCTCCCTTCGGTCGCACGACCGCCTCACTTTGCTGAGAAAGACTCGCCGAGAGCAGGGTCGCGATTCCGAGGGTGCGCAAACGCATTGAGACAGGCCTCCCTTTTCGTTGGCGTATCTGACCCTTGGCGGGGCTGCGTTCCAATGGACGGGCCATGACATCGAGTGCCCGTGCCCGAGACCTGCCGGCGTCACGACGCGAGGCGTCAGAGCCTCAGGTGGCCCGAGCCGACAGATTCACGTCGGTCCGCGCGCAGCAAGGATCGACGTCACCCCACGGCGAGGGTCCCCCCTGGGGGGCCGGGGAGCGGCCGTCAGCGCGCGAGCGCGGCCCGGGCGTCCACGATGTCGCGTCGGATCTGCGCGATTAGCGCATCGACCGATTCGTACTTGAGCTCGTCGCGCAATCGTGCCGCGAACGTCGTCCGGACGCGGCGGTCGTAGAGATCGCCGTCCCAGTCGAGCACGTGGACCTCGAGTACCAGCCCGCCCTGCTCGACGAACGTCGGGTTGGTCCCCAGGCTCGCCACCGCGGCCATCGGCGGGCCCCCCTCCACCGCGAGCGTGACTGCATAGATCCCCGGCGCGAGCAGCAGATCCCCGTCCGGAGCGATGTTCGCGGTCGGGACGCCGATCGCGCGGCCGCGCTGGGCGCCATGGACGACCACGCCATCGATGTCCCACCGGCGTCCGAGTAACTTCCCGGCCGACGCCAGGTCGCCTCCGCGCAACAGGTCGCGGATCTTCGTCGACGAGGCCGCGATGCCATCGACCTCGACGACCGGAACGACCTCGACCTCGATGCCGGCCCGCGCGCCATGGGCCTTGAGCGCATCGGTGGTCCCCGCCCTGCCCTGCCCGTAGGTGAAGTCGTAGCCGACGACGATCGCGCGGGCGCGGAGCGCGAGCACCACCACCTCATCGACGAACGCGTGTGGAGATCGCCCCGCGAGCTCACGGGTGAACGGCTCGACGACGACCGCATCGAGCCCAGCCTCCGCGAGCAGCTCGATCCTCCGATCGAGCGACGCGAGCCTCGCCGGTGGACGCTGGGCGCCCACGATCGCGCCCGGATGTGGATCGAACGTCAGCGCGACCGCACGCGCACCGTGGGCATCCGCGAGCACGCGCGTGCGCTGGAGCAGGGCGCGATGACCGACGTGCACGCCATCGAAGTTCCCGATCGCCACGGCTGCACCGGACCAGCCCGCCACGTGGCGATGGCCATGGATCACCTCCATCGGACCTCGTCCCAGGACAGGATCTGCGCCCGATGGCTCGCCGGCATACCGGCCGAAACTTAGCGCGAAGCCTGGCGGATCGAAACGTGCGGATCGCGCTCGATCGCGCTCCACAGCGGGGGCAGGACCAGCAGCAAGCCGCACGTGGCCCCGGCGAAGGCCTGGCCCGACGGGATCCGGATCATCCCGGCGAGCCGCGCGATGGCCAGCCCCGCACCCAGCGCGGCGAGCCCGAGCGTCATGGGCCCGGTCATGCCGGCGCGAAGATCGACCAGCACCGCGCCGACCACGCACGCCGTGATCGCGACGGACTCCAGCCGTCCTCGGACGACCAGCGTCAGCCCGACGAGCGCGGCGATCGCGGCGATCGGCCCCAGCGACTCTCCGAGCAGCGCGAGCGAGCGGACCGGCGGGATCTCGTGGGGAGCCGTGCCGAACCAGTGCACGCCCAGCCGGGCGAACGCCCCTCCGTGGGCCAGTCCCGCGACGATCGCGACCACGGCCACGAGTCCTCCCACCACGGGGACCGCCGCCACCCAGCGCGGTCGCTCCCCCGGTGCCGTGACCAGGCGGGAACCCGCGATCGCGAGCAGCGGCACGCACGCGGGCTCCAGGATGGCGGCGACGGTGGCCGGCAGCAGCGCCACGATCGGCGCGGTGGTCGTCCGCGCCAGCTCGGCGAACGTCCATGCGGCCGCAGCCAGCGCGAGCCACGAGACCCCGCGGTGACCGTCGTGTTCGGCGAGCTGTGCGACCGCGAACACCGGCGCGAGGCACGCACCCGCAAGCGCCGCCGGCGAGGATCCGGCGAGCGCCCGGATCGCCGCGGCCAGCGCCGCCCCGGCCGCCGCGGCACACGCCGCATCCCACAACGCGGCACCGAGGATGGCCGCGGTGATCGCCGCGACCACACCCATCACCGGGACCACGAGCCAGGACCGCACCCGCTGACGCTAGGGACTATCGCCGGCGCGGGCAATTTTGTGGCCACCCGGACTCACCACATCGAGCGATCCGAGGGTTTGCGCGAGCAGGAGCCCGGGGATCGCCATGATCGCGGTGACGGCGAAGAACACCGGCCAGTCGTAGCGTACGACGGTCTCGCCATAGGGGGAGAGGCCGAGGTGGAGCCGCGCGCCGATCGTCGCTACATCGAACAGCCGCGCCCAGTCGAGGTTCGCGATCGCCTGCTCGAGGTGCGGCGAGATCGCGTGCTGGATCTTCCCGCTCGACCACGCGAGCCGGCCGAGGCCCGACCAGTCGATCCGGGTCACCACGTCATCGGCGAACGGTCCGAACACGCGCTGGCCCACGGAGGACAACGACGTCAGCAACGCGAACTGGGTCGCGCTGACCGCCGGCGAGCACACCGACATCATGAAGGCGACGAATGCCGCCGTGCCCATCGCGCCGGCGATGTTGTCGCACAGCACCGCCGCGCTGAAGATCAGGTAGTTCTTGCCGGCCACCGCGAGCCACACGTAGAGCAAGTTCGTACACGCCTGCAGGATCCCGAAGGCGACCAGCATGCGGCGCAGCCCGAACCGCGCGACCATGGTCCCTGCGCCCAGGCCGCCGATGAACATCCCGGCGAACCCGAGGACCTTGTAGATCGTGGCGATCTCGCGAAACTCGAAGCCGAGGCCACGCTTGAAGAACGTGATGAGCAGCGCCTGGGCGAACGAGTCGCCGAACTTGTAGAGCGCCACGAACACGAGCGTGAGGATCGCGGTCCGCACGCCGAGCCGGCGGACCAGCTCGACGACCGGGAGGTACACCGCCGCGACGATCGTGGTCGGCTTGCGCGCCGGCGCGATCGGCTCTTCTGCCAGCATCGTGCCCGCGATCCCGATCACCATCAGCGACGCGATCGTCGCGTAGATCACCCGCCACGGTACGTAGTCCGCGAGGAACAGCGCGAGCGTGCCGGTGACGAGCATCGCGACGCGATAGCCGACCACGTAGATCGCGGAGCCTGCGGCGCGCTGCTCGGGCGACAGCAGATCCGCGTTGTAGGCATCGAGCACGATGTCCTGCGACGCCGACAGCACCGCGACGACGACGGCGAGGATCGCGAGCAGGCCGGGCTGACTCACGGGATCGACGAGGCCCATCGCCGCGATCGCGACCATCAGGGCGATCTGGGCGACGAGCACCCAGCCGCGGCGCCGCCCGAGGAACGGCAACCGGAACCGATCGAGCAGCGGTGCCCACGCGAACTTGAACGTGTACGCCAGCCCGACGAGCGAGAACGCGGTGATCTGGGAGATCTCGACGTGGGCCGACTCCATCCACGCCTGCAGCGTCTGGCCGGTCAGGTAGAGCGGCAGCCCTGACGAGAAGCCGAGCAGGAACAGCACCGCCATCCGGCGCGAACGGAAGACGGCGAGCCAGCTCACCGCCCCAGGGTGGTACGTCAGGCCGCCCGAGCCAATTTTTCGGGGGTGCCCACCTACGCCTGTGTTGCCCCGCAGGCGTAAGCGTCGGCGTAGGCGTAAGCGAATTCCCGCTTACGCCTACGCCTACGCCTACGCTTACGCTTGCGTCGGGTTAACACAGGCGACCCTGGGGTTAGTACACTTTCGTCATCCCCTCCCTCCCCGCTCGCCCCGCTCGCCCCGCGAGCCCCTCGTGGACCGCGCGTGGGATCGGCCGCTGGATCGCGCCGAGTGCGATCGCGGCCTGCACCGGCGCGATCGTCGCGGGGCTCGTCGAAGGCCGGGGCACGAACGACGTGCTCGGGGTCGTGGCCACGGTGGGCTTCGTCGGGCTGCTCGCGATTCCGACGCTGATCGTGGCGAGCGTGATCGTGCGCGGGCTCGTCGCCGCGTGGCAACCCCGGGAGCTGGTCGCGTCCCTCGTCGAGGAAGGCGGCGGGGTGCCGTGGCTGGTCGGCTGGGTCGGGGTGATCTGGCTCGGAGCGCTGTCGCTGGTCTGGGCGATGTTCCAGGGCACCTGGCTGCTCGCGTCGTGGACCGCGTTCAAGCCGCTGTCGATCGGCTTTCTGCAGCCGATCCTCGCGGTCGCGACGGTGCTCGGCATCGTCGTCGGCTCTCGCCCCGTCGCCGCGCTGCTCGCCTGGATCGCGCGCAAGCTCGACGCCCGGTGGCGACGCGGTGGCAGGACGACCCTGCTGCGGCCGTGGCTGATCATCGGCGTCGCGATCGTCTCCGCGATCGCGATCGCGTACGTGCTCTGGGTGTTCATCGTGAGACGCCGCCTGGGCGCACCCGAGACGCGCTTCCTCCACGCACCAGCCGCCGCGCTGGTGGCGACGATCGCGGTGCACGGCGGATGGCCGTGGCTGGCGCGCCGCGTCCGCCTGGTCAGCGGCGCGTTGATCGCGACCGCGACCGTGACCGCGATCGTGCTCGCGATCGTGGCGGCGGCGACCCGGCCGTCGCTCACGCTCAGGATCTGGGGCGCCGGCCCGCTCGCCAGGACCGCGATCGGGGGCGTGTTCGACCTCGAACGCATCCGTGGTGACATCTCGCTCACGCAGTTCCGTCCCGCCGAGCGGGTTGGTGCGGCACATCCCGATCTCGTGCTCGTCACGATCGACGGCATGCGTGCCGATCGCACACCGCCGTACGGGGGGCGCGCGGAGATGCCCGCGCTCCGCGACCTCGGCCTGCGCGGAGCCGTGTTCGAGTGGGCGTTCGTCTCGAGCACCCTGACGCGGCGATCGCTGCCGTCGATCGCGCTCGGGCTGGCTGCCAACCGGGTGCGCGGGCACACGAGCCCCACGGAGCTGACGCTCGACCCCCGGCACGTCCTGCTCGCCGAACGACTACGCGCCGCCGGCTACGAGACCGCGGGCTTCGCGTGCTGCGACGATCTGTGGCGCGGCGGCCTGGCGCGTGGGCTCGAGCAGGTGGTGATCGAAGACGACCCAGGACAGCTCGCACGGACCGCGCGGGCCTGGCTCGACACGCGCGAGCGCCGTACCGGTAACCGTCCGCTGTTCCTGTGGATCCACCTCCAACCACCGGCTGGGGAGCGCACCGCGACGACCGACGAGGAGCGCCGGCGGTTCTACGATCACGGGCTGGCAACCACCGACCATGCCCTGTTCGAGCTGTTCGGGGCATTCGACCAGCGTGCCCCCGCGCAGGCCCCGATCTGGATCGTCACGTCGGACCGCGGCCAGGGCCTCGGCGAGCACGGCCAGCCGTATCACGCGTCCGATCTCTACAGCGCCGGGCTCCAGGTGCCGCTCGTGATCGCCGGGCCGGGTGTCAAGCCGCGGCGGATCGTCGAGACCGTGAGCCTCGTCGACCTCGTGCCGACGGTCCTCGATCTCGCCGGCTTCGTGCCGCCCAGGACCGTCGCGCTCGATGGCCGGTCGTTCGGCGATCTGGCCCGCGGCGACCGACTCGGGGATGCTAGCGGCGGCAGCGCGTTCGCATCCTTGATCTCGGAGCACCCGGCTGGCCGGTCCAGCGAGTCCCCGAGCGGCGACCTCGCGGCGTTCGTGCGCGGCGGCTGGAAGTTGATCGACAACGGCGACAGCATGGAGCTGTACGATCTCAAGAGTGACCCTGCCGAACGCTACAACCTGTTCGGCCAGCGCCCGCTGATCGTCAACGAGCTCAGGGTGCTGCTCGGCAACAAGCTACGAGCCACCGCACAATCGCCGTTCGAGTGACGAACGGCGGGATGCCCCGCGAGGGATCAAGGCGGGGCCGCGCGCGCGATCCCGTCGAGCTCCTGCCACCGCGTGAACAGCCGCTCGACTTCGGCGCGGGCCGTGTCGAGCTCGGCGATCAGGGCCTGGACCCCGGTCGCGCGGTCCTTGAACACGCCCGGATCGGAGAGCGACGCCTCGAGCTCGGTGACGCGCTGCTCGGCCGTGGCGATCGTCTGCTCGATGGCCTCGAGCTCTCGCGCCTCCTTGAACGACAGCTTGCGCGGCCCGACCGGCTTCGCTGCGCGCGTGTCCTTCGCCGGCCGATCGTCGTCGCGGTCGCGTTTGCCAGTGGCGCGTGCGGGCCTGCGCTCGGTGTAGAACGAGTAGCTCCCCTCGTAGAGGGTCACGTTGCCGTCCCCTTCGAACGCCAGGATCGCGGTCGCCACGCGATCGAGGAACCAGCGATCGTGCGACACGATCAGCGCGCAGCCATTGAAGTTGATCAGGCCATCCTCGAGCGCTCCGAGCGTCGGCAGATCGAGGTCGTTGGTCGGCTCGTCGAGCACGAGCAGGTTGCCACCGCGCCGCAACAGGCGCGCGAGCTGGACCCGGTTGCGCTCGCCGCCGGAGAGCTGGCCGACCTTGGTGTCGGCGACCGAATCGGGGAACGCGAGCATCCGCAAGAAGCCGCGCACGTGGACCTTGCCCTCGGGGAGATCCACGAAGTCGTAGCCGTCCCCGACCTCTTCGAGCACGGTCAGCTCGTCGCGCAGCTCGCTACGCCCCTGCTCGAGGTAGGCCGGTCGCGTGTTCGAGCCCACGATGACCTTGCCGGTATCGGGGGGCTCGAGCCCGAGGATCATCCGGATCAGCGTGGTCTTGCCGGCCCCGTTGTCGCCGACGATGCCGATGCGGTCGCCCGGCTTCATCACGAGGCTCAGGTCACGCACCAGCAGCTTGCCACCGAGCGACTTGCCGACGTGCTGGAGCTCGACGATGTTGCCGCCGAGGCGCGGGCCGCTCGGCAAGCGGAGCCCGAGTTTCTGCGGCAGCAGCTCATCGGTGGCGGGCGCCGCCGCGACCGCGGCATCGAACCGGTCGATCCTCGCCTTGGCCTTGACGCTGCGCGCCTTCGGGCCCCGCCGGATCCAGTCGATCTCGCGGCGAAGGAACGAGGTCCGCTGGTACTCGGACTCGGACTCGGCGGCGAGCCGGTCGGCCTGGATCAGCAGGAACTCCTGGTAGTCGCCCTCGTAGCTGTACACCTTGCCGCGATCGACCTCGAGGATCCGGGTGGCGACACGATCGAGGAAGTAGCGATCGTGGGTCACCACGATCAGCGCCCCGGGCCATCCGGACAGCCGGTTCTCGAGCCACTCGACCGTGGTCGCGTCGAGGTGGTTGGTCGGCTCGTCGAGCGCGAGGACATCGGCTCGACCGAGCAGCGCCCGCCCGAGCGCGACCCGGCGCCGCTCGCCGAGCGAGAGCGTGCCGATCCGCGACGTGAACGGCGGGGTCTTGAGCGCCGCGGCGATGGTCGCGACCTCGTGATCGGCCACGCCCTCACGCGCGAGCGTCTCTGCCACCGTCGCGGTGAGGTCCAGCTCCGGCTCCTGCGGGACGTACTCGAGGTGGAGGTCGCGCTTCCAGGTGATGATGCCCGCGTCGGGTGCGTAGAGCGGATCATCGTCGCCCATCGCACGGTGGACGATCATCGCGAGCAGCGTCGACTTGCCGGCACCGTTCGCCCCGATCATGCCGATGCGATCGCGCTCGTGAACCGCGAACGACGCGCCCGCGAGCACCCGCCGCGTGCCAAACCGCTTCTCGAGTCCCTGCACCGTGAGGATCGCGGCGCTCACACGGTCACCTCGGTCATGACAGCCGCGCGAGATCGGTCTGCACGAGCAGGTACGTCAGCCGCAGCAGGTTCAACCGCGCTTCGGGGGACCGCACCCGTCCCGCGAGCTCGCCCAGCCGGGTCCGGCCATCGAGCAAGCTGTAGACGCGCAGCAGCGCCTCACCGAGCCCGAAACCGGCGAGCTCGCCCTCCATCGTCGGCTCCGCCACGATGAACGCCTGCGTGTTGGTGACGAGCCAATCCTCGACGAACGCCTCGCCGAGCTGGGCGGCGCCGGCCCCGATGACGCGGTACGCGTCGAGGTGGAGCGAGCGCGCCTTCCACGGGTTCGGGTGGCCCGGCGTCCACGCGTACCGTCCCTTCATCCACGAGAACGTCTCCGTCAACTTCATCGCGACCTGCTTGGCGACCATCCGGTACGCCTCCAGCGGATCGAGGATGTCGAGCCCGACGAGCGTGTCGGCGAGCCGGCCGCCGAAGTGATGCATCACGCTCAGCGCGCGCTGGAGCGACTGCGGGGTCAGCGTGCCCGCCGCGACGAGGAAGTTGCCAAGCCGCTCGGTCTCGACGTTCGAGTGGACGAACTGCGGCTGGCCATCGACGAAGTAGACCTCCTTGAGCACGCCGGCGCGGCCTTCGAGCGACAGCATGCCGGTCGAGCCCGATTTCGCGATCCGGTGGACGAGCCGCATGGCCGACTGCTCGCGAACCTCGCCGACCTCGCGCGGTCCCACAGGGACCGCGATCGGCTCGGGCGAGAGATCGTCATCGCGAACCTCGATCACGCCGCTCGAGCCCTCCACCCCCATCTCGCCGGCGGGGATCGCCTCACCCGAGATGTACTCGGCACGCGCGCGGGCAGCCTCGGCCTCGGCCTTGGCCTGGCTCATGCGCGTGAGCGGCCCCGACAGCGCGCGCTCGTCCTCGTCGTGACCCCGGACGACCCCATCGAGATCCGCGGTCGGCGAGTTGATCGTCTTGCCGATCAGCGTCGCGAGGTCGCGCGGTCCGACGTCCGTCGTCCGCTTGATCCAACCGTCGATCGCGTCGCGGAACTGGGCCGCGGTCTGCCAGCGATCCTCGGGCCTGCGCTGCAGCGCGCGCGTCGTCAGGACCCGCAGCTCCACGGGGAATTCCGAAGCGTACTTGTGGAGGCGATCGAGCTGCGCGTCGCGGACCATCAGCAGGATGTCGAGATCGTTGGTCGAGGTGAACAGCCGGCGCGCCATCACCATCTCGGCGAGCAGGATCCCCACCGCGAACAGATCGCTTCGCTGATCGATCTCGCCGCCGGAGACCTGCTCCGGAGACATGTAGCCGTACTTGCCCTTGAGCGTGCCAGCCTCGGTCTTGTGCCGGCGCTCGGCTGCGCGCGCGATCCCGAAGTCGGTCAGCTTGACGTCACCGCGCCACGACAGCAGCACGTTGCCGGGAGAGATGTCGCGATGGATGATGCCGAGCGGCTTGCCGGTGGTATCGACCGCGTTGTGCGCGTAGTCCAGCGCATCGAGCACGTCGCGCGCGATCAGCGCGGCGAGATCCGGGGGCAGGCGGATCTGCGCGCGGGCGCACTCGCGAAGCAGCGCGAGCACGTCGAGGCCGTCGACGTACTGCATCGCGATGTACGGGGTGTCGGCATCGGTCCCGAGCTCGAACACCTGGACGATGTTGCGGTGGTCCAGCTGCGCGGTGATCCGCGCCTCGTCGAGGAACATCTCGACGAACGTTCGGTCGCTGGCGAGGTGAGGCAGGATCTTCTTGATCGCCACGAGCTTCGCGAACCCGTGGTCCCCCATGAGCTGCGCCTTGAACAGCTCTGCCATGCCGCCCACCGCGAGGCGGTCGATGATCTGGTAGCGCCCGATCTGCTTGGGCATGGAGACGCTCACGACTTGCGCATCATAATGATAACGGGATCCCGAATCCGCCCGGTAGCCTGCCAGTTTGGCAGCTTTCTCGACGGGATGCAGGCCTGCGTGACACGCGGAAGCAGCTGGCACGCGAGGGTCCGCGGGCTTGCGTGGCGTCCGCCACATGGCACGCAGCGTGGACCTCGTCGCGGCGAGGTCAGCGATGATGGTTCTCCCCGCGCTTCGTCAACTCATCGCTGGCCTCGTGGTTGGCTTCGTCCGTCGCACCTGGCTTGTCACGCTGAGCGCGATGCTCGTGTGTGCGGCCCTCGCCGCCCGATCGGTCGCAGCGTTTGGCGCGGCCGATCCCCTGCCCGTTCAACTCGTTGATTCCCGTACCCCTGCGGTCCGGCCCGTCAAGCCGCCGGCGATCGACGGCTCGGTGGTCGTCGAGCGCAACATCTTCTGCTCCAGCTGCAGGTCGACCGATGATCCGGGTCCGGGGATTCCGTATTCCGGTCAGCCCGCGGTGCTGATCGCGACGAGCCTCGGGCACGACACGCGCGCCACCGTGCGAGTGATCCCGACCGACGTGCAGGGCAGCTGGGGCCTCGAGCAGACGATCCCGGGGGTGGGCCGCGTCACCCGGATCGGAGCCGCCTCGATCGACGTCCTCGATGGCCAGGGACACACCCAGCGGCTCGCGCTGCTGGAGCCCGTGGAGGCGGCGGGTCATGGCAGGGGGGAGCATCCCCCCGGCGCCGGCGCGGCAACGCCGGCCCCCGGACCCGCCGCCGCCGATCCGTTCGCCGGTCGCATCAAGCGACTCGCCGAGGGCTCCTACGAGGTCGACCGAGAGGTCGTGCGCGCGCTCGTCGCGACCGCCGGATCCGGCGCGGGTGTGCGCGCGATGCCGGTGCTCGACAAGGGCGAGGTCAAGGGCCTGCGGTTCTCGTCGATCAAGTCGACCTCGGTGGCGGCTGCCGTCGGCCTCAAGAGCGGAGACGTGCTGTCGGCGATCGACGGCGACCCGATCAAGACCGCGAACCAGCTCCTCGACCTCTACGGCAAGCTCGACAAGCTCGACGGCCTCGAGCTCCAGGGCACGCGCGCCGGCAAGCCGCTCTCGATCTCGCTGCGGTTCCGCTAGCTCACTGGTAGATGTACTCGTGGTGCGTCCGGTTCCGCAACGCGGCGAACGCCAGCGCGACGATCACCACCACGATCGCGTTGATGACGAGCGCGATGATCGAGCACGCGTAGATCATGCCCTTGTCGCGCTGGATGTGCTGGGTGAACCGCTCGTCGCCCTTGCGGTTGACCGAGGCCAGCGCGTAGATCGCCGAGACCGACGACGAGATCGTGAACAGGAGGAACGGGTTGAACACGAAGCTGATCGCCGCCGCGATGATCGAATAGATCGCACCGTTGCGGATGTTGCCACCGACGCGCATGTCGGTCGCCACCAGATCCACCTTCGCGCTGCACGCCGCGCAGGCGACGCGGGCGTCGGGGGTGTAGAGAACCTCGTCGGGGGCCAGGTGCGTGCCACAGAAGTTGCAGGCGGTGACTTGCTGCTGCTGCTGCATGCGGCGGAGCATAGACATTTCGCGGAATCACGCCAGCCATACCTGCGTTTCTGGTGATCTGTTGGGCCCGAGCCGGGTCGATCCATTTGGGTTCAACTTGTTGGGCCCTGGTTTGTTGCCGCGATGACACCGGGCGACGAGAATCCACCGATGCCCGAGACGCCTCCTCGACGCCCCCGCCTGGGCGGCGCAGCGGCGGTCGGCGCCGGCATCTTCCTGTCGAGGATCACCGGCCTGGTCCGGGAGCGTGTGATCGCGCACTACCTCGGGCTCTCGCCTGCGGCCGACGCGTTCCGGGCCGCGCTGCGGATCCCGAACCTGCTCCAGAACCTGCTCGGCGAGGGCGTGCTGTCGGCGTCGTTCATCCCGGTCTATTCGCGGCTGCTCGCCCAGGGGCGGCAGGAGGACGCCTCGCGGGTCGCGCGCGCGGTCGGCACCCTGCTGGCCCTGGTCGCGAGCCTCATCGCGCTGCTGGGCGTGATCGCGGCGGAGCCGCTGGTCGAGCTGCTCGCGCCCGGGTATGGCGGCGAGACCCGCGCGCTCACGGTGCAGCTCGTGCGGATCCTGTTCCCGGGCGTCGCGCTGCTCGTGATGTCGGCGTGGTGTCTCGGTGTGCTCAACAGCCACCGCAAGTTCTTCCTGTCCTACGTGTCGCCGGTGCTGTGGAACACCGCGCTGATCGCGGCCGCGATCGTCGCCGGACGCCGGCTCGCGGGACACGACGATGACATCGCGACCTGGATCGCGTGGGGCGCCGTCGCGGGCTCGGGCGCCCAGTTCCTCGTCCAGCTCCCGACGGTGATCGCGCTGCTGGGCAGCATCCGGCCATCGCTCGCGGTCGGTGACCCGGGGGTGCGGACGACGCTCGGAGCGTTCCTGCCCGTGCTACTCGGGCGGGGCTCGGTGCAGCTCTCGGGCTACATCGATCAGGTGCTCGCGAGCCTGATCGGCGAGGGGATGGTCGCCGCGATGTTCAACGCCCAGACCTTGTACCTGCTCCCCGTGAGCCTGTTCGGCATGGCGATCTCGGCGGCGGAGCTGCCGGAGATGGCGTCGGTGACGGGCGATGCGGACGCCCGCGCCGCCCGCCTCCAGCAGCGGCTCGCGGGCGCGCTGCGGCGGGTCGTGTTCCTCGTCGTCCCGTCGGCGATCGCGTTCGTCACGCTCGGCGGCGCGATCGTCGGGTTGCTGTTCCAGACCGGGCGGTTCGGCGCGCACGACACCGAGGTCGTGTGGATCATTCTTGCCGGCTCGGCGATCGGGCTGTCGGCCGGCACGCAGGGCCGGCTGCTCGCGTCGGCGTTCTATGCGCTCGGCGATCCGCGGCCGCCGCTGTACGCCGCGCTCGTCCGCGTGGCGATCACGGGCGCGGTCGGCTGGGCGGTCGCGTTGCCGATCCGCGACGCCGTCGGCTACAGCCCCGCGTGGGGTGCGTTCGGGCTGACCGCGAGCGCCGGGTTCGCCGCGTGGGTCGAGTTCCTGCTGCTGCGGCGCTGGCTCGACGCGCGGATCGGTCGCATCGAGCTTCCCGTGCGGCTCGGGCTCGTCGCGCTCGCCGCCGCGCTGGTCGCCGGTGGGCTCGGCTACGCCGCCAACCAGCTCGCCGACCAGCTGGGCGCCCGGTCGTGGTTGTCCGCCAGCCTCGCGATCGGCGTGTTCGGCGTCGGCTATCTCGGGACGATGGTCCTCGTGAAGGTCCCCGAAGCGAACGACTTCGTCGGGCGCATCCTCCGCCTGCTGCGGCTCCGCCGGCGCTAGAACCGGCCGGAGACGACGAAGCCACCGGCAGTCGGCGCGATCGCGACACCCGACCGCTCGGCCTTCGGTGCGCTGATCCAGAGGACCGCCCCGGTGACGACGAGCGCACCGCCGGCCGCGAACAGGATCGAGGACAGCTTCGCGGCGCTGCGCGCGTCATCGACCTGGCCCTGCGCGAGGTCGAGGCGGTCGGGTGCGCAGCGATCGATCGATCCACCACACGTCGACTTGGCGTCGCTGTACTTGCCGCTCGCGACCACGCCGAAGATCCCGCCGACGATCGCCGCACCGGCCCCGAGCCCGACCACCGTGCCCCCGATCAGGTGGCGCTTGTGCCGGCGCTTCGCCGAGTCATCGTGGACGACGGGGGGGGCGATCACCGCGGCCGGGGTGGCGGTCAACGCGGGAACCTCGATGACGAGCGTTCCGCCCTCCTTCGCGGTGGCGTCGGAGCGAAAGTCCTGGTGCCCGGGCGCGGTGGCGTGCGCGGAGACCGCGCCCGGATCGACCGGCACGGGCACGTCGATCGAGGCATCGATCGGCTTGCCGTTGATCGTCACGACGAGGCCCGGCGTCGGTCCGGTGATCTTGACGACGTACTTGGGCACGCGGGCGTCGAGCTTGGCGGCCTGCGCGGCGGCCGCCTTGCGGAGATCGGCCGACGGCGCGGTATCGGCGAGCTCACGCCACAGCAGCCACGACGAGGCGAGCTTGCCGGACTTCTCGTAGCACCTCGCGAGGCTGCCCTTGGTGCCGCTATCGGGGACGAGCTCGTTGCTGCGCTTGAAGCTGCTGCAGGCCTTCTCGAAGTTGCCCGCCTTCATGTTCTTGATGCCCTCATCGAACAGCGCGACGGATTCGGCACGCGCATCCGCATGCGCGCTCGACGCCACGAACGAGGGCGCGAACGAGCAGGTCGCGAGGGTGAGACCGAGGACGAGGGCACGCATCGTCAATGGTTGTCCTTGGTGCTCGGCGGTCTGGACAGCAAGTCCTTCTTGATCCCGTCGTGATGCATGTGATCCCACTCGTCCTCGGGGTCGCCCGATCCGGCGCCTGGATCGACCACCGTCGCCGAGCCCGCCGAGCTGCCGGACCCGGACCCGGCCGCTGCCTTGGCGTCGGCCGCTGCCTTGGCATCGGCTGCCTCCTTGGCTTCCTTCGCCTCCTTGGCTTCCTTCGCCTCCTTGGATTCCTTCGCCTCCCGCGCCTTGTGCCTGCGATCCCGGTCTGCCTTCGATTCGACGACTGCCG
>JAGSPR010000124.1 GCA_018262455.1 Deltaproteobacteria bacterium | reverse complement strand
GTCCCGGTCGCCGGGTTCCGCGTGAACGCGACGCCGGTCGCGCAGTCCTCGCCGAGGTTGCCGAACACCATCGCCTGCACGTTCACGGCGGTGCCCATCGTGATCGGGATGTTCTGCATCTTGCGGTAGACGTCAGCGCGCGGGTTGTTCCACGACTGGAACACCGCGCCGATCGCGCCCCACAGCTGGACCCGGACCTCATCGGGAAACGGGGTGCCGGTGACGCGGAGGATCTCGGCCTTGAACAGCCGGACCGCGTCGCGCAGCGCGGCCTCGGTCAGATCTTGATCGCGGTTCGCGCGGTGCGTACGCTTGACGTCGTCCAGGATTCGATCGAACGGAACGTCCTCGTGCTCGCCCGGTGCAACCACGCCCATCACGACCTCGCCGTACATCGCGACGAACCGGCGATAGCAGTCCCACGCGAACCGCACGTTGCCCGATTGCTTCGCGAGCGCCACGACCGTCTGGTCGTTGAGCCCGAGGTTCAGGATCGTGTCCATCATGCCCGGCATCGAAGCCGGCGCACCGGAGCGCACGCTGACGAGGAGCGGCAGCACGGCATCACCGAACTTCGCGCCGGCCAGCTCTTCCACCCGCGCGAGCGCCGCGTCGACCTCGTTGGCGAGATCATCGGGGTAGCGACCGACGCCGTGCTCCATCACGAACCGACAGACGTCGGTCGTGATCGTGAAGCCGGGCGGTACCGGCAGGCCGAGCGACGCCATCTCGGCGAGGTTCGCGCCCTTGCCACCGAGCAGGGCCTTGTCCTTGGCGCGGCCTTCGGCGGTGCCGCCGCCGAACTGACGGAGGTGGTTCACGACGCACCCCCAGGCGACGATCCAAGCAGGCGGAAGTCGGCGATCGTCATGTACGGCCTGATCAACCAGTCGAGCAGCGCGAGCCGGTTATCCCGGAGCGCCGGATCGGGATCCATGACCATGACGCCTCCCTTGTCGAAGAACGCCGCGACAGCGGGCTGCAGCTGGACGAGCGAGTCGAACACCGCGGGGTAGTCGCGTCGCTTGCGCGGCTCGGCCTCGCGGCGCTGGGCATCGACGATCGCGGCGTGCAGGTGCTGCTCGACGCTGCGATCCTGGGCGAACAGCTTCGGATCGACGCGATCGGTGATCACGATCTTCTTGGCACGCGCGTCATCGAGAATGTTCGCGACGCGCTTGAACACCTCGCGGGCCTCCTTCGGGATCCGTGCGATCGCGACGGCGCGGGCCCGAGCGTCGATCGGGTCGCGGAAGTCCTGCGCCAGAGCCGCGTCAGCATCCTGCGCCGTGATCCCCAGCTCGACGAGGATCCCGCGCAACCGGCCGCGAAAGAACTCTTCGACCGTGGTGACCTTGGCATCGCCGAGAGTGACGCCATCTCGCGCGAGCGAGTCGCGGGCCGCGCTGAACAGCGGAGTCCACGCCGCGGACCACTCGGGACGCGCGAGCAGGATCTGCCAGATCCCGATCGCGGCACGGCGGAGGCCGAACGGATCGGCCGAGCCACTCGGCTCGAGCCCGACGGCAAACGCGCCGACGACCGTGTCCATCCTATCGGCGAGCGCGATGATCGCGCCCGCCGGCGTGGTGGGCAGTGCACCACCCTGGCCCTTCGGCCACCAGTGCTCGTCGATCGCGACCGCGACCGCATCGGGCAACCCGAAGTGCTTCGCGTAGTGCCGGCCCATGACACCCTGGAGCTCGGGAAACTCGCCGACCGCGCTCGAAGCGAGGTCCGCCTTGCAGACGCGCGCCGCGGCCGTGACGGTCACGGCGTCAGCGCCGACATGGTGCGCGAGCACGCCCGAGATCGCCTCGATCCGGCGGATCTTGTGCCCGATGGTCTTGGCCTTGTCGCCAAGCTTGGCCTGGAAGACCACCGATTCGAGCTTCTCGTTCCATGCCTCGAGCGACTTCTTCTTGTCCTCGGCGAAGAAGAACTTCGCGTCCGACAGCCGGGCCGCGATCACGTACTCGTTGCCCTTCTGGACCACGGCGGGATCCTTGACGACCGTCGCCATCATCGTCGCGAACCGGTTCGCGAGCTTGCCGGAGCTATCCTCCATCGCGAAGTAGCGCTGGTGGTTACGCATCGCGGTCACGATGATCTCTTCGGGGACGTCGAGGAACGATGGATCGAACTGGCCCGAGATGCCGACCGGGTATTCGCCAAGCTGGATCACCTCGTCGAGCAAGAGCTCGTCGGGGCGCACGCGCAAACCGGTCTCGCGCTCGAGCCGTGCCAGCTCCGCGCGCACGAGCTCGCGGCGCGCTTCGGGATCGACGACAACGTTCGCCGCTCGCAGTGCTTCGACGTAGAGGTCGGGCGACGCGAGCTCGATCGCGCCGGGTGCCAGGAACCGGTGCCCGCGGCTCGCGCGCCCCGCCATCAGGTTGGCCCACGCGAGCGGGACGACCTCGCCACCGAACAGCGCGACGAGCCACTGCACCGGGCGGACGAACGTCATCTCGCTCCAGCCCCAGCGCTGCGACTTCGGCCACGCGATCGACTTCGCGACCTCGGCGAGCAGCGCAGGGAGCAGGCCCCACGTGTCCTGGCCGACGACGCTGCGCTTCGCGACCGCGTACAGGCCCTTCTTGCCGGGGACCTCGCGCTTGCCCAGCGCCGCCGGATCGACGCCGTTCTTCGCCGCGAAACCCTGCCCCGCCTTCGTCACCGTGCCATCGGGCGCGAACGCGGCGGACACCGGCGGGCCGACGACCTCCTCATCGAGATCGGGCTGGCGATCGGCGAGCTGCTTGACGATCACCGCGAGCCGGCGCGGCGTGCCGAGCGCGCGAACACCGTGGTGGACCAGTCGGGCGGCGGTGAGCCGGGTCTCGACGAGCGCGGGCAGCTCGGCCAGCGCTCGCGTCAGCATCTTCGCGGGGATCTCCTCGCACCCGATCTCGAACAACAGATCAGCCGGCATGGGTGATCTCCTGCGCATGCATGGCAACCGACTTGGCAGCCGCGAGTGCCGCCGCGTTGACCCCCGACTCGGCTGCGCCGAGGTATGCCGCGACCGCCTGGGCCCGGAGGTGCGGAGGAAGCAACGGGAACTCGAGCCGCGCGCGCGACGCGACGTAGGTCTCCGCACACGCCTTCGCCATCCCGCGGACCCGGCCGATGAACCGCTGGCGCTCGGTGACGCTGATCGCACCGCGAGCGTCGAGGCAGTTGAACGCGTGTGATGCCTTCATGCAGAACTCGTAGGCTGGGAGCACGAGCGGGCCCGTCTTGCGGGTAAGCAGTCGCTTGCACTCACCCTCGTAGGTATCGAAGTTGCGAAACGAGATGTCGGCGTCGAGCTCCTCGAACTGGTAGGTCGAGTACTCGATCTCCCACGGCTTCCGAAGCTGGCCGTAGGTCACGTTCTTGTCCCACCGCAGGTCGTACATGTTGTCGACGTTCTGCAGGTACATCGCGATGCGCTCGACGCCGTAGGTGAGCTCGCACGTGACCGGCATCAGATCGATGCCGCCGGCCTGCTGGAAGTACGTGTACTGCGTGACCTCCATACCGTCGCACCAGACTTCCCAGCCGAGCCCCCACGCACCGAGGGTGGGCGACTCCCAGTCGTCCTCGACGAACCGGATGTCGTGGACGGCGGGATCGAGCCCGATCGCTCGCAACGAGTCGAGGTAGAGATCCTGGACGTGTAGCGGGCTCGGCTTGAGGCCGACCTGGAATTGATAGTAGGCGCCGGCGCGGTTCGGATTCTCGCCGTAGCGACCGTCCGACGGGCGGCGACAGAACTGCGCGAAGGCGGCATTCCACGGCTCGGGGCCGAGCACGCGCAGGAAGGTCGCGGGGTGAAACGTCCCGGCACCCACCTCGACATCGACTGGCTGCTCGACCACGCAACCGCGATCCGCCCAGAACCTTTGCAGGGTGAAGATGAGGTCTTGCAGGTACATGGCTTCGGCTGCGGGACCTTACTGTCGGGTGGCCAGCCGGTCAAGCACGCACCCCGAGCTAAGTGCTTCAGATCTCTTGACGTTCTCGCCATGGGACGGCTAGCGTCAGCGCATGGTTCGGGAGTGCCTGACTGGCCTTGTCGTGGCGATCGCTGGGTCCGGGCTCGCCGGCTGCTCACTCATCCTCGACTTCTCCGACAACCAGATTCCGAAAGACGCAGAGATCGACGGCCCCTCCTCGCAAGACGAGTGCGACTACAAGGAGCCGAACGACAGCCTCGAGACCGCCGCGGTGGTGACCCCGACCGATGTCGGACCTGCGGGCATCTGCTCGAATGGGGTCGACGATCACGACTTCTACAAGTTCACGGTCCCGGCGTTGACCGCGTCGGTGACCGTGCGGATCACGTTCGAGAATCGGCCGACCGGAGATCTCGATCTGCGGCTGTTCGACAAGACCGCCGCCGTGATCGGACAGTCCCGCGGGTTCGGCAACGACGAGACCATCGTGTGCCCGGGAGCCTCGCCGGCATGCCCGATGCTCGCACCCGACGACTACGTCTTCGAAGTGTTGCCCGCCCTCGCCGGCACGGCGAATCGCTACGACATCGCGCTGACACTCACGCCGATGTGACTCACAGCTCGGAGCGGATCGCGAAGGTGACCTGCTCGGTACTGTGAGGCGGCACCGCCACCTTCGAGCGTGCAACGCCACCCTCGAGCACCGGCTTGCCAGCCGAGCCACGTACGAGCTCGCGGCGCTTCGCCGGCCGCAGGTGCTCCTCGATCCACACCTCGCGTGGCGTCTCGCTCGTGTTGGACACCGAGAGCTGGAACCGCTCGGCGAGCGACGAGCCATCCGCGCGATCGATCCAGCGCCGGCGCTGGCCCTGGAGCAGGTCGTCGACCCAGAGCGGCAGCCGGAGGGTGGACTTGTGGCGCTCGCGCATCGCCGCCGGCACGATGGCCTCGCGCGCGGGCTCACCTGCGAGCTCGACATGAACGCGCACCGGCCCCGACGGCTGCGGCCCGGCTTCGAGCTCGAGCCACACCCAGACCTCGCGCCGCGAGTCCCTGCCCCACGCCGCATCGGTCGCCGCCACGCTGGGGTCGCGGATCCCGCCGTCGAACACGCGCACCAGCTTCGCCGGAACGGTCCGCACTGGCAGCGACAGCAACGCGGTCCCGCCGTCGAGCACCACGGTGCCGTGGGCGACCTCGCGCGGCGGCTGGCTCTCATGGTCGTTAGCACCCTCGTCGCCAGCCGCGTACTTGCCCGGGACTCCGTCGAACAGCGCGACCTCGGCTCGCGGTCCCCAGGCCGGCGTCACCAGCGCGAACCGGGTTGCGATGGTCGCGTGCGCCTCCGTTGCGGTGCCGGTGATCGTGACCTCGTGCTGCACGCGATGGTGGATCGCCGGCGAGACATAGAGCACGCGCACCAGATAGCGCCCCGGGCGCCCGCGAACCGCGCAGCGGACGACCGGCGACAGCACGCCCACCGGGGTGGTCGGCGTGACCGTCTCGGCCGAGGCCGCCTCTTCGTCAACGTCGCCGTCGCCGTTCCGGACTCGACCCACGCGCGCCTCCGCCAGCTGCTGGAGTGCCGCGGCGCTGGGATCGATCCGATCGCGCACGCAGATGCCGATCCGCAGGTCACTGCCGCCCGGACCCGGAATCGGCTCGATCACGAGCGACGGCAAGGCAACCGTGGGATCGATCCGATCGAGCAAGATCGTGGTGCCGGTGACGTCGACATACCGGCGATCGTCGACCACGCCGAACGAGGTCTCGCCGCGAGGCCCTGTCGCCGACGACGGCGCACCACTCGAATAGACCATGATCGAGATGCCCTCGCGCGGCGCGGCGATTGGATCGACCGTGCCACGGTGCGGCGTGCAGGCTGCCACCGCCATCCACGCGACCACCGCGAGGACCTGAGGCGGCTGCATTCACTCCTCGACCGCGACGGTGTCGCCCACCATCTGCGCGGCTTCGCGCGGCTCCACCTTGCCCGTGAGCACCGCCGCGAGTCCCTGGAGGACCGGCATGCGGATCCGCAACGACTTCGCGAGTTCGACGCCGGTGATCGCGGCACGCGCGCCCTCGGTGCGCCCACCGTCGGCGGTGACGATCCCGTCCGCGAGCCGACGCCCCAGCAGGTAATCCGGCGAGCGATCGCCGCTCGCGCGCACGAGCAGGTTACCGAGCCCGGCGAGCCCGGCGAAGGTCTTGGCCTCGGCACCGGCCGCTGCGCCGAGCCGCGAGGCTTCGGCGACCGCGCGCGTGACGAGCACCGCGCGCGGCCCCGTCGTCATGCCAAGTCCATCGGCGAGCCCGAGCGCGACCGTGTAAGCGCCGCTCAGCGCGGAGGCAAGCTCGACCCCGATCAGATCCTTCGAGCCGTAGACGCGGAGCGCGGGCGGCGCGTTGAGCAGGCGACGCGCCTCGGCAACGACCTCGTCGAACCGCGACGCGACCACCATCGACGAGTAGTTGCCTTCGGCGAGATCGGCGGGCAGCGCCGGGCCGGCCAGCACGCCGACCTTGAGGGTCGGCATCCCCGCGAGCATCACCTCGGAGACCCGCTCGTTCACGAGCTCCGCGCCCGCGGGCCTGAGATCGCCAGCAGCACGAGCGACGGGCGCCGCGAGCGCCCCGATCGCGTGCACCACGATGTGGCTGCCATCGATGACCTCGCCGAGCTCGCGCGACCGGTTGCGGACATCCTTCGAGGACACCGCAAGGACGAGGAACCGCGCCTCGCTCGCGAGCCGGCGCGGATTCACCGTGGCCTCGAGGGGCTCGGGGAGCACCGCGGCCGGTAGCCGCGGACAGCGGCGCGTCGCCTGGATCGCTTCGACCACCGAGACGTCCCGCGACCAGATGATCACGCGGCGGCCCGCTCGCGCGAGCACGGATGCCAGGGCGGTCCCGAAGGTCCCAGCTCCGACGATGCCGACCGTATCAGCGCGGGTCGCAGACGTCATGACCGTTGCTCCGAGGACTCCGGCGGGATGTGAGCGGTCCGGTTCTGGTAGTAATAGAGCAGCTTCACGTCCTTGACCTGCAGCGTCGATTGCCCCGATCGATCGACGATCGGATGCGTGTGGTAGGTCGACAGGCCCTTCACCGCATCCTCGACCTTCTGCGTCGCCGATTGATCGGTGTAGAGCGGGTGCTCGGCGCCCCAGCTCGGGTTCTCGGCGAGCCGCGCGCGCAGCCGGACGAGGTGCTCGATCACCGTGTCGATCGGCACCTCGAGATGCCCGAGCGGGGCGCGGATCAGGCGGTAGATGTCGCGCGTGCCCGCGTTCGCCGCGATCGCGTCGTAGAGCGCGCGGGCGACGAGGTGCGTCGAATGGAGCACCGTCAGGGCCGGATACGCGGCCGAGAGCCGGCGGCCGAGCGCGCGCGTGTACTCGGCATCGCGCTGGTCGTCGTCGGTGACCTCGCCGTCGGCGCCGCGCACGTAGCTCGCCGGATCGACGATCCGGCCCGCGCGATCGATCGACTCACCCTCGTCGGTGATGTCGTTCCCGAACACGTCGAGCGGCCGGCCGAAGCGCACGACCACCGAGCCTTCGTGGACGAGGATCTTGCGAAAGAACTCGACGATCCGGCCGACCCGCGAGAACTCGTCGTCGGTGATGATGTAGCGACTCTTGCCGGTCTCGGCGAGGTAGTCGTCGATCAGGGTCTCGGCCTCGAGCACCAGCCGGTAGTTGATCGTCGCGGGCACGATGTAGATCCGCTTGTTCGGCGCGCCCTCGCGCACGCTGTTCTTGTAGGCCGTGACCGTCGTGCCGAGCAGCCCGAGCTTCAGGCTCTTCTCGACCATGTTCGATCGGCTGCGCGTGCCTCCGGGGAAGAACAGCGAGTGATAGCCGTGCTCGAGCAGAACCGTCGAGTACTCCTTGAGGACGTCCTTGTAGAGCTCGAACTTGAGCCGACGATCGACGCGGTATGCGCCCAGGTTCCGCATGAAGAACGAGATGAACGGGTTGGTGAACAGATTCTTGCCGGCGCCGTACGTGGTCGGCGGCAGGTGGGCGAGCAACAGGCCCAGCCCGATCACGGGCGAGTCCATGTTCGAGCTGTGGGTAGGCGTGACCACGATCGTCCCGCGCTCGGCGCAGGCACGGGCGAGCTCGAGGTTGCCGTCGGCATGGATGTGCGCGTCGAGGTTACGCAGCGTGGTGCCAGCGTCGCGCAGGCTGGCCGTGGGGGAGAACAGGAAACCCAGGAGCGAGGGGCCGATCCCGGTCGCGAACTTGTAGACGCGAGGATCGAAGTTGCCGACGACGTCCTTGCCGTAATACCGGACCAGGGCGCGCAGCTCTTCGCGCTTGTCGTCGTCGGTCATTCCGAGCAAGCGGCGGGATAGCTCTCGCCATCGATCCACACCGTTGCCACCGGCCGCCTCGAGTCGGCGAATCTCGCAATACGCAACGTCGTTGAGAACGTACTCGAGCGAGGCATCTCCTCCGGTTCTTGCTTCGGAGATTCGACGAGCCATGACCCGTCGCTCGACCTCCGCGAGTAACCGCTCACGGTCGTTGTTGAACTTCTCGAGTCGGTTCTCGGCTTCCCTCACCGGCCGAGCGTCTGTCATGAGTCCGGTCATATCACGCGGATAGGTCCGTGGATCTCGCTCGCATCATGGCGTTGGGCCTTGCACCTCCGTTTGGGGTATGATGATGATTGCTGTACGCGGAGCGGTTCTAGGTTAGGACGCTCCGGGTGACGATAGCTGGCCGGGATCTACTCCTGGCCGGCGAGGTCCGACCGGTGGCCACTGATGTCCACAACGAAGCGTCCAAGAACGACTACGAAAAAGAAGGAGCCTGCCAAGGCTCCCGCCAAACGTGCCAAGGCGCGCGTGGTCGCCCCGCCGCGCGTGGTCGCCTCGCCGCGCGCCGATGAGGACGCGAGGTTGAAGGCGACCAAGGCCACCACCAAGGCGCCGCGCGGCGCAAAGAAGCTCGTCGCGCCCGTGCCCGAGGCTCCGCCGCGGCCGATCTACACGCTCGAAGGGCCGATCCCTCCCGAAGGAGAAGGCCTGCCCAAGAAGGTCGGGGCGCTGCTCGCAGTTGCCCAGAAGGCGCTCGGCATCAAGTCGTTCCGGCCCGGTCAGGCCGAGGCGTTCGAGCACCTGCTGAACGGTGAGGATCTACTCGCTGTCATGCCGACTGGCAGCGGCAAGTCGCTGCTCTACCAGCTGACCTCGCTGGTCGTCCCCGGCGTCACCGTCGTCGTGAGCCCGCTGATCGCGCTGATCAAGGATCAGATCGACAAGATGGTCGCCAAGGGCGTGACCGCGGTGCGCATCGACTCGACGCTGACGGTCAAGCAGCGCCGCGAGGTCGACGCGCTGATCCGGTCGCCCGGCGGCAAGCTCCTGCTGACCACGCCGGAGCGGATGGCCGACCCGGAGTTCCGCGTGTTCCTGCGCGAGGCCTGCGGAGGAATCGGCGTATCACGGTTCGTCGTCGACGAGGCACACTGCGTCTCGCAGTGGGGTCATGACTTCCGCCCCGCGTACCTCTCGCTGCGCAAGGCGCTCGAGGATGTCGGTCGCCCGCCGGTGCTCGCGACCACGGCCACCGCACCGCCGCACGTCCGCGAAGACATCCTGTTCCAGCTCGGGATCGAGAAGGCCACGATCGTCACGACGACGTTCGACCGGCCGAACCTCCACTACGAGGTGATCATCTTCAGCGACGAAGACGAGAAGCTGAAGACCCTCGTCACGCTGCTGAAGAAGCTGCCTCGCCCGGGCATCGTCTACTGCGCCACAGTGAAGAAGGTCGAGGAGCTCTACGAGGCCCTCACCCGCTGGGGCGTGCCAACGGCCAAGTACCACGGCCGGATGAACAAGAACGAGCGCACCGATTCGCAGCAGCGCTTCATGGACTCGTCGGACCTGATCATGGTCGCGACCAACGCGTTCGGCCTCGGCGTCGACAAGTCGAACATCCGCAACGTCCTCCACTATCACGTCCCGGGATCGCTCGAGGCGTACGCGCAGGAAGCAGGTCGCGGTGGTCGCGATGGCAAGCCGGCGCGCTGCGTGCTGCTGTTCTCTCCCGACGACGTCGCGATCCAGGAGTACTTCCTCTCGGGCACGTACCCGACCAAGCGCCAGGTACGCCAGGTCTACGAAGCGCTCGAAGCGTTCACCGCGCTGTCGAAGTCGACGACCGATGGGACTTCCCGACGGCTCGCCGAGGACTCGCCGCCCACGGTCGCGAACCTCGCGCTGTCCTCGGGAGTCGGCCAGCAGCGCACGCGCACGGTGCTGTCGCTGCTCAAGGACGAGCACTTCATCACCGAGCGGGAGGGCGGTCTCTACTACGTCGCCGATCCGGCGCCGGAGTTCGAGCTGATCATGGAGCGCGCGAAGCAGTACGAGGCGCGCCGGATCGCCGATCGCATGCGCCTCGACTCGCTACTCGCCTACGTGAAGGCGCCTGGCTGCCGCAGCCAGGTGATCCTCGACTACCTGGGCGAGCCCGATCCGCCGAAGTGCGGGCGCTGTGATAACTGCCTGCGCTCGCGCGAAGCGGCACTCGCCGCGTCCACCGAGGCCACGCGGCTCGGTGCGTCGCTGACGCGCCAGCTCGACGACGACTCGCTCGAGCTCCCGAAGCCGCGGCGAGAGATCAAGGCGCGTGTCGTGCGGATCGATCAGCCGCAGCCAGAGCTAGCCGCCACGGACGCCGCAGCGATCCCCGCCAAGCCCGCTACCACCGTGCTGCGCCGAAGCGGGCGCGCGGAGCCGACGCCGCCTCCGGCCGCGGCCCCCACGGTGATGCGCCGATCGAGCGCGCCGCCACCTGTCACCAACGGGACTGCCATCGGCGTGGCCCCCGTCGCCTTGCGGCCCGACATCGTTTCTGTACCGGGCGAGCAGCCAAACGGCGACGAGCTCGACGACGACGAGCTCGACGATGATGAGCTCGCCCTCGACGGTGATGATGACGACCTCGATGATGATGATGACGACGATGACGACCTCGATGACGACGACGACGACGATGATGACGACTACGAGGTGATCGACAGGACCGCGGCCGAGATCGCCGAAGAGGGCGTCGAAGGCCCTGGCGAGATCACGGTGCTGGCTCGCAAGCGTATCCCCAAGGTCGCCAAGGTCCGGCCCGCGCGGCCCGACGAGACGCCGTCGGCCAACGCCGCGGAGGCTCGACGCCGGCGGCGGCGCAGACGACGCAAGCGGCGCGCGATGTTGCCACCCAAGAGCGCGTTCACGACCCCAGTGCTCTCGACCGGTGAGCCGCTTTCGGACGCGCAGCCCCGTCGTCAGAACGGCGGCGGTGGCGGCCCGGTGATCGAGTATGTGCGCGGGCCGATGCGGATCGCGATGGCGCCTGTCGCGTCGGCGAACCCGAACGATGCCGGGGTCGGCCGGCGACGTGGCGGACCTGGCGGCGGCGGTCGACTTGGGCGCAGCGGCGGTGGTAGTGCAGGTCGGCGCTGGGAGCGTGGACCTGGGGGCGGCGGTGGTGGTGGCGGCGCTGGATTCGAACGCCGCAACGGCGGCCGCACCGACGGCCCTCGCATTGATCGATCCGGACCGCGTCCAGACGGACCGGCCGCGGCGGCGCAGCCGCTCGATGCCAACGGCGTTCCACGCAAGCGGCGTCGGCGTCGTCGCAAGCGCGGCGGCAACGGGATGCCGATGCAGCAAGCCCAGGGCGGCGCGACCGGCACTCCGGAGGCGCCGGTCGCGTTCTTCTCACCGGTCGGGGGCGCAAACACCTCCGAAGCGGCCGGGGACGGCGGTCAGGGACCGGTCGCGCTCGGACCCGACGGTCAGCCGCTGCGCAAGCGACGACGGCGCCGCCGCCGTGGGCGCGGCGGACGTCAGCGGGAATGGCACGCCGGAGCGGCTGGTGAAGCAGGCGGACCTCCACCCGGCGACAGCGCGGGCGGAGGCGGCGACGGCGAGTCAGACGCGTTCGATCAAGAGTCCGGCAGCGACGAGTGATACCCGCCTAGCCAGACCCTGGTGAAGGCCGTACGATCCCCTCATGCTCGATTGGCTCGGCTCGGTCGCGGTGCGCAAACGAACCGCAACGCGGGTCGAGCTCGATCTCACGAGAGCAACCGGCTGGTCCGGCTGGGTGCTCGCCGGCGCTGGCGCGTGGCTCGTCACGCTGTCGATGTTGTGGGCCTCGGTGCTCGGCGGCGGGGCGATCGCGGCCGGGATCCTGCTGGCTACGTTGCGGCGCAGACTGGTGTTCGACCGCGATGAGGGGCTCCTGCGGATCGACCAGAGCGTGCTCGGGATCCGCCGTCGTGCCGCGATCCCGCTGTTCCACTTGCGTGCGGTGGTCGTGGCAGCGCGGCGGCGCGGCCTGTACGTGGCGTTCGTCGAGCGCCGCATGGGCGGCAGGATCCACCTCGACGAGGCCCATCGCCCTGCCCCGCTGCTCGCGCTCGCCGAGGCGATCTCCGAGGTAGCAGAGTTGCGGCTCGTGTACGACGCGACCACGCGCATCGCCGCGTCGGACTGACGCCGTGGATTGTTTGGCGGCGCGCGGCGCGATACCGTCGCTGGGAACCCAGATGCGCCGTACCCTCTTGCTCGCTGCGCTGACCTTCTCGGGCTGCGAAACGGATGCAGTTGCGCCCCAGGAGAAGGTCGCGCTGGCCCCGACGAAGCTGGCCGGGATCTACCCGGAGCGCTTCGAGTGCACGACGATCGCCACCCTCGATGCGCTCACCCAAATCCTCGGATCGCCGACTCGCGCGATCGACTCGCCGTCATCGGTGCCCCGCGGCTTGCCGCGACCATGCACCTACGAGGTCGCGGCCACCCCACCGGAGTACTGGACGTTCGACTTCGACTGTCGCGATGGCTACAAGCGCCGGGCCGACGACCTGTTCGACCAGTACCGCAAGTACAACGCTGATCGCATCGCCCAGTACAACGGGATGGCCGATGCGGGCGTGCGCCAGAAACCAAGCGATGCCGGCACTGCCGAGTTCCGTCAACCCGGCCTGCCGACAGACGTCGAAGTCGGCGCGAAAGGCCTGGACCACAACGATCAAGGCCTGATCTTCATCGATGACGATGCGCCCTGTTACGTGCGCATCATCGGCCCCGAGGCAACACGCCGGCTCGCGCTTGCCAGGCTGATCGCGAAGAATCTGAGCTTCGCGAACGCGCCGATGGCGCCCCGTCCGTTTCCGAAGTGACCGGCACGTGATCGAAGGCCAGACGTTCTGGCGTCTGGCCTTTCCGCTCGCCGCGCAACAGGTCGGGTTCCAGCTGATGGGCACGGTCGATGCCGCCCTGCTTGGTCACTACAGCGACACGTCGCTCGCGGCGTCGGGCGTCGGTAACAACCTGCTGTTCGCGATCAGCTCGATCGGCCTCGGGGTCGTGCTGGGCCTCGATACCGTGATCCCGCAGGCGATCGGCGGTGGTCGACTGGCCGATGCGCGTCGCTACCTTGCGGGCGGGCTCCGGCTCGCCGTGCTCGTCGGGATCGCGTGCTCGCTCGTGGTGTTCGCGTCGCCGCTGGTGCTCGGACTTGCCGATGTACCGGCCGACGTTGCGGCGGAGGCCCGGACGTATGTCTACCTGCGCGCGCTCGGCATCGTGCCGTTCCTGCTTTCGGTCGCGCTGCGCAGCTACCTCGCCGCTCGGGACGTGACTCGTCCCCTGCTCGTCGCCGTCATCGTCGGCAACATCGCCAATGCCGTGCTCGATCTGGCGCTGATCTTCGGGATCGAGGCGATCGGCTTGCCGCCGCTCGGCGTGTTCGGCGCCGGGCTTGCCACCCTCACCGTGCAGCTCGTGATCGTCGTGGTGTACTTCGCCTCGGTCCGGGCGCTCGATGACCACGCGCCGAGGCCCCGGCCCACGCGGGCCGACATCGCCACGATCGCGAGGTACGGCGGCCCGATCGGCGGCCAGCTGTTCGCGGAGGTAGGGATCTTCGGGGTCGCGACGGTGCTCGCCGCCCATCTCGGGACGAGGTCGGCCGCGGCACACGCGATCGCGCTCAACCTGTCGAGCTTCACGTTCGCGGTCGCCGTCGGGCTCGGCAGCGCGACCAGCGTGCGGGTCGGTCACGCCGTCGGCACCGGCGACCTGCCGCTCGCGCGCCAGCGCGGCTTGCAGGGGATCGCGATCGGGTTCGGCGCGATGGCCATGTTCGCGCTGGCCTTCCTCGTGCTGCCCCAGCCGATCGCGCACCTGTTCACCGACGATCCCGCGGTCATCGGCGCGATCGTGCCGCTGCTCCAGATCGTGGCGCTGTTCCAGCTCTCCGACGGCGCGCAGGCGATCGGGGCCGGTGCGCTGCGTGGACTCGGCGACACGCGATCCACCCTCGTCGCCAACCTCGTCGGTCACTATGGCGTGGGGCTCCCGATCTCGCTCGTGCTCACGTTCACCATCGGCATGGGCGCGCCCGGGCTGTGGTGGGGACTGTCCGCCGGCCTCACCGTGACGGCGGGCTACGTCGTCGTGCGCTTCCTGTTCGTGACGCGCTAGAAGGCCGATTCGAACGCGGCGATGAGGCGCAGCTTGCCGGCGGCCTGACCATCGAGCGGGATCGCGAAGTCGAAGCGGAACACGTCGCGTCCGTTCTGCGGGATCAGCACGCGAACCCCTGCCCCGACATCATGATGGAGCTGCATCGTCTCGAACGTCTGCGTCGCGCCGCCGACATCGTAGAACAGCACGCTGCCGGCCCGCAGCATCCACAGTGACCGGCTGACCGTTCGGAGCTCGAATTGCCCGCTCACGAGGCGTTGGCCGCGGAACTCGTTGATCTGGAACCCGCGCAAGCCGTTCGCCGAGCCGAGCGAGAAGAACCCCAGCGCCGACGAGACGGTGTCATTCCATCGGGTAGCGACGGTCGCGAGCGCGACCATGCGGACCAGCCGGTACGTCGGAGTGATGACCCGTACGGTCGCGGAGGCGG
>JAGSPR010000397.1 GCA_018262455.1 Deltaproteobacteria bacterium | reverse complement strand
GGCCAGGCGGCCTGTCTGCGTCCCGACCCGTTTGGCGCCAAGTGGGTCAAGGCGCTCGCGACGCGCAGGGAATCAAGTCTCTTACGACGACGGCGTGTGTTCGAATGGCTATTCCATTCGCCACTCAGTGCCTACAAGTGGCGTCACCAGTTGCGCTGTACTAGCGATCTTCCAGTGCCCGAACTCGTCGTCTCGGATCATGAGCGGTCTTCGGTCGGCTCCTCGCGCCGCCACGTCGCGCGCACGGCGGCGGATCGGGCACCCAGGTCTGGGGCGCACCAGGCATCGCCGCTGCGGGACGCTGTCGCGCGTAACTCCAGCGATTTCCGGCTCGCCGCGGGAGGGCCTCGCGGCGATCTGCCGATCGACCCAATCCCGAAGAGAAAAAACCGCGACATCGCCCGGCTCGCGCTCTCCAGGGGGGATGGTCACCAAGCGCGCACTCGACGACCGCCTCGGGCAACGCCCCGGCGACCGAAGAGCTGGGTAGTGCCCCCTGGGGACTACCGCATTGCTTGAGATCAGGAGTTCATTGCCAGGCCAAGTCACCATCGAACTGGTATTCTGATTGGCACATATCTGCGAACACGTGTTCGACCTACGAACGTGCCTTGAGTGACGTCGCCGACTGGATCATGAGATCGATCTCGGCTCGCGTGAACGCCTTGGCGTCGCTGTTGCAGCCGTAGCCCTGGCCGGCCACCTGGATGAAGGACGCAAATTCGAACCGGCCACCCTCGGTCTGCCAGACCAGGAGGTCGGGCTTGTCGGTGACGTACTCTCGGACCTTGTCGCTGCCGGTAGCGCCAAGCTTCATCTTCTTCTCGAGCTCGAGATCGCTGGCCTCCGCGGTCGAGCAACCGATAGAGAACTGATCGCCGGCGCTGACGTAGAGAATCTCGCCGTCCTTGGACAGCGTCGCCTTGGCGGTCGTCGGCGCCAGCATGGTGAGCTTCCCCCAGCTCTTCTGGAGACCGGACAGGTCGAGCGGGACCAGCGCGGGCGCCGGTGCTGGAACATCGACCTTGCCGGTCGGGGCTTGAGACCCGGACCCAACAGGTCCGCCGGCTGGTTCCGAGCGTTCGGCCGGTTGCTCGGTGGGCTTGCTGCACGCCGGTCCGACCAGCGAGGTGACCAGCGACAAGACGGTGACGAGAGTGGTGGGCTGCTTCATGTGAACGTCCGGCGCGGAGCATAGCTGCTTCGTCCTGTGGTCAGCAGCTCGCTGGCCGTGCGTGATCGAGGTGCAGGGCGCAAACGGGCGTTTCGGCCCGTTCGGGCGATCGAACCCACCCGACTTGATTCGATCGGCCGTGAACCGCGCACGAACACCACATCAGCGCACGGCACGGAACGTGCTCGAAGGCTCCTGTATGAAATCGATGATCAAACTTGCTGTCACCTGCGCCACCCTGCTCACCGCGTCCACCGTCATGGCCGACGATGCACCGTCCACCGGTACCTCTGCCACGCCCGCGCAGAACCCTGTCCCCGTCGATACGACCGGCACGCCCAACAAGAGCGCGCCGCCCAACGAGCCGGGCGAGGCCCTGCCAGCATCGACGTCGGATCACGACGAGCAGCCTGCGGTTGCGTCTCCGCAACTTCCGCCGAGTGGACTCGTCAGCCAGGCAGGCGTCGGCGGCGTCGTCGGGTACGGCCGCGCGGGTGTTCTCGAGCTCGGCGGTTCGGCGGGCTTTCAGTTCGCGACCGATTACCGGAGCATGAACCTGTCGCCGACGATCGGCTGGTTCCTCGCGGACAACCTCGAGCTCTCGGCGATCACCAGCGTGGCGAACATCAAGACCGGCGACCAGTCCGCCACGTTGTGGTCGGCGGTGCTCGAGCCTTCGTATCACCTGCCGTTCAATCGCTCGGTGTTCGCGTTCGCCGGTCTCGGTGCCGGCGCCTCGTACGTCAGCAAGCTCGGCACCGGCCTGGCGCTCGCGCCGCGCCTCGGCATGAACCTGCTCATCGGTCGCTCGGGTGTCCTCACCCCGTCGCTCAGCTACCAGTACACGTCGCACGACGCGATGACCACCGACAACGTCACGCTCGTCGCCGTGTCGAGCTCGATGCGCTTCAACGTCGGCTACACCGCGATGTGGTGAGCTCCGCGCTGACTGCTCGGCATCACGGCTTCCATTCGTCCCATGGCCTCGCACTTCCTCGACGACGGTATCCGGATCGTCGGCGAGGATTCGCGTGCAGAGCTTCCACACCCGAGGAGCAACCCTCATGAGCTCGCAATCATGTCTGTCCGCGCCAGGGGCGATGCTCCTGCTGCTGGTCGCCGCCTGCGGAGACCCGAGCGCCCCGGACGCTGCGGCGCCCAGGGTCGTCTCCACCATCCCCTCGAGCGGCGCCACGGGCGTCCCGATCAACGGGCCCATCAGCGTCACGTTCAGCGAGCCGATGGATCCCGCGAGCCTCACCGCGAGTACGTTCCAGCTGACCTCCGGGGCAGCGGCGGTCCAGGGGACGGTGATCTGCGCCGACTCGACCGCGGTGTTCTGGCCGGCCGCCTACCTGACCAGCGACGGCTCGTTCACCGCCACGATCACCACCGACGCCAGCAATGACACGGGCGTCGCGCTCGCCGCGAACCACGTCTGGAGCTTCACCGCGGGCAACACGCTCGCGCCGGGTCTTCCGGTGAACCTCGGACGCGCCGGCGACTTCGTGATTCTCGCCAAGAGCGGTGTCTCCACCGTACCGCCCTCGGCGGTCACCGGAGACATCGGCGTCAGCCCGGTGGCGGCGAGCTCCATCACCGGGTTCGCGTTGACCGCGGACTCGACGAACGTGTTCTCGACGTCACCGCAGGTGACCGGGAAGCTGTACGCGGCCGACTACGCGTCGCCGACTCCAGCCAACATGACCACGGCGGTCAGCGACATGGAGCTCGCGTTCACCGATGCGGCCGGCCGCGCCCCCGATGCCGTCGAGCTGGGTGCCGGAAACATCGGCGGGATGACCCTCCCACCGGGCGTCTACAAGTGGGGCACCGGGCTCCTGATCCCGACCGATGTCACCCTGGCCGGCGACTCGAACGCGGTCTGGGTCTTCCAGATCGCCCAGGATCTGACGATGAGCAGCGCGGTGAGCATCCTGCTCACCGGCGGCGCCCTGCCCCACAACGTGTTCTGGCAGGTCGCCGGTCGCGTCGAGCTCGGCACGACGGCGCACCTCGACGGCATCGTCCTGACCCAGACGTCGGTCACGCTGCGCACGGGCGCGTCGATCCGAGGCCGGCTGCTGGCGCAGACCGCGGTCAGCCTCGACGCCAGCACGATCGTGGCGCCCGCTCCGTGAACCACGCCAAGTCCCCGATACGTTCCAGTGGCTTGGGCCAACTTGGTTCGTGGTGTTCCACCCGCGCGGCCTAGCACGATCGCGTCACAACGACGGTCCTCGGTGCTGCGTCGTCGGTACACGTCGCTCCCTTATGTTACGTTGGTCCGTTTCCAGTCTCGAGAAGCCATGACGCACGTCCTCATCGTCGACGACAGCAAGCTGATGCGAGCGATGGTCGCGGTTTGCCTGCGGCCCCTCGGCGAGGTCGATTTCGTGTTCGCGGGGACCGGACTCGAAGCGATCGAGCAACTCGCGCTCGCCGGCTTCGATCTCGTCGTGCTCGATCTCGACATGCCCGAACTCGGAGGCCTCGAGGTCACCGAGTTCGTTCGCACCCAGGATCGGCTACGCGGGCTGCCGATCCTCATCGTCACCTCGCGCGGCGACGCCGAGAGTCGGGCCCGGTTGATGGCAGCGGGTGCATCGAGCTTCCTGGAGAAGCCGTTCGCACCCCAGCAGATCCTCCAACAAGCGCGCCAGTTGTTGCGCAGCGAGGCAGCAGCGTGACCGACCACGCTGCATCGTGAACGAACCCAACGAACCCATCGATCTGCAGGAGTTCCTGGGGGCGTTCGTCGTCGAGGCCGAGGAGCTCATCGCCACCGCGAACGCTTCGCTGCTCGAGATCGAGACCGCGATCGGCGACGCCACCTCGCGCCCCCGCGCGGTCCGTGAGCTGTTTCGTGCGCTTCACACGATCAAGGGGCTCGCGAGCATGATCGGCGTAGAGCCGATCGTCGAGATCGCGCACGCGCTCGAGACCCTGGTTCGCGCCGCGGATCGCGCAGGAGGCAGCCTCCACCGCGGGGCGGTCGAGATCGCACTGCAAGCGGTCGGCGCGATCGCCGAGCGGGTACGTGCGGTCGCCGAGCACCGGGAGGTCACGAAGGCCCCCGAGGCGCTGCTCGCCGAGATCGCCTCGACCGAGGCGGGATCCGTCGCGTCGATCCCGGAGGCGGCGATCCCACCGGAGTGGAGAACCCGGCTGTCGCCGAGCGAACGCCAGCAGCTCGCGCTTGCCCTGGAGGCTCGGGTCCCCGTGTGGACCTTGTCGTTCGTTCCGAGCGAGGCCAACGCCGCGCGCGGGATCACGATCACGACGGTACGCGCGGGCCTCGGTGCGATCGGCGAGATCGTGAAGGTCATCCCTCGCTCGGTCGCGGCAACCGCCGACGTGAAGCTCGGAGTCGCATTCGACATCTTGATCGCCAGTGACGCCACGCAGCTCGCGATCGCGGAGGCGGCGTCGACGGATCCCGAACGCGTGTTCCCGCTGGTGCAACGGGTGCCCACACCCGCTGCCGAGCTCGACCTCGATTCCTTCGAGCCGGTCGAACGCGACGATGGCGGGGCGATCCTCGGCCGCGCCGTCGTGCGCGTGGAGCTGCCTCGGCTGGACGACCTCCAGGACCAGCTGTCGCTGCTGATCGCGTCGCGGTTTCGCCTCGAGCGCGAGATCGGGTGTTTCTCCGAGCTCGGCCACAACGTCCAGCGCCTCCACGAGATCGTGCGGATCCAGGGTCGCCTGCTCCGCGACCTGCGACGCGCGATCCTGCGAGCGCGCATGGTGAAGGTGACCGAGGTGCTCGAGCCGCTGACGATCCTCGTGCGTAGCCTGGCACGCTCGGGCGGGACCGTCGTCCAGCTCGAGCTCGATGCGTGCGAGGTGGAGCTCGACAAGGCCGTCGCGGATCGGCTGTTGCCGGCGTTGATCCATCTCGTGCGCAACGCGGTCGATCACGCCATCGAGCTGCCCGATCAGCGGGTCGCCCTCGGCAAGCCCCGAGCCGCCAAGGTTCGCGTGTCATGCATCGAGGTCGCCGGAAATTACCTCGAGATCGTCGTCAGCGATGACGGGCGCGGCATCGATCGCGCGGCGATCGCACGGCGCGCGAACTGCCCGATCGACGACGACGCGAGGCTGCTCGAGGTGCTGACCTCGCCCGGGTTCTCGACGCGGGACGTCCCGACCAAGACGAGTGGTCGCGGGATCGGCATGGACATCGTGCGTCGCATCGCGAGTGACCTCGGCGGCGAGCTCTCGATGACCACGCAGCTGGGTGCCGGGACCTCGTTCACGCTCCGGGTCCCGGTCACGATCGCGGTGATGGACGTGTTCTCGTTCCAGTGTGGCCCGCAGGCCTTCGTCGTCCCGACGGCCGTGGTCGACGAGGTCATCGAGGTAGATGCCGAGAGGATCGTCGTGCCGTTGAACCTCCACGCCGATGGGACCGCGTCGCCGCTGTCCCTCATCGAGCGGCGAGGGCACGCGATCCCCGTGGTCTCGCTCGGGGCGCTGCTCGCGATCGACAGCGGGAAGCGCGCGAGGAAGGCCCTGGTGATCCGGCGCAACGGCGATCCGATCGCGTTCACCGTCGATCGCATGATCGGCCGCCAGGAAGTCGTCGTTCGCACGATCGATGACGCACTGGTGAACGTGCCCGGGATCGCGGGCACGACGGATCTCGGTGACGGTCGACCGACCCTGGTGCTCGATCTGAACGAGCTGGGGATCATGGCCAGAGAGCGCGGGATGGAATGACAACGCTGCACGTCACGTTTCGAGTCGGCACGGCAGACTACGCGCTGCCAGCCGCGCAGGTCCTCCACCTCGAGTCGTTCGAGATCGCGACCCACGTCCCGGGGGCGCCCACCTACGTGGCCGGACTGATGCAGGTCCGTGGACGCGTCGTGCCCGTGGTCGATCTGCGACTCCGGTTCGGGCTCGCGTCGATCGAGCACACGATCGATCATCGCGTCGTCGTCGTGCAGGTCGGACCCCGCGTCGCGGGCTTGCTCGTCGACAGC
>JAGSPR010000123.1 GCA_018262455.1 Deltaproteobacteria bacterium | reverse complement strand
CGCGGGCGCGCTGATCAGCTGGATCTCGGGGGCCATGATCTCGGGGGCCATGATCTCGGGGGCCATGATCTCGGGGGCAGCGAGCAAGGCGTCGCGCCCGGACGGCAAGCCGTCGCGTCCGGGCGCTCGCCGCCGGCGGATCGGCCTGCAGCTCCTCGGTTCCGGGGTCGCCGTGCTCGCGACCGTCTACCTGGTCGTCGATCGAACGCGGCTGCTCGATCTCGTCATCGAGACCTGGAAGCATGGCCCGGCGCCGCGCTGATCAGTGGACGAAGAACGCCTGGATCTGCCCGGTGTCTCCGCGCGCGGAGAACGTCGGCTTGCCGTCCTCGATCGCACAGCACTGCGCGGTCCGGAACTGCGGGAACGCGGGCAGCCCGAGCAGGAACGCGCCGAGCATCGACAGCGATGGCTCGTGACCGACGACGAGCACGGACTGGCCGGCAAGGGAGATCTCGCTCGCTCCCACCCGCGGGTGCGCGGACGGCTCCAAGCAGCGGCGCGACGCGATCGGCCCGAGGTGGTCGATGCAGCCCGCGAGCAATTCTGCCGTCTGCACCGCGCGGGGCAGTGGCGAGCACAGGATGACGTCCGGGGCGACGCCGTGCTCGCGCAGCATCCGGCCCAGGATCCGGGTTGCCTCGCGTCCGTGGCCAGACAGCCAGCGATCGCGGTCGCTCCCCGCATCTTCCTCGGGAACCGCGTCGCCATGCCGTACCAGGTAGATCCTCACGGGCAGAGCATAACCAAGCTCATTCGACGAAGCTTGTGAGATCGGTGACACTCGGCGACTGGCGGAGACGGTAAGCTCGCGAGCGTGAAGCGCCTGGTGATTGTTGTCGGCCTGATCGCGTGTGGTGGTGACGACGCGGCAGACCCCGGGGGGCCGACGATCGAGCTCGGGTCGATGGGCCAGCTCACCGGCGACGTCGGCAAGGGAAGCTTCCGCATGGGCGTCGCGACCGCGGCGACCCAGATCGAGGACATGAACACGGCGACCGACTGGTACCTGTGGACGCTGCCCACGGACCAGGGCGGCTTCGGCAAGGGCGACTTCGTGGGCGACGCGACCCGCGGCTACTCGCTGGTGGACACCGATCTCGCGCTGGTCGATGCCCTCGGCGTCGACAGCTACCGGTTCTCGATCGAGTGGGCGCGGGTCGAGCCGGTCAAGGACCAGATCGACGAGACCGCGCTGGCGCACTACCGCACCGAGCTCGAGGCGCTGCACTCGCTTGGCATCCGGCCGCTGGTCACCGTGCATCACTTCTCGAACCCCGTGTGGGTCGCCGATCCGCGCGGCATCTCGTGCGCCAACGGGCCGACCGACACGAACCTGTGCGGCTTCGGCTCGCCGGGCGGCACCCAGATCGCGGAGCAGCTCGGCGAGCATGCCGCGCTCCTCGCCACGAGGTTGGGCGACCTCGTCGACGAGTGGGGCACCGTCAACGAGCCGGTCAACTACCTGTTCGCGGGCTACGCGGTCGGGCAGTTTCCGCCCGGCCAGTTCTCGCTCGATCCGGTCCACTTCGCCGCGGTGCTGCGTGATTACCTCGCCGCCCACGTCGCGATCTACGACGCGATCAAGGCGAACGACACGGTCGATGCCGACGGAGATGGGGCGGCCACGTCGATCGGGCTGTCGTTGTCGGTGGCCGACTGGGAGCCGGCACGGTCGAACGGGCCGTCGGAGGATCCCGAGGATCTCGGCGCCCGCGATCGCATCCAGTACCTGTTCCATTACCTGTTCATCGACTCGATCCGCAACGGCTCGTTCGATTCCAACCTCGACGGCACGCCCGACGAGCCGCACCCCGAATGGGCTGGTCGGCTCGACTGGCTCGGCCTCCAGTACTACTTTCGCGCCGGCGTCACCGGACGCGCGCCGCTCCTGCCCGCTCCGATCAGCGTCACCCCGTGCTTCGGCGGGCTCGATTTCGGCGCCTGCCTGCCCGCGCCCGATCCCAGCTACTGCGTCCCGCACATGGGCTACGAGGGCTACACGGACGGCATCGGCGACATCCTGATCGCGTACGCGGCGCGCTATCCCGACCTGCCGCTCGTCGTCAGCGAGGCCGGGATCGCGACCGAGACCCCGAAGCGCCGCGCCGAGAACATCGTGCGGGTCCTCGAGTCGATCGAGCGCGCGCGGCAGTCCGGGGTCGACGTCCGTGGCTATTACCACTGGTCGCTCACCGACAACTTCGAATGGGTCGAGGGGTTCGCGCCGCACTTCGGGCTCTACACCACCCATTACTCGGACTATTCGCGCACGGGCAACGAGGGCACCGAGGTGTTCACGCAGATCGCCAGCTCGCGCCAGGTCACGCACGAGCAGCGCACCGCGTACGGCGGGACCGGCCCGATGACTCCCGAAGCCGACGTCCAGCTCGAGAACTTCTGCCGCAAGCAGTAGCGGTCGACGGTCAGGGCGTGGTGACCGGGCCGCCCGAACCGGCCCCTTCCTCCGGCGGCAACGGCTCGTCGGCCGAGCCCGAGCCGGCATCGGCCGACGGCGGCGCTTGCTTGCACAGCGGCGCCGGAGAGATCGACAGCACGTCGAGCGCGACGCCAGGCCGATTGTCGAGCTTCATCGTCTCGCGGCCTGTACCGGCATCCCACAGCCGGATCGCGCCGTCGCCGTCCTCGTAGGCGAGGGTGGTGGCATCGATCCAGCGCGTCGAGAACCGGCTCTTCGCGGTGAGCAGGTGCTTGAGCGCGCCGGTCTTGCCGTCGGCGAAGTAGAGCGACGGCGCGGCATCCTTCGCGCAGGAGTCGACCGCAGTGGCGAACGCGACGTGTCCGGAGGTCGGCGCGACCGCGAGCGAGGCTTGCGAGGTGGCGCCCGACTCGGGAATCGGGATCGACTTGCCGGCGATCTCGAGTGCGGGCGCGGTAGGCGGATCGCCCGTCCACGCCGCCTTCACCCCCTCGGCCGCGCGGACGAGGTGGCCGTCCTCGAGGGTGAACACGATCCGCGGGGTGGGAGACGGCAGCGCGACCTTCGTCAGCTTGCCGGTCGAACGGTCGATCGACGACACGATCGCGGGGCCGATGCCCCACCGCCCGACCGCGGGGGCAGCCGAGACGAGGAGCTGATCGCCCTCACCGTAGCCGACCGAGACCTCGCGCATGGGCCCGGTGAGGTTCGCGCGTGGCCCGGCGGGCTTCCAGGTCCTGGTGTCGAGCACCTGGACGTAGGCACGGACGAGGAGGGGCGGGAGGTCGTCCGCCTTGGGCCGGTCGAGCTTGTCGAACGCGAGGACGGCAAGCTCTCCGCCCGACGGTGCGCGCACGAAGCCCACCACCTGATCGTCGGTATGCGTGAGCCGGAGGTACCGCTTGGTCTCGCGATCGAAGGCGTAGAGCTCGCCGCGCGAGCTCGCGGACTGAGCTCCGAATTTTTCTGGCCACTTGAACGAGCTGCGCCGGCCGACGAGCAAGATCGCGTTCGCGATCCGCTTGTCGTAGTCCTCGTGGATTCTCGCCGCGACCTCCAGCACCGACGCGCCGTGCGAGGTGGTGAGGAACGCCTTGAGGTCGGGGTCGGGGTCGGTGGTGAAGTTCGGGATGTACTGCGCGTAGTCGGCGGCCAGCGCGGCGACGAGGTGATCGACGGCGGCCGCATGATCGCCGGCCTGCGCGAGGGCGACGCCGAGCAGCCAGTGCGCCCCCATGTGGTGGGGATCCTTCGCGAGGGCGATCTCACACTGGGTGCGTACCCCCGCCCAGTCGTGCGGCTTCGCTTTGTACGCCGCGATCGCCTTGCCGTACGCCGTCGAGCCCTCGGAGCCCCAGGCGTAGTTCATGCGCCGCAGCTGATCGACCCCGCTGATCGGCGTCGCGATCGGCGAGGCGGTGGGATTGGCCGCCGCATCGTCCTTGGCCCTGGGCCCATCGGCCTTCTTGCCGCAGGCGGCGCCGGCGGCCATGAGCGCGAGCGCCGTAAGAACTGACATCGTCGAACGTTTGGGCATGAGACCTCGCTGGACCAACGCATGCGAACGGACCTCAGATTCCATGAACGCGCATCTGTTTGTGGCAGGATTCGCCCCATGAAGACCATGACCCTCGCGCTGAGCCTCGTCCTCGCAACCACCATCGGTTGTGGCAAGGACAAGGCGAAGGCCAAGACGACGCCGACCGACACGTCGGCCACCACACCCACCGAAACCAAGCCGGACACCAAGCCGGCGCCGGCCGTGGTCGAGGACAAGCAGGTCAGCCCGAGCCTCGCGGTGTCCACCGACATCGCCACCGCGTGCGGGCTCAAGATCCCGGCAGCAGCGGCAACCCCCAAGTTCGAAACCGACGAGGACGCGCTCACCCCCGACGATCGCGCCGTGCTCGACCAGATCGCGACGTGCCTCACGACCGGCGCGCTCAAGGGCAAGACGGTCGCGCTGATCGGTCGCGCCGATCCACGTGGCACCGAGGAGTACAACCTGGGGCTCGGCTCGCGCCGCGCGCATTCGGTGAGCCAGTACCTCGGTCGGCTCGGCGTTGGCGCGCCGCAGATGGCCGTCACGACGCGTGGCGCGCTCGAGGCGAGTGGCACCGACGAGTCGACCTGGAAGCAGGATCGCCGCGTCGATATCCAGCTCCAGAGCACCTAGCCCGCTACAGCCCGGCGGCGGCTCGAAGCTCGATGATCGCTTTCGCCGCGAGCGGCTGGCGGATCGGCCCGAAGCCCTCGAGGTAGAACGTGGCATCGCCATCGAGCACGACGAAGATCTCGTCGTAGTCGGCGGTCGGGTCCGGCGGATCTTTCGACGGGGGCTCGCGCCACGCATCCTCGGCGAGCTCGGTCAGCATCAGCCGGTTGCGCTGCGACAGCGGCTTGGTCGATTGGTGCTCCATCGGTCCGGATTGGTGCTCCATCGGTCCGATCGATGATGCGTGGGCGGGCGTCGAGCTGCCGGCCGCGATCGTTTGTTGATCGGTATCGACGATCACCCGCCAGGCCGAGGACACCAGGCCACCGCCGGCGGCGTAGATGCCATGCGCGGGCAGGACCGGCTGAAGCGCGGCGGGGAGCTTCGCGCGGGGTGTGATCGCGCGCCGTGCCGGGGTCGCGCCCCCGTGGTTGGGGGAGGTGGGCGGCGAGCTGCAGGCCACCAGCGACACCACGAGCGACAGCACGGCAGCGAGGCGCAGCACCTGCCCATCGTACACGGTGCCGCCGGCATGGTTCCGTGCGGCTGCATGCTAGATTGCGACGCGATGGCGCTCGAGCACGTCGCCCAGGGGCAGACCCGGTTCTTCACGCCGGGTGTGGCGCCGGATCCACGCGGGATCCTGCTCGGTAAGTACTGCCTGTTGACGTTCGCCACGCTCGAGGGCGCGGTGTCGTGGTTCCGGCTGTACTCGTCGGAGGCATCGCTCGACGAGCTGATGGCAAATCTCCTGATCACGAAGGCGCGGACGGCGCTGGGCAGCCGCGAGATCGTCGTCCAGATCCCTGCGGTGACCTCGTATGCCGCCGATCGCGCCGCGCGGCTGGCGAGACTGGTCGGCGGTGCGATCTACACCGGCACCTCGAAGCACTTCGTGAAGTTCCGCGACGATCGGTCGCCCTACGGCTACGACGCGGTCGACATCGGTGGGATGCCGGCAGGCGCCGACTTCATGGTCCACGGGGACGAGTTCGCGCAGGGCTACATCCGGGAGGGCGATCTGCCGTTCTCGCGCCTGCTGTTCCGGCTCTCGATCAGGAAGCTGCCCGGCGGAGCCAAGCTCGCGGCCGACGATCGCGGCGAGCTCTACCTCGCGGTCGCGCGCGGCCTTGCCGACGGCATCATCCGTTACCTGTGGCGCAACAAGGTCGAAGCGCAGGCCGGGCTGTTCACGCCGGGCTCGACGAGCGCGTTCGATGATCAGACCCGCGATCGCGGCTACATGCTGATCCGCGCGCGCGCGCTGCCCGAGCGCATCCTCGCGCTGTTCCTCGGGACCCCGGGGATCGACGTGTTTCGCCCGGCGGGCGCGAATGCCGTCGTCGCGGTCGGCTACGCCCATCCGATCGACCTGGCGTCGTGTGCGTCGGTGTTCCCGCCCGAAACGTTCCACGTGTTCTGGCCCGGCGATCGCGTCGACGTGCTGCCCGGGCCGTTGTCGCTGTCGGACATCGGCGACCTGACGCGCGTCGGCCTCGACCTCGATCAGCCCCTGCACCGTCCCCGCGATCCGGTCGAGTACGGCGGTGGGGCGGCCGAGGCGATCGGGGTCGAGCTCAAGCTCGCGGCGTCGATGGGCCCGCCGCGCCGGGTAGTCGCCACGCTGATCGAGATCGAGCACGCGTCGCGGCTCAAGCGGATCCTGTTCGCGCTGCCACCGGTGAGTCTGCGCGGCCACCGGGTCGCGGCGACCGATCGCGGCATCCTCGTCGTCGGATCCGAGAACCTCGATGTGATCCCGCTCGGCCAGCTGCTGTGCGAGATCGCCCCGGGGCTGCTCGTGCCGCTCGGCATGGACGTCGTGCCCCGCGTGTCGCCCGACGTGCTCGCGCGCGCGCTCGGCCACGCCTCCGGGATCGTGACGGTGTTCACCGCCGAAGGCCGGCCGTTCCAGATCAGCGAGGCCTCGTTCACCACGCTCGAGCGTCGCGCGCTGGCCAAGCTCGAGGTCGAGCGTGCGGAGATCCTCGACTACGCCGCCGACATCTCGGCCGAGGCCCAGGTCGTCAACGATACGGTCGGCCGGTTCGCGCTGTGGGGCTTCCCCGACGCCCCCGACCGCAAGCTGCTGCCGTCCGGCGAGAAGTAGGGAGCCGATGCCCAGGGAGCACGTCCGCGAGTTTCTTGAGCGCTTCGTGCGCCCGCTCGTGGCCGGCGGCGAGCTGCATGTCGGCGCGCCGATCCCGCTCGATGAGGTCGAGCGCTGGGAGGGCGAGCTCGATCACGCGAGCGTCGAGCTGGTCGCGGTCGACGATGCGCGGCACGCGGCGCTCTCGACGCTGGTCTGCCGCCCGCCCGCCTTCGTGTTCGAGCTCGACGACCTCTGCCTCGCGGCCGGGCTGCACAACGCGCTGTTCCTCGTCCACCCGCGCGCCGAGGCGTGGTCGGTCACCGACAAGCAGCGCCGCAAGATCATCGAGACCGCGCTCGGGCTGGTCAGCCAGCCGCTGTCGCGCAACCGCACGCGCGTGATGGCGCGCCACGCGCTGCTTGGCAACCTGTTCCACCTCACGCGCTCCGACGTCACGGTGTCATGGTGGACCGGCCGCGCGCGGTTTGCCGGCCAGAAGCCGCCGACCCGGCTCGTCGCGTGGAAGGGGCTGCGGCGGGTGCGCGAGGAAGTCACGGTCGTCGACTTCGACGAGTTGCTCGCGGTCCCCGATACGGCGCCGATCATGGCCACGCTGCTTCGCCGGACGCCGTTCACCCAGCTGCTCGATTCCCACCCCGGGGCTCCGCCGCTGCACTGGGAAGACGCGGTGTTCCTGCTGCGCGACCACGAGCTCGCGCGCGCGGTCGCGTATCAGCTCGTGCCCGATGCCAGTCCGCGCGAGCAGATCGTCGGGCCGGCGCGGCTCGCGGCGGCGTTCGAGCAGATGCTGGAGCGTGCGCCCGAGGAGGCCGATGTCCGCGCGGTCGCGGCGTTCCTGGTCCACCTCAACGCGCTGTTCTGCATGGGCGAGATGTCGCTGCGCGAGCCCGGCGCGAAGTCACCCTTGATCTCGACGGTGTTGGCGGCGGAGGCGGCCGGCCAGCGGCCACGCGGGCTGGCGACGCTGTTCGCGCTCCCGGGCGCGCTCGCCGTCGTCGATCCGCGGCTCGCGATTCCCCCGGGCGTGGAGTCGATCCCGTCGCTGGCGAAGCGCTGGATGGTGCATCGCGCGCAGACGTCCGAGCTGCTGAGCGATGCGGTGATCGATGCCCTCGCCCAGCGACTCCGGCGCCACCTGCATCCGAATGCCCCGCGCGATCGGGTGGAGCTGCCCAGCCTGGACACGCCTTGATCCGCCCCCCCCAAGGGGGACCCTCGCCGTAAGGTAGTTTCGATCCTTGCTTCCGGTTGCCGTCTCGAGGTCGCGCTGGAACTTCGGCCAGTTGGATCGATAGAAATCCACGCTTCCTGGGGTAATGTGCCCTCCGTCTAGATGGTCGCGCCGCCCACCAACCCCCGCAGCTTTGCCGTCGACGTGGCTCGCGCGTCTGCGGCGTTTCAGGATCTCGCGCGCCAGATGAACGCGCAGTTCCTGGACAAGCAGGAGATCATCCGGCTGATGACGGTGTCGGCGATCGCCGGCGAGCACATGGTCATCGTCGGTCCGCCGGGCACCGCGAAGTCGGCGATGATCGACATGTTCGCGAAGCTGATCGACGCGCGGTACTTCGAGTACCTGTTGACGCGCTTCACCGAGCCGAACGAGCTGTTCGGGCCGGTCGATATCTCGGCCTTCCGCGAGGGTCGCTACACGCGCCGCATCGAGAACATGTTGCCGACCGCGGAGATCGTCTTCCTCGACGAGATCTTCAAGTCCAACTCCGCCATCCTGAACTCGCTGCTGCACATCATCAACGAGCGCAAGTTCCAGAACGGTCCCGACGTGATCGCGGTGCCGCTGATCTCGCTGTACGCGGCCTCGAACGAGGTGCCGAATGACGAGAACCTCGCCGCGATGTTCGACCGGTTTCTCGTGCGCGTCCTGTCGGACAACCTCGACAGCTATCACTTCCACGAGCTGATGAAGAAGGGCGTGGCGCTGGAGCTGCGCAAGATGACCGGGCGCGGTGTCGACCTGGCGGGGCGGCCGATGGGCGAGCTGCGCCCCGTGATCAGCGCGCGCGACCTCCGCCAGATCCAGCAGAACTTCGACAAGTTCATGCAGCTCCCCGACGAGTTCCTCACCAAGTACAAGGGGCTCATCTTCCAGATCCGCAGCGAAGGCATCTCGGTGTCCGATCGCCGCGCGGTGAAGCTGCTCAAGCTGTTTGCGGCGTCCGCGGTGTTCGACGGCCGCACGCGCGTCCACGACGGTGACTTCTTCATCCTCCGCCACATCTGGAACAACCTCGATCAGGTCGAGCTCCTCGAGGAGATCGTGAATCCGATCGTGGACTCGTACTATCGCGAGCATCCGGACGAGCGCAGGTTCATCGGACCGTCTGCGAGCCTCGATGATCTGCTCACCGAGCTGGGCGTCATCCGCGAGCTGCTCACGTCGGGTACCGAGCTCTCCGATATCCAGCTGTTCAGCCAGCTCAAGAATCTCAACGAGATCAAGGTCGCGCTCGCGGCCCTTCCGGGTGAGGCGGCGTCCCGCATGATCCGCGAGGTCGATCAGCTGCTCGAGACGGTGTTCGCGTCGTCGAAGTTCGGGCTGTGAACGACGCGGCGCGATCAGCACTCGCACGAGCAACGCGCGCGGAAGCAGCCGGCGCGGTGGACGAAGCAGCCTCTGCCTATGACGAGCTGGTGGCCGCGGATCCGGACGCGACAGGTGCCTGGAGCGTGCGCGGCCAGTTCTTCGAGCGCCAGCGCCGGTTCGCCGAGGCCGTCGACTCGTTCCGCCGGTCCACCTCGATCAAGCCGACGTACCTCGACCACCACAACGCCGGGAACATGCTCCATGCACTCGGCCGCCACCACGAGGCGTTCACCGAGTACGAGGCCGCGATCGCGATCGACACGAAGCAGGCCGAGGCCTGGTGCAACCGCGGCATCGCGCTGTTCGCGCTCGGGCGCACCGACGAGGCCCGCACCAGCTTCGATCGCGCGATCGGGCTGGACGACCGGTGCTGCAACGCGCATCGCTGCAAGGCCGTCCTGCTCCAGAAGCTCGGCGACAAGGGCGCGATCACGGCGCGCCGACGGGTCGCGGAGCTCGAGCCCAGCGCCGCCGCGTTCATCGACCTCGCGAATGCGCTGCGTCACGGGCTCAGTCACCAGGTGATGTGGGAGCCCGGAGGCATCGAGGATCAGATCGTGGACGCCGTCGAGCGCGCGCTCGAGTTGCCGTGCGACGACCGCCAGCGCGTCTGGTCCTGGGCCGAGAAGTGCGTCCGGCTGCAGCGGATCGCGCACGGCCGGCAGGCCGCACATCGGTCCGGCCTGCCGATCGAGGATGGTCCCGCGATCGTGCGCTACCTCGAGGCCGCCGAGGCCGCGGGGTTGCTGTTTCCCGAGGACCTGTGGTTCGCGGAGAAGCTCGGCGACGCGCAGCTCCTCCACGCCAGCCTGCCGCGCTGACCCCGCCCGCCCTCAGGAGGGTACGAGCACGACCGTGAGGATCGTGTGCGCATCCCCCAGCTTCGGCGCGAACAACGACGGCTGTTCGGGGTCTCCGAACACGGCTGCGAAGTCGTCCGGCGTCAGCGCCCGGACCATCCGCGCCGCGAAGGTCTCGCGGAGCACGCGCACGTAGTGCTCGACATCGTAGTCGCGCGGGTCGCCGTCGGCTGGCGGACCGTCGACGAACACCGCGGCACGGCCCTGCGCGGCGCGATAGACCTGGACGCGCTCGCCCGGGGTCCAGTCGGTCCGGCCAGTCGCCATCACGGCCTCGTAGATCAGCTCTTTGCGCGAGCCACGTGTCGCGAGGTACTCGGGGGGCGTCCTGGTCAGCCGGACCCGCGCCGCGACCTCGCGGGTCGGCATCGTGCGCCGGCGCAGCGCCAGCACGGTCGCCACGAACGCGTCCTGGACGCCGACCAGGTCGCCTGTGAGCAGACACGTGATCGCGCGCCGCAAGAACGCCTCTCCGAACGGCTCGGCGCGGCTCGATCGGAAGGCGACCCCACGCAGCAGCAGCGTCCCGTCATACCCGAGCAGGGCGTAGTTCTTCGGCTCGTGGGAGAGCATCGCCGCGTACCGGCCGTCAAACTCGAGTTGCACCCGGGCCGGCAGCAGGCTCGCGACCTCGCCGACGACGCGACGCTCGTCTGCCTCGGTCCAGGCCTCGGGGACGGCAAAGTACACGCCATCGGTGTCGGCTTCGAGCAGCGTGCCCCCGCGGGCTGCCAGCTCGCGGCACAGCAGCTCGAGCACGGCTCGCCCGTGCCGGGTCACCTCGTTCGCGGCGTGGACATCGGCGAACCGCGCGAGCCCGCCCGCACCGAGGTAGCCGTACGCCGAGTTGACGAGGATCTTCATCGCGGCCGAGAGCGCCTCGTGGGTGTGGCGCTCGGCCGAGCCGGCGGGTGCCGCCCGCGCGCGCGCCTTCGCCGCGAGCCGCTGATCGACCAGGCGCTCGACGAGCGCGAGCAAGGCCCCGAGCCGGTCGCGCGCGGGGCCGATGCGGTACTCGCGCATCAGCGAGGGATAGAGGCTCGCGACGTCCGCCTTGACGATGCGATGCGCGACGCCGGCCGCGAACAGGTGCAACGCGGCGCCGCTGTGCGAGGTGCCATCGCCGGGCTCGTGGGCCGGCAGCGCCGCACCCGACCGGAGGTAGGCCCGGACCAGCAGCGGATCGAGCACGCCGGTGGCGGGGCCGGCATCGGCGAGCCGCTCGTAGCGACGCGGCGCCATCCGCGCGAGCGCGAACGCCGCACCGCCGAGCAGCCTCGCCAGGCCCGCGACCTCGGCGACGTCATCCGCCGCGTAGCGCCGCACGCGCGCGGGATCGTGGCGGTACACCTCGGCGATCTGCGCGCCCGGCACGTACTCGCGATCCGGCCTGGCGAGCCCGAAGTGACGAGCCACGTCCTTGAGGCCATGCCCGGGCAGCTCGCGGGTCGAGAAGTCGTGGCGGAGGACCGCGTCCATCGTGTCGATCAGCTCGCGCCCCGGGACGGTGAACCGCGCCGGGACCTCGGAGCCGTCCCGTGACACGCCACGTCGGGCGGCGCGCTGGCGGAGCCCGGGGCCGCCCGCGCGCCCGAGCGTGAGGGGCACGCCGAGCAGCCGTGCGCGACGTTCGAGGAACGGCAGGTCGAACCCCTGCAGGTTGTGGTTCTCGATCACGTCCGGATCGCAGGCCGCGATCAGCGCGACGAGCCGCCGGAGCAGATCGGCCTCCGCCTCGCCGTGCTCCCCCTGTGCCTCGAGGATCGTGGTGTGGCCTGCGGGATCGCGGACGGCGATCAGGAAGATCCGGTCCCGCTCGGGATCGAGCCCGGTCGTCTCGAGATCGAGCTGGAGCCGCTGGAGCTCGTCGAACGCGAGGTCGCGGAAGTAGGTGCGCCCGGTCGCGACCAGGTACTGCTCCTCGAGAGGCAGCACGAGCACGCTACCGGGACCGAGCTCGCGGACGTGGCCGACGCGATGACCAAGCCGCCGCGACGCGCCCTGGAGTACCGCCGACGCGAGCGCGCGCGCATCGTCGGCACGGACGAGGAAGCGCAGCGCGCCCGGACCTTCCAGCTCGCGAAACGTGACCGACCCCGACCGCGCCTCACGCTCGGGCACGAGCCGCGCGTGCAGGTGCTGGAGATCGTCGAGCCGGTCGAGCACGAGCCACGGGCGAAATCGGACCTCCTCGCAGGACACGACCCGGGCAGCCGGATCCCGTCGCCAGACGAGCACCTGACCGTCGGGCTCCGCCCACACCGAGACGATGCCCGGCGTGGGATCCCAGCCCCAGAGCCAGTCGTCCTCGATCGAAGCCATGCCATGTCGTTCTAGCCGATCCACGGGCTTGCCGAACCGGTGCGCGACCGGTGCCTCCAGTGCTAGCTTTCGCCCGTGCCGATCCCCGCCGAACGTCGACGCAGCTTCCTCGCGCGCCAGGTCGCGACGATGGTGCTGTCGCACGTCCAGGTCGACACGCCGATGGCGATCGTCCGGGCCGCTGCCTGGAGCAACTCGCTCGCACGGATGGGCGTCCACCTGCCGCTGTTCGTGATCCACGACATCGGCGTGATGCTGTCGATGACGCGCGGCGCCGGCGGGTACACGCTGCGGGCCCGCGAGGCGCAGCTGGCGCGGGTGCAGGTCCCCCCCGGGCAGAAGCCGCAGCTCGATCAGTACCGGCGCCTGCTCGAGAACATCTCCACCTCGGAGGTGACCGAGCGGCTGGCCGGGCTCCGGCTGCGCGACGAGATGGTGGCGGTGCTGCTCTCGCGGATCCTCGGCGACACCTACAACCGGTGGCGCGATCGCAGCAAGAGTGCCGGCGCCGAGCCGATCCCGCTGGATCTCGGCATCCTCGGGGAGGTCGACTTCGCGGACCACTTCAAGGACTTCGATCCCAAGGGGCTGTGGGCGTTCGTCGAGCACCTGGTCGCCCAGTCGATGCACATCTACACGCAGGTCGAGCTGATCGACCTCGATACCGTCCGGCTGCTCGGGCTGTTCAAGGAGGACAGCGCGTCGGGGAGCGAGGCCCTGGGCGGCGCGATCGATCTCGTCGATCTGTTCGCGGCGCTCGGCTCGCCGGAGGCCAACGACGTGGCCAACTTCTCGCTCGATCTGCTGCCGAGCGTGCTCGAGACCCGGCGCACCACCGGCGCGCAGACGTTCGCGGTCGACGGCTACGCCTCGATCGAGCGCAAGGGCAACATCGATTCACTCGTGCTCTCCGAGCTCGCCTACGACCGCGAGATCTTCGAGCAGAAGGTCGTCGATAACGAGCTGCTCTACTACGGCCGCGAGAAGCAGCGCGAGGACGAGCGCCGGCTGCAGTACTTGCTGATCGACTGCTCGGCGTCGATGCGCGGCCAGCGTCAGGTGTTCGCGCGCGGGCTCGCGCTCGCGCTGATCAAGAAGCTGACGCTCGAGGGTGACGAGATCTGGGTCCGGTTCTTCGACTCGCGGCTGCACGAGACGATCAAGATCGGGCGTTCGGGTCAGGTGCCGGTGCCGTACCTGCTGTCGTTCCGCAGCGAGCGTGGCCGCAACTACGGCAAGGTGTTCCGCCAGCTGCTGGTCGAGGTGACGCGGCTGCGGCGCGAGCACAAGCGGCGCGTCGTGCTCTACACGATCACGCACGGCCAGTGTCACATCGAGCCCGAGCTGGTGACCTCGCTCAAGCAGCAGGCGTTTCTCTACGGGGTCATCGTGCTGCCGTCGGGCGATCAGCTGCCGGAGTTCGTCCAGCAGCTCGATCGCTCGCAGATCGTGTCGGGAGACGTGCTCACGAGCCGCGCCGAGCGCCAGCGCCGAGCCCTCGACATCGTCGGAGATGCCACCCGATCGACGCCTCGCAAGCCGCCCCCGATGCAGGCGGTGTCGAGTGATCCGCAGCAGAGCCGGCGGATGCCGAAACAGGGTGGCGAGCCGACGCGTCCCGACGACCTGAAGAAGTGACATGGCACGCCGCACCTTCAACTCGATCGAGAGCACGGCGGATCAGGCGGAAGCCCTGGTCCAGCAGGGCAGGTGGGCGGACGCCGAGCGTCACTACCGCGAGCTGATCGGTCAGACCCACGTCATCAACTACGAATACGATGAGTGGCTGCGCCGGCTCGGCGAGATCTACGGCCGGCTTGGCCGCGGGCGCGAGGCCTCGTTCGTCTACCTCTACCTGCATTACTTCGACCTGGCGCGCGGTCAGCTCGTCGCCGAGGAGCACACGGCGCTGCGGGCTCGGCTCGCGGAGATCGAGAAGAAGTGGAACGAGGCGGCGCAGCTCTACCAGAAGGCCAAGCTGCCGGTCCACGCCGCGGTCGCGTTCGAGAAGGCGAAGCAGTATCCCGAGGCGATCGCCGCCTGGAAGGCGCTGGTCCACGCACCCGGGCTCGGCCAGCGCCCGTACGAGGCTGCACTCGTCCACTTCAACTACGGGCTCGCGGCGGCTCGGCTCGACGGTCGAGCGGAGGTGGCCGGCGAGGCCCGGCGCGCGCTGATCGAGAGCCAGCGCAAGCTCGAGCAGGTCGCCGATGACTTCGAGCAGGTCGGCGAGCTCGAGCGCGCGTTCGATTGCTTCCAGATCTTGCTCAAGCTCGGCAAGGAGAGCTCGCAGTTCGAGAACCTCGCCGAGGGCTACGTCAACTGCATCCGCGTGCTGCGCGACGACAACCTCAAGTTCTA
>JAGSPR010000396.1 GCA_018262455.1 Deltaproteobacteria bacterium | reverse complement strand
GAAACCGGCCGAGCAGCAGGGTTTCATGGGCAAGCTGATGCAGGGCGCCAAGCGCGTCCTCACCGGCGAGTCGATGTTCATGACGATCTTCGGCAACGCGGCGCAGACCCGGCAGAAGGTCGCGTTCGCGGCGCCCTACCCCGGCAAGATCATCCCGGTCGACCTGCGCCAGTACGACGGCACCCTGCTGTGCCAGAAGGACGCGTTCCTGTGCGCGGCCAAGGGGATCTCGGTCGGCATCGCCTGGAACAAGAAGCTCGGCGCGGGGCTGTTCGGCGGCGAGGGCTTCATCCTCCAGAAGCTCGAGGGCCAGGGGCTCGCGTTCATCCACGCCGGCGGCACGATCGTCGCGAAGGACCTCGCCGCCGGCGAGACGATCCGGCTCGACACCGGCTGCCTCGTCGCGTTCGAGCCCAAGGTCAACTACGACATCCAGTGGGTCGGCGGGTTCAAGACCGCGCTGTTCGGCGGCGAGGGGCTGTTCTTCGCGACGCTCACCGGGCCGGGCAAGGTGTGGTTGCAGTCACTGCCGTTCTCGCGGCTGGCCGGACGGATGCTCGCGGCGGCGGTGGCCTCGGGCTTCGGCCGCGGCAGCGACGAGGGCTCGGCGCTCGGCGGCTTCGGACTCGGCTCGTAGCCACCGAGCGCTCACGTCAAGTAATGACCTTGGTGCACGCCGCGACTTCTGGCAGATTCGACGAGAGGTATCGAGATGCGTTGGATGCTCATCTGCTGCGCGATCTGTGCGATGGCGCTGATGTCACGCCCCCGGCTAACCGAGGCCTGCTCGAAGATCCATGTCGACATGTTCACCGAGTTCGATGGTGCCCAGCGCGTGCTCGTCGCATCGGTGACGTCGGCACCGGAGGACAAGTCGAAGCTCGCGGTGATCGCCCTGGAGTCGCCCCTGAAGGGGGCCAGACCCGGCAAGGCGACCGTCGAGATCGTCCAGAACGTCATCTGCGGACCGGTGTTCGGCGCCAGGCAGCGGTTCATCGGGTTCTTCAACCAGGAGCTCCTGTTTCGGGAGCTCGTTGCGTGGAGTGGCGAAGCAGCGAGCGCTCTCGAGCGATGGGGCCATGCGCGCACACCGCAGGCCAGGCTCGCGTTGCTGAGCGAGCTAGCGAACAGCAAGGACCGGGCTGTCGCGATGGATGCCAGTGACCGGCTCGCGATCGAGCGGCGCCGGCTGAAGCAAGCCGAGCGCCGCGGCTAACTTAGCCCTTCATGTTCGCCATGCGGCGGTGCATCTCTTCCTTCGACACCTGCTCGACGATCGCGCAGATCGTCCACTTGTTGCCGCCGGGATCCTTCACCGTCGCGCTGCGATAGCCGTAGAACTGGTTCTTCGGCTCGGCCTCCGACGTCGCGCCCGCCGCGAGCGCGCGCTTGTAGGCCGTGTCGACGGCGTCGCCGTCGTCGACGTAATACGATAGCTGGGCGGGCATCGCGGGCATGCCCGGCATCGGCTCGCCCATCATCACGACGGAGTCACCGAGCATGACCTCGGCGTGCATCACCGCGCCGCCGGGGCCGTCGTAGCGGTCGACGACCTTGCCGCCGAACGCTTGCTCGAGAAACGTGATCACCTTCGCGGCGCTGGGGCACGAGAACCCCGGCGTGACGCTGTGGTGGCCTTCGGGACGCTTGATCTTGGTTGCCATGTGTTTCCTCCTCGACACGGTAATGGATCGCCCATGGCCGTCCACGGGAGTGCGACGTCAAAGCTGACAACGGAACGTCAGCTTTCATGCGTCGCCAGGAGCGGGCTCGGGAGTTGGTGACCGAGGTTCGGGCACGGATCCCTGCTCGGTCACTTCGCGTTGCGCTGCTCGAGTTGATGGATGACGAGCTTGGCCGCCTCGGCGCCGCTGTTCTGTTGCTGGCCGGTGATGAGGTTGCCATCGGCAAGCGCGAACGGGGTGAAGGCGGGCTTCACGACGAAGGTCGTATTCTTCATTCTTCGCGCCTCGTCCTCGATGCGATAGGGCTGGATCTTCTTCCCGACCGCCTTGTCGGCGATGTCCTCTTCGGAGTCGGCGAAGCCCGTCCATTTCTTCCCGGTGACCAGGACCACGCACGCGGTCTGGGATCAGCGCACGGCCTCGAGCGCCAGCGCCGGCACTCGAGCCGCAACGGCCCGACCGCGCGAGCAGCGCGGATCGGTGGTTCAGATGTCGCGCATCGACGCCGTCACGATCGCGGAGAACGACGGCGAGTTACCGCTCAACATGCTCGAGGAGGCATCGAAGCTGACGCCCAGGCCCGAGTTCGAGAACCGCGTCGGGTTCGTGCTGGAGTTCCCGATCGGCAACAGCCGAGCGGTCTGGCCGTTCTTCACGACCCAGAGCACGTTGTTCGGAAACACCAGCAGCGTGACGTTACCCTGCGGGAACGCGTAGCGCCCGACCGGGATCGAGACCTTCGGCGTGGCCGTCCGCGTGAGCACGAAGTCGTTCACCATGCCGGTCGGCGCGATCACCGTCTTGTCGAACGTGTGGTGGGTCACGAGCGTCGAGCTGCCGACCGTCGTGGTCACGAGGTTGCGAACGAGCGGGGTGAGTCCCGCGACCAGCGTGTAGTCGAGCTTGTCCGCGAGATCCACGGTCGCCGTCCGGGTCTCATCCGGTAGCGTCGCGTTGGTCGCGAACACGCGCTGGCCCGCGCGCCAGACCTCGAACACGTGGGCGCCACCTTGCAGATCGGGGACGTCGCCGACACCGAACACGGTCTCGATCGACGTGGCCTTCTCGATCACGATCACCTTGCTGTCGGCCGGGAGCGTGGCCGTCGTGGTGTGGATCTGCTTCCCGGTGAGCCGCAGCTGCAAGGTGCTGGAGAACGCCTCGCGATCCTCCTCGTAGCTCGTCGTGCCCGCCATGTGCAGCGTGACCGGTCCGAGCGTGGCGTCGCGGGCGAACGGCCCCGGCGGGGGCGAGACCGCCAGCGTGGCATCGGCCTGCGCGACCGCCTGCTCGCGGAACAGCGCCTGGAGCTTGCCGAACGCGACGATCTCCGCGGTCGTGAATGCACCCGGATTGGCGACCGCGTTGCCGAGGTCAGCGAGGGTCACGGTTGTGGCGTTGTGGTCGCTGTTGAACAGGTTCTGCAGCCGGCTCGCGGCCGTGCCGAGCTCGGCCACGAGCGATGCGATGTCGAGCGACGGGGGCGGGACGGCGGGCCCGGGCGGCGTCCCGGTGTCGACGACGCCGAACGCGATGTCGGGTCCCACGACGAGGTCGTTGGTCGACGGCGCCTCGACCTTCTTCCACAGCCGTGGCAGCGCCGCGAGCTCGTCGGGGAACAGGCTGTCGTGGATCGATGGATCCTCCATCCGCACCAGCTCGGCGAGGTGCAGCCGGCCATCGCTGGGCATGTTGGCGATGATCCCGTCGATCCGCAGCGCGAGCCGCGCCTCGACCGCGTCGAGCGCCCCGACGTCGTTCAGCCGATCGATCCGGCGAGACAGCAGGTAGGGCTTCGACGCGTCGACGAATGCCGACGGGATGTCGCTACCGCGGATCGTGCTGACCGCGTCGGCCTTGCCGCCTGGATCGGTCGGTGGATACCAGATGTCGTCGTCCGAGGTGGAGCAGGCCGAAACCAGGCTCAGGAAGATCAGCGAGCGCGAAGTCACTCCAAGGATCGTCTTCATGGATGGCGCGGCCACGAGCAATGTTCGGGCCCGACGCAACACCCACGAAGGTCAAGGCTTTCCGTGGGGACCTCCCGGCCACTGGAGTCGCCACTGGCGAGGGCGATGACCTGCGTCCGCGCTGATAGCTGTATCAGCTACGCGCATGACGACGAGCCTCGGGTTCCCACGCAGGGGGGCGACCTTGCATGCGCTTGCCTCGTCCGGCGAGCTTTACGCGTCGGCGCCGCGCCGCTAGATTGCGCGGATGGCGCACGCGACTGCCTCGAGCGGCTACCTCGACAGCGATGACGAGGCGAAGATCAGCGGGCTGTATCAGCTGCTCCGCGAGGACGGCACGCCGACCGACGAAGCCGCGCTGATCACGCTCGACCGCAGCTTCGCGCAGAAGCTGTTCGAAGGCATGCTGCGCATCCGCGTGACCGACGCCCGGATGATGGCGCTCCAGCGTCAGGGTCGGATCGGGTTCTACGGCGAAGCCGTGGGTCAGGAAGCGGCGATCGTGGGCTCCGCGGCGGCGAGCGAGCCGGAGGACTGGATCGTCCCGGCGCTGCGCGAGGCGGGCGTCGGGCTGTTTCGCGGGCTGACGCTCGACTCGTACATCGCCCAGATCTTCGGCAACGCCGCGGATCCCACCAAGGGCCGCCAGATGCCGTGTCACCCGTGCGACCGCGCGCACCACTACGTCGTGATGTCGTCGTGCGTGTCGACCCAGATCCCGCACGCGGTGGGGATCGCGATGGCGATGAAGATCGCCGGCGATCGCAAGGTCAGCTTCGGCTTCATGGGCGACGGCGGCACCAGCGAGGGCGACTTCCACGTCGCGATGAACTTCGCGGGCGTGATGAAGGCCCCCGTGGTGCTGATCTGCCAGAACAACCAGTGGGCGATCTCGACCCCGGGCAGCCTGCAAACCGCGGCGCCCACGATCGCGCACAAGGCAATCGGCTACGGCATCGAGGCGATCCGCGCCGATGGCAACGACGTGCTCGCGGTCTATCACGCCGTGAAGTACGCCGCCGACAAGGCCCGGCGCGGAGACGGCCCGACCTTCCTCGAGCTCGTCACGTACCGGGTCAGCGCCCACACGTCCTCGGACGACCCGTCTCGCTACCGCGACGAGTCGGTGACCGAGGTGTGGAAGGGACAGCGCGATCCGATCCGCCGGCTCGAGACGTACATGCTGCGCCGAGGCTGGCTCACCCCCGGAGCCCGCGAGCAGGCCGCCGAGGCGCTCGAGGCCGAGGTCCGTGAGGCGATCGCGCGGCAGGAGGCGATCGCTGTGCCGGTGCTGTCGACCCTGATCGACGATGTCTACGAGGAGCCGACCTGGCTGCTCCGGGAACAACTCGCCGAGCTCGCGGCCGGGCCTCGCGCGAAGTCGACGCATCACCACTGACGCATGCGACAGCGCGCCCGGTGCGACACCGCAGCGCGAACGCGAGCGCCACGAGGCGTCAGGGGGCTGCCGTGGATCGGCCGCCTGGGGCGCGCGTAGATGGGGCATGCGCAACCTGAAGGATCGAAACCACCTCATGGGGAGGGTCCCCCTCGTGGGGGTCGTCGTCGCCGCCGCGCTGGCCGGCTGTCACCACCGTGGCAACTCCCACATCGATGGCGGCGTGCTCGGGCGCGTCGTCATCTACCGCAATGGCGTCGCGTTCTACGAGCGCAACGCCACCGTCGAGGATGGCAAGGTCACGGTGCGGGTGCCGCGCGACCGCGTCGATGACTTCCTCAAGTCCCTGACGGTCATCGATCGATCGTCGAAGAAGCCGCTCTCGGTCACGATCCCGCGCAACCAGAGCGAGGATGGGACGTACCTCACGATGACGCTCGAGACTCCCGAGGCCAAGCACGCGCAGGTGCTGCTGACCTACGTCACCGAGGCCCCGGCGTGGAAGCCGAGCTATCGGGTCGTGGTGGGCAAGGAGGGCAAGGTCATGCTCGAGGGCTGGGCGGTGGTCGACAACACCACCACGGAGGACTGGAAGGGCGTGCTGGTCGGCGTGGGGGCCAGCTCGGCCCTCGCGTTTCGCTACGACCTGTGGAGCGTGCGCTCGATCGACCGCGACCTGCTGCAGGGCGAGGACAGGTTCGCGGTCGCGCCGCCGACCGGGGTGTCGCCGTACTCCGAATCGTCCGGGGCGGAGGAGCTCGTGGAGATGGCGGGCGACGCGCTCGGGGTGTCGTTCAGCGGTTCCACCTCGCTGGAGAACACGTACGTCGTCGACGGCATCAACACGACGGGCGTTGCCAGCGACGGCAAGGCCGCCGCGGGCGCGGGGGCCGGCAAGGTGGCTGGCCAGGTCAGCGACGCGAAGACCGGCGAGAGGCTCGCCGGAGTCACGGTCGTGGCCTCGAGTCCCACCCTGCACGGTACCCAGACCGCGATCACCGACGAGTCCGGCTCCTACGTCCTCGGAGACCTGCCCGCCGGAACCTACCAGCTCGCGTTCTACTACAGCGACGTGACCGTCGAGCGGTCGAACGTCGCGGTCAGCAAGGGCAAGACCACCTCGGTCGTCCAGAAGATCAA
>JAGSPR010000771.1 GCA_018262455.1 Deltaproteobacteria bacterium | reverse complement strand
CGACGTCGAGGTCCCACCGCCGAGCGGCCCGCTCGCGCTGTATCGCACCAAGCTCGCGGGCGCGTTCAGCGAAGCGCCCGCGCGGATCGTCAGCGTCGTCGACGGTGCCGCGGTGTGGATCCCCGGCCCGCGGTAGTGATGCCCGCCCGAACCGAGCGAGCGACCGAGTCGCTCAACACGCGCGCTTTCTCGCCCTCGGTTAGTAGCTCACCTGGTCTGGCAGTCCGTTGGCAGTCCGCTAGAAGTCGCGAACGATCCCGAAGAAGCTGCCGCCGGCTCCGCCCGTAGTGCTGCACAACACGACGCCGTCGACCATAGCCGAGAGGTTGTAGTTCGTGTCGCACGGGTTGTTCACGCAGCGCAGCGGGTCGGTATGAAACGCCGCATGGATCTCGACCGTGCCGTAGGCCACGGTCTCGCTCACCACGGTCACCAGGGGGCTCCCAGGAAAGTCCGATGCATTCCCGGTGAGGATGAAGCTGACGTCGTGACCCTGCCCGGGCGGTCCGAAGTAGCCGACCATGACACGGTTCTCGTTCGAGTTCTGCCTGATCAGCGTCGTGGTGGGGAGCATCGATGACGCCGCGCCGCAGTTGAAGATCGGGTTCACGTGCATCGTCGAGTGGGAGATGGCGGCCGTGGCGTGGCCGTCGATCGAGACCTCAGCCCGTACGGCGACGTTGACATCTCCAATGTCCGGGTCGGCGATGACCACGTCCCAGCCACCGATACCGTCTGACGTGGCCGGCTGCCACGGACCATCGTCGGTCGAGGTAGCCACCTCCTCGACCGCATAGCCGGCCGCCGCGGCGACCTGGACCTTGCCGGTCGCGCGGAGTCCGACGTGTGCAGTATAGGTCTGGGTGAACGTCGGGATCGTGATCGTTGGTGCCGCCATCATCACCGTGATGACGCTGTCCTGAGACAACGTCGCGCCCTGATACTCCAGCTCGGCCGAGACCGCGTTGGGGCCCTCGACGGCGAGGGGCACGGAGATCTGAAGCGGCTGCGATAGCTGGTTCGATAGATCGACGGCTTGCTGGACCACCGGCTGACCGTCCACCTTCACCAGGAGCGTCGCAGGGCGCTCCGAGGTGAAGCCGGAGGTCACGGTGCCGGTGTAGTCCATCGAGAACCGATCCGTGGTCGTCGCCGCGGGGGTCAGCGTGAACGACGAGAGCGCACCGTTCGCGAGATCCGCATCTTCGACCTGACAACCCGCGGTGGTCGCCGCAACGACGAACATGGCATGGAACGACCTCATTTCTTCTCTCCTTGATCTCCGAGATGAAACACGAGCTCGATCTGGCCGCCGACGAAGGCGCTTGAATACTGGAGATCCTTCGTCGCGGCGATCACGCGCCCGGTCAGTCCGAACGAGACGCTGACCGGGGCGGATCGCGTCTTGTCGAGGAACGACCACCGGAGCGTGGCGCCGGTGTAGATCCCCGAGTAGTTGGACGCGAACTCCGACGTGCCCCGGCCGATCGCACCTCCCAACGCGAGCTGCAGGATCAGCGGGTGGCCGGTCTCGACGATCAGCTGGGGCGTGATGAAAGCGAGCTTCCGCGTGTCGCTGCGGGCGGCGAGATCGTAGCCCACGCCGATCCCGACGCGGTGCAGGTCCAGGCGCTCGTTACCGAGCACGAACGCGAGCCGCCCGCCGTACTCGAAGGCGGTCGTCGACTCGAGCATCTGGTCGGGTGTGTCCTTGAACAGCACCGGGCCGGCACTCCCCATCGCGAGCTGGAGTTGGTACGTGTGGGTGATATCGGAGAACCGTCGCGCGGGCTCGTTCCGAGGAGCGACGTCAGAACTCGAGCTGCGGCAGGTGCCGCAACGTCGCCTGACGAGTGCCCATCGAACACGCAGACCCTGCGAATCTCGTTCCTGCAGTGCACCTTGCTCGTTGCGCAATCGAGGGCCTCGCAGTAGCCAGGATCACACGTGCTTCGTACAGTTGCGCAGCGCGCGTACGGCACCGATGTAGCCTGCGGCGACTGGTCCAGCCCAGGACGCGTCGCAGCGCTAGGCGTTCGCGCGATGCCAGCGCGAGCTCGCGCGGGCCCCCAGCGGTGAGGACGATCGGCACGCAGTGCCCGGGTCCATCCCGCCAGCCCAGGTCCAGGCTCAGCGCGCGTGCGTCAGCGCGCTCGGCTCAACGTGTCACTTGCGACGCTGCACGGCGCGGCTTGCGCCGCCGCGAGAGGCCGATCACGACGACGATCAGCCCGATCAGGCCATCGTGCGAGCTGCGCGACGTACGGCAGCAGCCGCCGCCACCGTCGACGCCACCCCACTCGGGCAAGCCGCCGTCGCCGGTGGAGCCGCCGTCACCTGACCCAGCACCCGCGTCGATCATGGGACCCACGCCTGCGTCGACCGGGGGAGCCACGGGACCACCCTCGTCATCGTCCGCACCGTTCATGCAGCCAGGATCCGCCGGGTAGTCGATCCGTCCGTCCGCGTCGTCGTCGATCCCGTTCGCGCACTGGGGGACGTTGGCCTCGCTGACGTCCGCCGCGCTCGTACAACCCGGGTCCGCCGGAAAATCCGTCGTCCCGTCGCCGTCGTTGTCGACGCCATCGCCACAAGCGGCCCCGCCCAGCTCGGTGTTGTCGACGTAGGACGAGCAGCCGGGGTCGTTGGGGAAATCGAAGGCCCCGTCGCCGTCGTTGTCGAGCGTGTCCGAACACTGGGGCACGTCGGTCTCGTCGGGGTCGCCCGCACTGGTGCAGCCGGGATCCATGGGAAAGTCGATCTTGCCGTCACCGTCGTTGTCGATCGTGTCGTTGCAGGCGCTGTTCGCGGCGACTCCGAGAACGGAGATCGCAGCGGAGCGGTCACTTTCGAGCTCGGTGGCCGCCATGTTCTCGGCCGTGGCCGAGAGGTTCTGTCCGGCGAACACCGTCGGGACCATCGCGCACCACGTTCCGCCCATGACCGTCGTGATCCCCACCGCGAGCAGATCGACGTAGACGCGGATCGTCGCCCCGGTTGGCTCGCTGCTGGTCCCGCACACCATGGTGGCTCCCTGCACGACGGGGGCGGTCACCGTGGGGATGTCGCTCTGAACTCGGTCGACGATCACGGGCGCGACCTGCGCGATCGCGTCGTTGATGTCGCGCCCCACACCGGGGTCGGTGAGCCAGGTCGAGAGGCCCGAGTGATAGACGCCCGGCGCCGTCCCCGCGGCGATGTCGGCGATGAACGTGATGACGAGGCTGCCGCCCGGGGGGATGTTGACCAGGCCTGCCGTGAACACGTACGTCGGCGCCGTGCCCCCGGGGTTGGCGGCGGCGCTGCCGTTGACCATGACGCTGCCTGCGCGCACCGTGAACCCCGGCGGCAACATGACGGTCACGCCGCAGGCGGCACAGCCGACGTTCGCGACACCCGTACCCGAGTTGCGAATGGTGGCCGTGTAGAAGACGTTGCCGCCTGCGGTGGAGGCGATCGGTGCTGCCGTCATCGCGAGGTCGATGACCGCGAGCGGTCCGAGGTTGGTGAGCGCCACCGTCTCGAAGCCAGGCGCCGGCAGCTGCGTCGAGACGAAGCGCGCCCGGTTGAGGATCGGGCTCGCCGCGCCTGTCCCGGTCACGACGACGGTATGGATGACCTCCTGGCCCGGAGCCAAGGTGATCGGCGGCCACGTCACGACGGTGCCCGCGAGCGTGCCTCCGCCGGTCGCGCTGACGAAGGCCACCGTCCCGACGCCCGCCCGGAGATCGTCGGTGATCACGACGTTCGTATGGGTCTTGGTGGCATCGAGGTTCTTGGCCCGGATGGTGTACGTGAGCGTGCTCCCCGTGAGCGCCTGGATCTTGTCGACGTCGAGGTTGAACAACAGATCCAGGGACACGCACGCGGGTGCAGGGAGGAAGTACCGCCACGTGTTGTCCTTGCCGCCGTTCGCGCCGGTTGCGTCGCGGGCCGACGCATCGCCGCCAAACACCTCGGAGCAGTTGACGTCGGCGTTCATGGTG
>JAGSPR010000015.1 GCA_018262455.1 Deltaproteobacteria bacterium | reverse complement strand
CCGGCCGGAGTCGATCCGGTGGTGTGGCAGGCCATGATCCCGAAGGATAACCAGCCGACCGCGGCGAGGATCGAGCTCGGTCGCAAGCTGTACTTCGATGCCCGGCTGTCCGCGGATGGCACCGTGGCGTGCGCGACCTGTCATGACGTCACGCGTGGGTTCGCCGACCGTCGACCCGTCTCCGAGGGGATCGGCGACAAGCTGGGCCGGCGCAGCGCACCGACGACGTTGAACGCGGCGCTGCTCACGAGCCAGTTCTGGGATGGCCGTGCGGCCACGCTCGAAGCGCAGGCGATCCTGCCGATCGTCAATCCGATCGAGATGGGTCACAAGACCGGCCGGGAAGCGACCGCGGCGATCGCCAGCGATCCGGCGTACACGGCGATGTTCAAGGCCGCCTACGGCCGCGCCCCGAACTACGACGACATCGGCCGGTCGATCGCCGCGTTCGAGCGGACGCTGATGTTCCTCGACGCACCGCTCGATCGCTACCTGCGGGGCGACACCAACGCGATCTCGGAGAGCGCCCGCCGAGGCTGGGTGCTGTTCAACGGCAAGGGTCGCTGCGTGACCTGCCACCCGATGAACCGCGCCAACCCGATCGGGAGCGATGGCCGGTTTCACAACGTCGGGGTGTCGGCGCGCCACCAGAAGTTCGGCGAGCTGGCTCGCCAGGCCGTGTCGGCGCTCGCCAAGAGCGACACGGCCGAGGCGATCGATCGGCTCGCCCTCGAGACCGACGCCTCCGAGCTCGGCCGGTTCCTCGTGACCCGCAACCGCGCTGACCTCGGCGGCTTCCGCACGCCCACCTTGCGCAACACCGGGATCACGGCCCCCTACATGCACGACGGGACGATGCCCACGCTGTGGGACGTCATGGATCACTACAACAAAGGCGGCGAGGCCAACCTGTTTCTCGACGGCGGCATCGAGTCGCTCGCGCTCACCGAGCCCGAGATCTCGGATCTGGTGGCGCTGATGTTCACGCTCACCGACGACCGGTTCGCGACCGAGAACACCGCCGAGCTCGCGCGTCAGCGTGCGGCGGCGGCCGTACGGCGCCCGTTCCGTGACGACGCGCTCTCCACCCGCAAGAAGCTGCAGTTCGAGTAGGAGCCGCCATGCGCACCAGACCTCCCAGGAGCATCGAGACCATCCACCACGAGGAGCGCGACCAAGCGATCCGCTCGCTCGCTCGCCTCGATCGTCGCGGCTTCCTCAAGGTGTCGGCCGCGGCCGCCGCCGCCGCCATGACCCACGGCCTGACCCCGCACTCGTTCCAGCCGATCCGGGTCGCCGAGGCGGCGGCCGGCGCGCCAGGGTTCCGGTTCGCGTACATCTCCGATTCTCATCTCTACGAGCGCAAGCAGAACGATCGGTTCGTGCGCTCGCTGATGCGCGCGGTCGACGACGTCAACGCGCTCGACCCGCAGCCCGACTTCGTGTTCTACGGCGGCGACCTCGCCCAGCTCGGTCAGGCGGCCGAGCTCCAGCTCGGCGCCCAGATCCTGAAGGAGCTCAAGGCGCCGGTCCGGATGATGGTCGGCGAGCACGACTGGTACCTCGACCTCGGCGACACCTGGCGCGGCATGTTCGGACCGCCGCAGTACTCGTTCGATCACAAGGGTGTCCACTGCGTCGTGCTCAACAGCGTGGTCGAGGCGGATTTCTGGACCGAGCGCAAGCTCACGCCGATGGAGCGCATGCGCACGGTCGCGGGGCTCGACAACGGCGCACAGCGGCCCTTCACCGTCGGTGACGCCGGGCGCGCCTGGCTCGCCGCGGACCTCGCCAAGGTCGGCAAGACGACCCCGTTGCTCGTGTTCTCGCACTCGCCGCTCTACAAGCTCTACAAGCCCTGGAACTTCTGGACCGACGACGCCGACCAGGTCCAGGCGCTGCTTAGGCCGTTCCAGCGGGTCACCGTGATCCACGGTCACACCCATCAGCTGCTCACCAACCGGGTCGGCAACATCCAGTTCCACGGCATGTTGTCGACCGCGTGGCCGTGGCCGTACGCCCCGCAAGGGCTGCCCGAGTACACGATCCAGATGAACCGCCCCGATCCGTTCGACCCGAACGACGGCTGCGGCGACGGGGAGGTCGTGGTCCACCCCGATGGCCTGGTCGACAAGATCTACCAGCTGTGGAACCGCAACCCCATCACGATCAAGTCGAGCTTCTTGTCGTCTGGCGGCAAGAAGGATCGTCCACCGGCGCCGAGCCGCGGCAGTTACTGACCGGGAGGTAGCGCATGCGATCGATCATCCTCGCCCTGTTCCTGGCCGCGGCGTGCGGCAAGAGCTCCGGTCAACCGGCCACCGAGCGGACCTCCGGCAGCGGCACCGCCTCTGGCAGCGGCACCGATGTGCTGCTGTGCGATGGCAAGACCAAGGTCACCATCCCCGGCAACACCCCGCCGACGCGCGCGTCGGGCCAGCAGGTCTCCGACGCCCTGATGGCGCAGTGGAAGCAGCAGAATCCGGGCGGCGCTTGGGAAGAGGACGTCCGCCGATCGCACGCCCACGCGATCAAGCCCCCCGCCGACAACCGCGCGGTGTTCACCGGCGCGCAGCGCGACGCGCAGACGTATGGCCAGTACACCGAGGTCGACCTACTGACCTGGGAGCGCGAGACGCTACGCGCGGTCTACGAGGGCGCTCGGGTGTTTCACAGCGGCGAGGAGCTCGGCAGCACGATCGGTGTGTCGTGCGACATGTGCCATCCCGACGCCGCCAACACGCACCCGGAGACCTATCCGAAGTTCCAGCCTCAGATGGGGCGCGTCGTCCTGCTGCGCGACATGATCAACTGGTGCATCGAGCACCCGTTGCGCGGCACCGCGTTCGCCGCGGACGACCGGCGGATGCGCGCGCTCGAGACCTACATCTATGCCCAGCGCAGCGGCACGCCGCTGACCTACGGCAAGCACTAGCACCGCAGTCTGCTGGTCTGATCCAGGGTCAGGGTCAGGGCCTACGCCTACGCCTACGCCGACGGATCGACACCTCCCGCGTCGCCAGTTCCCTCTTGAAACTGAGGATTCGTCAGATATGATACGCCCGCATGAGCGAGGAACTTTCAGCCCAGCAGCCCACGCGCCGGCAACGGCGCACCGCGGAGACCCAGACGCGCCTGCTCGACGCGGCGGAGGTGGTGTTCCTGTGCCACGGCTACGACGCGGTGACGCTGGCCGAGGTCACCGAGCGTGCCGACGTCGGGACGGGCACCCTCTACCTCTACTTTCGCGACAAGCGGGCGCTCTACGAGGCCGTCGTCCGGCGCGCGCTCTCGGGCCTGTACCAGCGCTGGCAGCAGCTGGTTGGGACCGAGCATGATGGCAACGCGCGCGTCCTCGCGATGGTGAAGGTGGCGCTCGAATTTCTCGCCGCGAACCCCGACCAAGCCCGGCTGTTTCTCCTCGATGGACCGGCGGCGGAGAGCTGGCTCGTCGACGACCTCTCCAAGGTGATCGCGAGCTTGCTCGAAGGCTCGCAGCGCGAGCTCCGCGCCGGCCTGCTGGTCGGAGCCACGCTGGCCGCGGCACGCCACCACGTCCGTGACGAGCTGCATCCCAGCGCGCGCACGCTCGTCGAGGCGACCCTCGGGTTCTGCGCCGGTGGACTTGCCGGTTCACCGCGGCGCGCGCCTGCCGCGCATCGCCGTGGAGCGGAGAAGGCAGGCCGATGAGCGAGCCCCGCAGCGCGCAGCGCAGATCTCCGAGCTGGGCTCTCGCGATGGTCCTGACCGTGGCCGCGTGTGGCTTCACCCCCGCCACGCCGGGGGCGCCCGATGCCTCCTCGCCCGGCGACATCGCGCCCGACGTCGCACCCGACGCGGCGTCGGCGGTGTTCACCCCCGCGCCGTTCGACGACACCTACGACGCCCACAACGTGCTGAAGAATCAGTGCAGCAACACGATGCACATCGTCGGCAGCGAGCCGGTCGAACCCGGACGCTATCCCGTCGCGATCTTCCTCGTCGGTACCAACGCCCACTTCGACGCGCCTCCCCTCGTCGACCACATCCTGCCCATCCTGGCAAGCCACGGCTTCGTCGTCGGCTCACTCGAGTACGAGAACAGCACGCTGTTCGGAGCCGCGCAGAGCTGCGGGCTGTACCGGGACAACTCGGCCTGCATGGTCCGCAACGACAAGGACTATGTAGCCGGCGAGCGGCGGAGCGCGATCGCGCGGCTGTGCGGTCGCGCGAATGCGGACTGCAGCAAGGGCGTGGTGTTCCTCGGGCACAGCCAGGGTGGGCTGACCTCGCTGCAGGCGTTCCGGTCCACGCCGGTCATGCCCCCGGGAACCGCGCCGATGCCCAGGCTCGTGGCGGTGGCACCGATGGGCGTTGGCCCCACCGCCCACGTCGCAGGGGTCTCGATCATCGACCTGCGCGACTGCACCACGGCCGCGACGCTCGCGGTCGATCCGCACGAGGTGCTCGCGATCAACGGGGAGCACGACCTGCCCTTCAACGGGCCCGACGCCGATCAGGCTGGTGGACAGAGCGCGCTCGAGACGGTGACCGGCCGGACGTGTGAGGCTCCGACGTGGGACTGTCGCGGTCCCGACGGCGATGGCTACGTCCTGGTCAAGGACAGCCAGGTCTCCACCGGTCACGCGGGGCATGGCTACATGGATGTGCCAGGCGAGGCCTTTGGCGAACCCAACTGGCGTTCACCCGAGAACACCGACGCGTGGGGGATCCACAGCGTCGCCGCGTGGCTCAAGGCGCAGACCGAGAAATAGGTCGGGGCAGCGCAGTCGATCCCCGGGGGCAGTCGTCAGTCGCGCGTTGCGACAAAGCGGGCGCTGTCACTGGCGTCGGACGGAAGCAGCTGCCGCAGGTGCCACGCCTGGGCGAGCAGCTGGCGCTGGGCCTGGTGCTGCGCTTCGTACAGCGTCCCGACGAGCAATCCCGCGACGAGCATGATCATCACGCTGATGATGAGGATCAGAGGGATGGTCCTCGCCGTGAACTCGAGCGTGTGCGAGCTGAGCACGAGTACCCCGTCGACCACGTGCCACGTCGATGACAGCGTGCCGAGCAGCTCGAGCCCGATCGGGACGATCCATCCGGTCATCATCATCCCGACCATCGCCCAGCCCCGCCCGATGAACATGGGATACATCAAGATCGACATCGTCACCATGCATGCAAACGCGGGCACGAGGATGAACGGGCCGCACATCCGAGCCGTCAGGCCGATCAAGACCGCATTGCCTACTGCGTACCCCCACATGCCGAGCGACGCAGCTTCGGGCCGGCGCGCCACTGCCCAGGCGGTTGCCGAGAGCAGGATCGCGTTCGCCCCGATCGCCAAGATCAAGCCCCAGCTCCGGATGCCGGACCAGGCCATGACCGGGATGAGCGCCAGCAGCACGAAGTAGGCCCCGCCGGCGACCCTGGCGTGGCGCCGGGTGTTGCCCGCATCGTCCGCGCGATACTCGGCTTCCAGCTCGGGCGGCGGCTCGCGCGGCGGCTGCAACATCAACGCGGTCACCAGCTCGGCCGCTCCCGTCGACTCGGGATCGAGCGAGAGCGCCCGGCTCGCCGCGCGCACCGCCTCCGCCCGGCGGTCCTCGCCGACTGCAAGGCGCGCGAGCGCGAGCTGGTCCGCAGACATCGCGCGGCGTCGGGTGACATCACGATCACCGTCGAGGTAACGCTGCACCGCTTCGGCGACGACGCGCACGGTCGGTCGGGCCGCGGGCTTCCGTGCCAGCGCCTCGACGCACAGCGTGTCGAGCTCCGGAGGGATGTTGCGATCTGGCCGCCGCCGCGCCGGGGAGACGTCGAGCTCGTTGAGCGTGCTCGCCACGGCGCCCATCCCGCGCGGGTGCAACGGTTCGCCCGCGAGGATCTCGAACAGGATCGCGCCGAGCGCGTAGACGTCGGTGGGACGATCGACCGTCGCCGCGTCGTGTATCTGCTCGGGCGACATGTAGCCTGGCGTGCCGAGCATCGCGCCCTCGCCGGTGGCGCCCCCGAGGTCGTCGATCGTATCCAGCGCGTCCAGGCCTCGCTCGCCGGTGACATCACCCGCGACGCGCGCGAGCCCCCAATCGATCACGTACACCTCGCCGAAGTCGCCGAGCATGATGTTCGATGGCTTGAGATCGCGATGGATGATGCCGCGCGAGTGCGCGAAGTCGACCGCCAGCGAGATCTCGGCGAACGCCCGCAAGAGCCGGTGCGGCAACGGCGGCGCGCCCACCAGCAGCTCCGCAAGGGTGATGCCGGTGAGCCGCTTCATCGTGAAGAACGGCCGGCCTCCCTCGTCGTGCCCGACCTCGTGCACCGGGACGATCGCGGGGTGATCGAGGCGGGCCTGGATCCGCGCCTCGCGCATGAACCGAGCGATCTCTTCCTCGGTCGGATCCTCGGCCTTGAGCCGCTTGATGGCGACGTCTCGCCCGATCAGTCGATGATGTGCGGAGACGACTTCGCCCATTCCACCTCGGCCGATCACCGCACCGACCGCGTAGTCGTCAAGCCAGTTCGCAACCGTCGGGACGCCGGCGGGCTCGGTATTGGCCGTGATCAGCCGATGCTGCCGTGGAGCGACCAAGGTTGCGCCCACGCCGGCGTCCTGGAGGTCGTCTTCGGGCCGGTCAGAAGGCTTCACGCCACCATCGTACTTCGAACCGGACCCGGGTGGCCGAGCTCCGCGCCGGCCACGGCAGGTCGCGGTCGCGCTGCCAAGCCGTCGCGAGGTGGGGCATCGGAGCGTGGCCTGTTCGGTTCGGTTCGGGATACGATGAGGCACGTGAAGCGTTCTGGCTCGTCCGGCGATGACACCCTCGGCACTGAGACGGGAGTCCACACGGTAGAACCTCCGCGGTCGAGTCCTGCGTCCCCCGCCTCCGAGCGCACCGGGGCGGCATCGGCCTCACTCCGCCACTACGCGCTCGGTGAGGTGATCGGCCAAGGTGGGATGGGCGAAGTCGCGCTCGCACATCATCGAGTGATCGGGCGAGATGTCGCCATCAAGCGGCTCAAATCGAAGCATCCTGCCGATGACGAGATCGCTCGATTCATGCGCGAGGCGCGGATCCAGGCCCGCCTCGATCACCCCGCGATCGTCCCGGTGCACGAGGTCGGGCACGACGAGGAGGGGCGGCCGTTCTTCACGATGAGGCGGCTCGCCGGCGTCACCCTCGCAAAGTTGCTGGTGACCGCGCCGCCGTTGCCGCACCGGCTCTTGCGGGCGTTCGCCGAGATCTCGCTGGCGATCGACTTCGCGCACTCGCGCGGCATCATCCACCGCGATCTCAAGCCATCGAACATTATGCTCGGCGACTTCGGCGAGGTGTACGTGATCGATTGGGGCCTCGCACGCGTCGCGGGTGATGTCACCGCCGAGCGTGGCCTGGACACGCTCGACGACCTCGGTGGCGCCACTGGCGACGGCGCGATGCTCGGCACGCCAGGCTACATGTCGCCCGAGCAGATGCACGACGCGGCGACGGTCGATCGTCCCACCGACGTCTACGCGCTCGGCGCGATCCTGTTCGAGATCCTCGCGGGCGAACCGTTGCACCCGCGCGGCGTGGGCGCCGTGGCGAGCACGCTGAACGAGCTCGATTGCTCTCCGACACGGCGGCGGCCGGATCGCAAGATCCCGCCGGAGCTCGACACGCTGTGCGTCGAGGCGCTGGCACGCAAGCCCGCGGCCCGACCGACCGCGCGCATCGTCGCCGAAGCGGTGCAGCGCTACCTCGACGGTGATCGAGATGTTGCCCAGCGGCGCGCGATGTCCGCCGACCAGCTCGCGCTCGCGCGCACCGCGCTCGGTGGAGACCGCCGATCGGATGCGATGCGTGCAGCCAGCCGGGCGCTCGCGCTCGATCCCGAGTCGGCGGGAGCGGCCGAGCTGGTGACCTCGTTGATGTTGCAGCCGCCGCGCGAGCCGCCGCCCGAGCTGGAGGCCGAGTATCGCGCGGACGACGCCAGAAACACCCGGCGGCACGCCAGGGTCTCCGCGGCTGCCTTCCTCGTCGTTCCGGCGCTGGTTGCTGCGTTGGCCTGGGTCGGTGTCCGGAGCTGGGGCGTGCTCGGGGCGATCATGGTTCTTGCGATCCCGCTCATGGCAACCGCCTGGTGGGTCGGTCGGCGCGAAACCCGACCGATCGTGCTGTGGGGGTACGCCGCGGGCCATGTGGTCTTGATCGCCTTGGTGGCTCGGGCGTCCGGTCCGTTTCTCGTCGCGCCCGGCTTCGCATGCGCGGTGATGATGTCGATGATGTCGTATCCGGTATTCGTGGGTCGGCGCTGGACGATGGTCGGGATGATGATGGCCGGATGGCTCGTGCCGATGGCGCTCGAGACGCTCCACGTGGTGGCACCGACGTGGCAGGTCGTCGACGGTGCATTCGTGATCACTTCGCAGACACTGGAGTTCTCGGCTTCGGCGACCGTTCCGTTGGTCTTGATCATGACGCTGCTGACCGCACCGGTGGCAGGCGTGCTCGCCGGCCACCTGTTCGGCGCACAGCAACGAGCCCAACGCCAGCTGCACGCCCAGGCGTGGCACCTGCGCCAGCTGCTTCCGTCCGACCGCAAATAGCAGGCGTTCGAGCGGGAGCGGGGTGTGCGTTCGCTCCATGGTGCGCGCGTGCGCCGCATGACTCCCGCACAGCGGATCGTGTCCCACGATCTGCGCAACCCGCTCAGCGCGATCGATCTGAGCGTGATGAACCTGCTCGACGAACCGACCGCGCCTTCGGTGACGAGGCGGCTGGAGATCATCCGGCGCGCGGCCGGTCGCATGAAGCGTCTGATCGATGACCTGCTCGACATGGCGACGATCGAGGCGAAGGGTCTCACGCTCGATCGCACCAGCCACGACGCCGATCGGATCCTCGAGACCGTCATCGAAGCGCACGAGCCGATCGCCGCGGCCAAAGGCATCGCGCTCCGGCGCGAAGGCCGCGTCACCACCGAATCGCTGTGGTGCGACCGCGGTCGCGTGGAGCAGGTGTTCGCGGATCTGATCGGCAACGCCATCAAGTACGGTCGCTCCGGCGACGTGATCTCGATCAGCGGCAGCGTCGAGGACTGCGACGTCCGGTTCTCGGTGGCCGAAGCCCATGGCGGCAAGCTGTGGGTCGAGAGCACGCCGGGCATCGGCTCGAAGTTCAGCTTCACGATCCCGCGGGTCGCAGCGCTGAGCTTTGCTCCAGGCCGGGACGACGTGGGCTCGGCGCCCCGCGATCATGGTGCAGAGGGTGCAGGGAGGGGGGCATGACGAAATCCTCGACATGGATGTCCGGCGCAACGCTCGGTGCCCTGATCGTGCTGGGGGGGTGCAGCAAGAAGTCGGAGCAGCAAGCGCCTCCGGCCGAGACCGCGTCGGCGGCGGTGGCCGCCTCCGCGCCGGCGCCACCGCCGCTCGATCCCAAGAATATCGTCAGCATCGCGCTCGCGTCTCCCGACCACAAGACGCTCGTCGCCGCCCTCAAGGCCGCTGACTACGTCACCGCGGTCGCCAACCCCGGCCCGCTGACCGTGTTCGCGCCGACCGATGCCGCGTTCGGCAAGCTGCCTGCCGGGACGGTCGAATCGCTGGTCAAGCCCGAGAACCAGGCGAAGCTGAAGGAGATCCTCAAGTATCACGTGACCACGTCGGTCTATGAGGCGACCAACCTCACCGATGGTCAGGTCCTCGGGATGGCCAACGGGGCCAAGGCGACCATCCACATCAAGGATGGCAAGATGACGATCAACGACGCGAACATCGTGGCCTCGGTGCGCGGGTCCAACGGCGTCGTTCACGTGATCGATGGCGTCCTCTTGCCGCCGGCGCCCTAGAGTCCTGCAGATTCGCTTACCCCTACGCTTACGCTGACGCTTACGCTGACGGGTCAACTCATCCGCGTGGTGGCCCGACCGCGAGCGCACCGGGGAACAGCTCGTTGGACTCGAGCTGGATGTGCTCGCACGACCAGTGCTCGAGCTGCTCGATCCGGCTCGCGACGTCGCCACATGGGCCGAACGCGACGTAGCGTCGCACGCTGGTGTGGATCGCATGGACCAGGTTGAGCGTGTCGGCGTGCTCGAGCTGCATCGCGCGTATCGGGGCCGCCGCGGTCTCCGGACGACCGCGCAGCCAGGGGAACAGCACGCGCTCCTGCTTGGAGATGTGATCCTCCATGTCGACCCGGAGCTCGGCGAGGTGGCGGCCCAGCTCCTCCCACGCTTCGTGGCTCGGCGCTGCGCTGGGTGGTCGCGCGGCGTCGAGCGCGGCTTCGGCCGCGGTCACCATCGAGTCGAACGGACGATGGTAACGCTGGATGATGTGATCGAGCAGCAGGGCCATCGGGCGCGACCGCCACGGCGCGGCCAGCTCGTCCTCGTCGCGGGTCAGCTCGGCGAGCACCGTCGCCACCTCGATGCCGCGCGCGGCGCAGCACTCCGCCAGGCGCGCGCGCTCGGTCGGGTCGATGTCGTGGCGCTCGAGCACCCGCATCGCGAGCGGACGGCGCGCGCACAGCTCCTTCACCGTTTCGGACTCGACCGTCCACATTCGCTGCGTAGTGCTGCAAGACTGGGTGCGGCGCGGTGCTGGCCCGCATCGTGCTGTCGTTGTCGTTGTGACAGCAACGCTCGTCGTCCAATCGACAACTCGTCGTCCTTCTGACAGCATCTGGCCGTCGATCCTCGAGATCGCCTCCGGGCTGGTCGGACGCGTGCGAGCCGAGGAACGCTATGCCCGGATCATTCACGGGCTCCGCCGGCTGATCGCATGTGATTCAGCGGTGTTGCTGCGGTTACAAGGGGAGGTGCTCGTCCCGGTGGCAAGCGAGGGCCTGGTTCCCGAGGCCGCCACGCAGCGGTTCGTGATCGCGGAGCACCCGCGTCTCGCGCAATTCATGCGCGCTCTTGTCCCCGTGCGAATCGCGGACGACGGCCTTCCTGATCCGTTCGATGGCCTGCTCGCCTCGGATCTTCCACTGGGACGGGTCCACGCCTGTATGGGGTGCGCGCTCGTGGTGGACGACCAGGTGATCGGGGTGCTGGCGATCGACGCGCTCGACCCTCACGCCTTCGACGCGGTCGATGACGACGAGCTCGCCGCCGCCGGCGCGTTCGCGGCCGCGGCGATGCGCACCACGGATCTGATCGACCAGCTCGAGCGGGAGGCCGCGCTCGCCGGCCGGATCGCCCGCGATCTGGTCCGCGAGACCACGACGCGCGCGGGCGGTGAGCTGATCGGACAGAGCACCGCGATCGCGGCGGTCCGCGACGAGGTCTCGCTCGCTGGACGATCGGATCTCGCGGTGCTGATCACCGGCGAGACCGGCGTCGGCAAGGAGGTCGTCGCGCGGGCGATCCACGCCGCCAGCCCTCGCAGCGGTCAGCCACTGATCTACGTCAACTGCGCGGCGCTCCCGGAGTCGATCGCCGAGAGCGAGCTGTTCGGACACCTCCGCGGTGCGTTCACCGGGGCGACGGAGCATCGCTCGGGCAAGTTCGAGGTCGCCGACGGGGGGACCCTGTTCCTCGATGAGATCGGAGAGCTGTCGCTCTCGATCCAGCCCAAGTTGCTGCGCGCCCTGCAGTCGGGCGAGATCCAGCGGGTCGGTTCGGACAAGCTGCTGCGCGTCGACGTCCGCATCATCGCCGCCACCAACCGCGAGCTCCCCGACGAGGTCGCCGCCGGCCGATTTCGCGCCGATCTGTACCACCGCCTCAGCGTCTATCCGATCCGGGTCCCTGCGCTCCGCGAGCACCGCGATGACATCTCCCTGCTCGCCGGGTTCTTTGTCGATGAAGCACGGCTCCGGCTCGGGCTGGGGCGGATCCGCCTGACCGCCGCGGCGCGCGCGGCGCTCGACGCCGCCGATTGGCCGGGCAACGTGCGCGAGCTCGAGCACACGATCCTGCGCGCCGCCCTGCGCGCGAGCGGTGGCCGCCGCCGGGAGCTGGTCGTGATCGATGCCGTCCACCTCGGCCTGGTGCCTCCGTCGGCGCCCTTGCGGGTGGATCCGGTGGCTCCACCCGAGCCCCTGGCGGCTCACACTCCCGCATCGGGGCTGCCGTTCCACGCGGCGCTCGATCAGCTCAAGCGAGATCGGATCGGAGCCGCGATCGAGGCGGCCAGCGGCAACTGGGCGGAGGCCGCACGTGCGCTCGGGCTCGACCGCGGCAATCTCCATCGCCTCGCGCGGCGGCTCGGATTCGCCAAAACCGGCAATTCTTGCGCCGAGGCCGCTGCGTCGTGAGCCGTTTGCTCGGATTGTCCGGGCGCCACGTGGCATTCGGTGTGCTTGCAGTCCTTGCGTGAAGCTCCTCAGCCGAATGATTTGCGTAGGGTTCGCGGTAATGCTGTTCACCGCTGGTTGCGGCAAGAAGGACAAAGAAGAGTGGGGATCGGCGTCCCCGCCAGGTTCGGCGGCGGCTCCCTCCAGTGAGGCGGCGGCCACTGCCAAGGAGATCTTCCGGACCCGCTGCGTGCCGTGCCATGGCGCCAACGGCCAGGGGGATGGACCCGCGTCGGCATCGCTCAATCCCAAGCCGCGCAACTACACCGACTCCGCATGGCAGGCGTCGGTCACCGACGAGTACATCGAGAAGATCATCAAGTTCGGGGGAGCCGCCGTGGGCAAGAGCCCCGCGATGCCGAACAACCCCGATATCGGGGACCCGGCCATCCTCACGGCCCTGAAGGACATCGTTCGCGCCTTCAACAAGAAGTGATCCGCGCATCGGCAAGTTTGCCCGAGCGTTCATCTGGCACCGCGTCGGCGGCGCCCGTATCGAAGGAGGCGGTCATGCACCAGCCCAAGGGAATCTCTCGTTCGTTGTCCGCAATCGGAATCATGGCCGCGTTGGTGGGCGGTGCCTGCAGCTCGAAGAGCGAGGTCACGAAGGGCGGTGTCGGCACGTCCGCCTCGCTCACCGATCTGATGAAGGCGCGCAACCTCAGCGAGGCCGACGTCAACGCCGCGCTCAAGACCTACACGCCGACCGGGCGGATGGACGAGTACCTGACCTTCGCGTCGGGAGGCCACGGCGGCCAGGTCATCGTGATCGGGGTGCCCTCGATGCGCATCCTCAAGTACATCGCCGTGTTCACCCCCGAGCCGTGGCAGGGCTATGGGTTCGACGACCAGACCAAGGCCGTGCTCGCCGGCGGCAAGCGGTTCGGCAAGGACCTCACGTGGGCCGATACGCACCACCCGGCGCTGTCCGAGCAGGGCGGCGACTACGACGGCAAGTTCCTGTTCATCGGGGACAAGGCGAACGCGCGGATCGCCGTGATCGATCTCTCGGACTTCGAGACCAAGCAGATCGTGACGAGCGAGCTGATCGGCGGCGATCACGGCGCGGCGTTCGTCACCCCGAACACCGACTACATCGTGGAGACGACCCAGTACCCGGTGCCGTTCGGCAGCGTCTACGCCGACCCGGCGAAGGAGTTCAAGGACAAGTTTCGCGGCGCGGCGATCTTCTGGAGGTTCGATCGTACCAAAGGCCGGATCGATCCGGAGGCCTCGTTCGCGGTCGAGTTCCCGCCCTACACCCAGGATCTCGCCGACGCCGGCAAGCTCACCAGCGACGGCTACGCGTTCTTCAACTCGATCAACACCGAGCTGACCTGGGGCGGCAACCAGGAAGGCAACCCACCGATGGAGTCGGGCTACTCCAAGAACGACATGGACTACCTCCACGTCGTCAACTGGCGGAAGGCCGAGGAGCTGGTCAAGGCGGGCAAGGCCGAGACCATCAACGGCATGAAGGTGATCCGGCTCGCCACCGCGGCGGCCGAGGGCGTGCTGACGTTCGTCCCGGAGTCGAAGAGCCCGCACGGCGTCGACGTCACCCCCGACGGGGAGGACATCGTCGTCAGCGGCAAGCTCGACACCCACGGCACCGTGTTCAGCTTCGCCAAGATCAAGGCGCAGATCGACGCCAAGAAGTTCGAGACGAAAGACCCGTACGGCGTGCCCGTGTTGTCGTTCAAGGACTCGATCCGCGGCCAGGTCGAGCTCGGCCTCGGCCCGCTCCACACCCAGTTCGATGACAAGGGCAACGCGTACACCTCGCTGTTCCTCGAGACCGTGGTCGCGAAGTGGTCGGTCAAGGACCTCAAGGTGATCGACAAGATGCCCACCCACTACAACATCGGCCACCTGGTCGCGGCGGAAGGCGACACGATCCACCCCGATGGCAAGTACCTCATCGCGATGAACAAGTGGGCGCTCGATCGGTTCAACAAGGTCGGCCCGCTGCTGCCGCAGAACTTCCAGCTCGCCGACATCACGCAGACCAAGATGCAGCTGCTCTACGACATGCCTATCCCGCTCGGGGAGCCGCACTACGCCCAGATGATCAAGGTCGACAAGCTCAAGCCGATCGACGTCTACACGCCGGGCGAAGATCCGATGACCGGCAAGCGATCGGTGAACGCCGTCGAGCCCAACAAGGAGCGCGTCGAGCGGAGACCGGACGGGGTCCACGTCTACATGACCGCGATCCGTAGCCACTTCACGCCCGACATCGTCCGGGTCAAGCAAGGCGACACCGTCCACTGGCACATCGACAACCTCGAGCAGGCCTACGACGCCACGCACGGCTTCGCGATCAACTCGTACAACATCAACATCAGCATCGAACCCGGGGAGCACTCCGACATCACGTTCGTCGCCGACAAGGCGGGCGTGTTCCCGCTGTACTGCACCGAGTTCTGCTCCGCGTTGCACCTCGAGATGGCCGGGTACTTCCTGGTCGAACCGAAGATCTGAGATGCGCCACGCGCGCACCACGATCCTCGCCCTGGTCGCGGTCATGACCGGGGCGTGCCGCGAAGCGCGCGTACAGGTCGACGCCGAGAGGCCGCTTGCCCCTGCGCGGCCGGAAGGCTGTCGCGTGGTCGCCGCGGGAGAGCCGGTGCAGCCCGCCCTCGACGATCCTGGGGTGTCGGCGGTCTGCCTGTCCGCCGGCCGCCATGCCGGACCCTTGCGGATCGCGCGTGCGGTGACGCTGTGGGGACCGACGAGCGCGGTGGTCCACAGCGGCGCCGCGACCACGATCGAGCTGGTCGCCCCGGGCGCGGCGGTGCTCGGCCTCACGATCGATGGCACGGGCGGACGGTTCGATCGGCTCGATGCGGCCGTGCGGGTGGCGGCCAGCGATACCCGCGTCGAAGGCGTCACCGTGGTCCACGCGATGTTCGGCCTCCTCGTCGAGAAGAGCCAGCGGGTCCGGATCATCGGCAATCACATCGAGGGCAGCCTCGACCCGGCCTCCAGTCTCCGCGGTGACACGATCCGGATGTGGGAGACCTCCGATTCGGTGATCTCCGACAATCTCGTGGAGGACGGACGCGATGTGGTGGTCTGGTACTCGCGGAGGAATCAGATCACCCGCAATCGCGTGCTACGCGGCCGCTACGGCCTGCACTTCATGTACAGCCACGATAACCAGGTCATCGGCAACCAGCTGCTCGACGGGGTCGTGGGCATCTTCGTGATGTACAGCAGGGGCCTGCACCTCACCGAGAACCTGATCGCCGGCGCTCACGGCGCCGCCGGCATGGCGATCGGCCTCAAGGACTCGGGCAACATCTGGGTGTCGGGCAACCGGCTGATCCACGACACGATCGGGCTCTACATCGACTCGTCGCCGATGCAGCTCGGTGATGTGCTCGAGATCGATCGGAATGTGTTCCGGCTCAACGACAGCGCCATCGTGTTCCACTCCAGTGCTCACCACGTGCAGATCCGGGACAATGATCTCGCGGACAACCAGACGCAGGTCCGGATCGACGGCGGAGGTACCGCCCTCGACGTCACGTGGCACGGTAACTACTTCGACGACTATGCCGGCTATGACCTCGACGGCGACGACATCGGCGACGTGGCGTACGAGCTGCGCTCGCTGTCCAATCAGCTGACCGCGAGCAACCCCGGGCTCGCGCTGTTCCAGGGCACCCCGGCGCTCGCCCTGGTCGACGCGGCCGCGCACCTCGATCCGCTGTACCAGCCGCAGCCCCTGCTCGCCGATCCGGCGCCGCGGATGGATCCGCACTGGACGCTCGAAGCGCTCGGGAGGACCTTGTGAGGATCGAGCTCGCGCGAGTCGAGAAGCAGTTCGGCAAGCTGACCGCGCTGCATGCGACCGATCTCGCGCTGCCGGCGGGCGCCAAGGTCGCGCTGATCGGCCCGAACGGCTCGGGCAAGACCACCCTGATCCGCGTGCTGCTGGGGCTGGTCCAGCATCGCGGCAAGGTCGTCGTCGACGGTGCGCCGGTGCGCCGGCTCGAGCTCGCGCCCCGGATCGCCTACGTCCCGCAGATCGCGCCGCAGATGGCGGCGAGCTGCGGCGATCTGGTACGCGCGGTCAGCGAGCTGCGCGGCCTGACCGTGGCGGCGGTCCACGACATCGCCGCCCGCCTCGATCTCCGGCTCGACGACGTCGCCGGCCGGCCGTTCCGCAGCCTTTCGGGTGGCTCCAAGCAAAAGCTGCTGATCGCGCTCGCGCTCGCGGCTCGCCCCGAGTTGCTGATCCTCGACGAGCCCACGGCGAGCCTCGATGCCGAGGCGCGCGGCCGGTTCTTCGAGCTCCAGCGCGAGCTGGCGGGCGACGCGACGCTGATCCTGTGCTCGCACCGGCTGGAGGAGATCCGCTCGCTCGTCGATCACGTGGTGGCACTCGAGGAAGGCCGCCTGGTCTACGACGGAGACGCCGCGAGCTACCTCGCCCAGCGGGTCGGCTCGCTGCTCGAGCTCCGGGTCACCGGCGAGGCGCGTGGCTGGCTCGCCGAGCACGGGTTCGCGCCTGGCGCCAATGGATGGTGGAGCCGCAGCGTCGATCGCGAGGCCAAGCTCGCGCTGGTGCCCGCCGCGCTGGGGGCGCTCGGCGCCGACCTCGTCGATCTCGTCGTGCGCGACGTCGACCTCATCGAGCTCAGGGGAGGGGGGCGCCATGTCCCGACGTGAGATCCCGTGGCTGCGGCTCGGCGTGCTTGGCGCGCTGGGCGCCGTGATCGCCGCGGTGGTCCTCATCGTCCGCGGCGGCCAGACGCTGCCCGACGAGGTCCAGCCGATCGACTGGAACCGCCAGGCGTGTTCGCACTGCCAGATGCTGATCGGAGATCCACGCCACGCGGCGCAGCTGGTGACCTTAGCCGGCGAGGTGCTGTCGTTCGATGATCCCGCGTGCGCGCTCCGGTACGTCGAGGAGCATCACCCCACCATCCACCGGCTGTGGTTTCACCACTCGACCTCCGATCGCTGGCTGCTCGCCGACGAGACCAGCTTCCTGACGGACGGCATCACGCCGATGGGATCGGGGCTGCTCGCCGTCGAACGCGGCACTCCAGGGGCGATCGAGCTCGCGGCCGCGCGCAGGATCGCGCTCGAGCAAGCCCCGCTCAAGGAGAAGCAGCGATGAGCTTCTCGGTGCAGCTACGAGCCGCGGCGCGCCTCGACTTCGCCGAGGTCATGCGCTCGCGGTGGATCTGGTTCTGCGTCGCGACCTACGCGGTGCTCGGCGGGGTGCTGATCACCGTCGGGGTGCGCGAGTCCTCGATCCTCGGCTTCACCGGGACCAGCCGCGTCCTGCTGTCGTTCTCCCACGCGCTGATCCTGGTGCTCCCGCTGATCGCGCTGATGGCGCTCGCGCCCGCGGTCCAGCGCGCGCGCGAGGATGGTTCGCTCGAGCTGCTGTTCAGCCAGCCGCTCTCGCCGGGGGCGTGGTTCCTCGCGGTGTGCGGGGTTCGTTACCTCGCCCTCGTCGTTCCGCTCGCGGTCGTGATGCTCGGGATCGGGCTGTGGGGCCAGCTGCTGCATGACGATCCAATCCCGTGGACGTTCATCGGGCGCAGCCTCGCCGTCTCGGCCTCGCTGCTGCTCGCGTTCGCCGGGATCGGCTCGGCGATCTCGGTGTTCGTCCGCAACCCGGCGAGGGTGATCACCTACCTCGTGCTCGCGTGGGCCCTCGGCGTGGCGTTGCTCGATTTCGGCTTGATCGGGCTGATGTTGCGATGGCGGCTCGATCCACACGCGGTGTTCACGCTCGCGGTGGTGAATCCCGTCGAGTCGGCGCGGCTCGCGCTGCTCTCCGACCTGCAGCCGGATCTGTCGACGTTCGGCCCGGTGGGCTTCTATCTCGCCAATCGGATCGGCGGCAGTGCGTTGTTCGCGATCGGGGTCGTGTGGCCCGCGCTCGTCGGGATCGGGGCGTGGACCATTGCTTATCTCGGGTTCCGCCGCAGCGATCGGATCTAACCAGGAGTCGCGTCATGCAGCTCGCTCTCTCCAAGTTCTACAGCTTCCTCGATCGCCCGCTCTTCCTGTGGTCGCGGTTGATCCTGCTGGTCATCACGGTCCCGCTGATCCTCGCGTTCACCCAGCCCCTGTGGAAGATCTCGATGACCGCGCCGCAGTACCCGAATGGTCTCTACATGGAGATCTACGGCCACAAGATCGAGGGCGGGAACCACGGCAACGACATCAAGGAGATCAACACGCTCAATCACTACATCGGCATGCACAAGATCGATCGCGCCGAGCTGTCCGATCTCGACTGGATCCCGTTCGCGCTCGGGCTCCTCATCGTGCTGACGCTGCGCTGCGCCGCGATCGGGAACGTGCGCGCGCTCGTCGACCTCGCGGTGATCGGCGGGTACATCAGCCTGTTCGCGTTCGGCAAGTTCGTCTACAAGCTGTACGTGTTCGGGCACAACCTCGATCCGGACGCTCCGTTCAAGCTCGAACCGTTCACGCCCGCGATCTTCGGCACCAAGCAGATCGCGAACTTCTCGACCGAGAGCTACCCCCAGCTCGGCTCGATCTACCTCGGGATCTTCTTCACGGGCGTGCTCGGCGTCCTGGGCTGGCACCTGATCGCCGGCCGCAAGCAGGCGATGCGCGATCGGACCGCGACGCCCGCGACGCCCTGACGCCCGCGCTCGACTACCGCGATCCGGTCGAGTAGGCGCGCTGGCGTGGTCCCTGGCCGTCGAGCAGACCCGTGTACATCTCCTCGAGCTCGTCGAGGTGCATCGTCGCCCGGCACTTTGGACACGGGATCGTGGGCGGCACCATGAGCGGGCCGTTCGGAGCGACCTCGAGGAGGCTGAGCTGCTCGGCGTTGCACATCGGGCACAGGTACGGCACGAACAGCGACTTCACGCGCGAGCGCGTCCCCATGAAGTTCGAGATCATGCTGAGCTGCTGGATCATCACGGGCGAGCAGCGCTCGAAGCTGAGCTCGAGGCCCGCGAGCTCGCAGTCACGCACGAAGTGGATCCACGAGCGCACGCCCAGCGAGTTGATCCGCTCGATCCCGATGAGATCGAGGCGGAGCGGACTGCGGAGCTTCGTGAGGGGCGTGAAGTCCGCGATCTCCGTGACAGTTCCTGCGAGCGCGACCCACGTCCCGCCGTCGCGCGGTTCGATCTGGGCCAGGAGCTTGCCACCGAGATCCTGTGCTGGATTCGCCATTCTGAACGCCGGACAGAATCGCACAGGCGGATACGACGAGTCCACCGGCGAACCACGCCGTGAACCGGCAGCTCAGCGTTTGGTGAGGTGCTCACCGAGCAGCGCGGCGAGCCAGCTGCGAAAACGATCATCGACCCGCGGTCCGCGGCCGAGCCCGGCGGCGTGGAAGGTCGAGGGGCCGGAGATCGCCTGCCCGAACAGCGCGAGTGCCGACAACACGACCGTGAATGCGGTGTCCTCGCGTGCCGGAGCGCGGTCGGGATGCATCGCGACGCGCGCCGCATGGGTGGCATCGATGATCTCGTGCCACTTCGTGCGGACCTCGGTCCCGTCGAGCGGGTCGTACCCCGACAGCAGCAGCCAGGCCATCAAGCGCGCGTGTCCGCGGGTCGCGAGCATGTCGAAGGCGCGATCGAGCAGCGTGTCCCCGGCGAACTTTCCGGCGCCGGCGAGCGCCTGCACGAGGTCGTCCTGCAGCGTGCCGATCGCGCGTTCGACCACCGCTCTCACGAGCCCCTCGCGACTGCCGAAGTGATGGAGGATCGCCGGATGCGAGACGCCCACCTCGGCCGCGACGTCCTGGAGCCGGAGCGCGGCCGGGCCGTGTTCGATCAGCCGGCGTTCGGCCGCTGCGAGGATCTCGTCCCGCGCGTCCGCCGCAGCCCTGCGTTTTCGGGTTGTTGCCACGCGTGGAAGGATCGCAAGTCGGAACACTGTTGACAACCTTGTCAGTAAACGTTACTTACAATCTTGTAAGGAGCGCCCCATGACCAGGTCCATTGTCGCCCGCACCCTCGCCGCACGGTTCCTCGATCGGCTCGCCGCGACGCCGCGCGGCCGCGCGTTCATGCTGCAGTTCCTGGTCAACGCCGAGGAAGGCGACGAAGCCGGCGTGTTCGACCGGCTGGTCGAGAAGGTCGACGACCCCGCGCTGAACAAGCTCGTGCGCCGCCATCGCGACGACGAGTACCGCCACGCCCGGGTGTTCCGCGACTGCCTCGCGCGCCAGGGTGTGGCCGCCGAGCGCCTCCCCGCGCCCGCGAACGTGCTCCCGTTCATCGAACGCGCGCTCGGCGGTGTGGGCGCGGCCTTCGTCGATGATCGCCGGACCGTGATGGAGGCGTACCTGATGCTGCAGGTGGTCGAGGAGCGCGGCGTCGAGCAGTACCCGCTGATCGCGAGCTCGATCGAGCGCTACGATCCCGAGTCAGCGGCCGTGATCCGCGAGGTCGCCAACGATGAGCTCCGGCACGTCAAGTATGCGATCGCGATCAGCCGGCGCTACGCGCCCGACGCACCCACGCGCGAGGCCACGCTTCGGCGATTTCGCGCGGCCGAGCAACGCGCGTTCGTCGAGCACGGCCGCGTGTTCCTCGCGCAGGCGGTCACGGCCGACCTGCTCGACGTACGTGGCCCCGAGCGCCTGGTGTGGCGGGGCCTCGCCGCGCTCGAGCGTCAGCGGAGCGCCGCGATCCCGATGGCCGTCGCCGCGTGAGCGTCGACGAGTCCTCAACCGCTGTGGAGTTGAGGTTGACGCGTTCGTCGTCGACGTTGACCGTGGGGTCAGACGTCTACGTCGCCGTCGAACGCGTCAAGGTTTCGGTCAACGTCAACGTCGACGACGAACGCGTCAACTCGATCGCGTTGGCTGGGGCTCGACCGGCCCGCTGAACCAGTTCTCCGCTAGAGCCCGACCTCGCGCCACGCGAGGTAATACGCGATCCGCGTGCGGAGCTCGGCTTGCTGCTCTTCGCGGGTGAGCGGGTCGCCTGTGCGCGCGTGTGCCACCGCGCACAGGGCCGATGCCGACTCGCTCTCGACGACCACGTCGTCGCCGCGCGTGACGGTCACCTTCCACGCGCGCATGTCGTCCATGCCGTGGAAGCCGTGCTCGTCGTCGAACGCGATCGTGTAGACGCGCTTGCCGAACGTGATCGCATTGCCATCGAGGGTCGCCACCGGCGTGCCGTACTTGCGGAGCTTGCCCGCCCTGATGTCGAAGATCACCTTCCTCGACGTCACGACCCTGAGCCCGTGCTTGAGGTCGTCGTCGAGGTAGAGCGCGCCGACGCGCTTGGTCCCCTTCGCGATCGTGCCCGAGTTGATGAGCCAGCTGATCGCGAGCTGCTTCTCCTTGTCGGTCATGTGCCATTCGCCGCACGCGGCGGCGGGACGGCCCCATCCGAGCAGGCATCCCGCGACGAGCCCCACGATCCAGATCCGCATCTGCCGAGCATGACACACCGGTCTCGGCATCGTTGCGAGCACTGTCTATGCGGAACCTATTCGTGCCGGAGCGCGTCGATCGGGTTGAGCCGCGCGGCCTTGCGCGCGGGGAAGAACCCGAAGATCACGCCGACCGCCGCCGAGAACCCGAACGGCAGCGCGATCAGGACGACGTCGAGCTCGAGCGGGATCTTGAGCCGGCTGGTGACCGCGTAGGAGCCGGCCAGGCCGAGCGCGATGCCGATCACGCCGCCGAGCGCGGACAGCAAGACCGCCTCGACCAGGAACTGCGCCAGCACGTCGCGCCCGCGCGCGCCGATCGCGAGCCGGATGCCGATCTCGCGGGTCCGCTCGCTGACCGCCACCAGCATGATGTTCATGATCCCGATGCCTCCGACGACCAGGCTGACCGCGGCGATGGCCGCGAGTAGCTGGGTCAGGAGCCCGGTCACCGAGCCGACCATCGCCGAGATCTCCTTCATGTCGCGGACCGTGAAGTCGGGCGTCTCGCCCTGGTGGAGCCGGCGCCGGATGCGCATCAGGTCCTCGATGTCGCGCTTGACACGGTCGCTCGTGGCGCCATCGCGCGCCGACACGAAGATCATGTCGACGTCGTTCGTGCCGCTGATCCGCCGCTGGTGGGTGGTGAGTGGCACGAGCGCGAAGTCGTCCTGGTCCTGGCCGAAGCTGGACGAACCCTTGGGCGCGAGGGTGCCGATCACGCGCAGCGACACGTTGCCGACGCGGATCGTCGCGCCGATCGGATCGGCGCCGCCGAACAGCTCGCGCCGCACGGTCTGGCCGAGCAGGCATACCGCCGCGCCCGTGCGCTGCTCGGCGTCGGTGAACGCGCGCCCGGACGCGACCTGCCACGACATCACCTGGAGGTAGTCGGCGGTCGACCCGGTGATCGAGGTGCGCCAGCTCGCGCCGGCCTGGACCGCGACCAGGCCGCGGACCGTCGTGGGGGCGACGCCGGCCACGCCCTGGATCTCGCGCCGGATCGCCCGGGCGTCGGCGTCGTCGAACGGCGGCGCCATGCCGCGTACGCCTGGGCCGCCGTGACCCGGCGTGCCTGGCACGACGAACAGCAGATTCTGTCCCAGGCCCGAAAGGTCCGCGCCGACCCGGGCCGCGGCGCCACGCCCGAGCGCGATCATCGCGATCACCGCCGCGACGCCGATCAAGATGCCAAGCATGGTCAGCATCGATCGCATCGGGTTGCGCACGAGGTGGCGCACGGTCTCGCGCACGGCGTTCCAGATCACGGTCATGCGGGCGCTCCCCGCTGGCGCTCGTCGGGCAGGTCGATCGCCGGCCTCGGTTCCCCGGCTCGGTCGATCGGCTGCTGGTGGACGTCGCTGGCGATCTTGCCGTCGAGGAACCGCACCACGCGCTCGGCATAGGCGGCCATGTCGGCCTCGTGCGTCACCATCACGATCGTGATCCCGCGCGTGCGGTTGAGCTCCGCGAGCAGGTCCATGATCTCCTTCGCGCGCGCCGAATCGACGTTGCCGGTGGGCTCATCGGCGAGCACGACCAGCGGATCGGTGACGAGTGCGCGCGCGATCGCGACCCGCTGTTGCTGGCCACCGGACAGCTGCGCCGCGGTGTGGTGCTCCCGGCCCTGCAGGCCCACGCTCGCGAGCGCCGCCATCGCGCGGTCACGGCGCACCCGGCCGGTCACGCCACGATACATCAGCGGGACCTCGACGTTCTCGAGCGCGGAGGTGCGCGCCAGCAGGTTGAAGCCCTGGAACACGAACCCGAGGTAGTTGCGGCGGAGCAGCGCCCGCTGATCGCGCGTCCACCCGGAGGTCGGCACGCCGCGGAACAGGAACTCGCCGCTGGTCGGCACGTCGAGGCAACCGAAGATGTTGAGGCACGTCGACTTGCCCGATCCGCTCGGCCCCATGAGGGCGACGAACTCGCCGCGATCGATCACGAGATCGACGGCGTTCAGCGCGGTGATCAGGCTGTCGCCCGCGCCGTACAGCTTGCTGACCTTGCGGAGCTCGAGTAACGGCGCCATGGCTACTGCCTCTCGGTCACGACGCGAGCGCCGTCGGGTAGGTCGCCGATCCGGATCGCGGCGTGGGTCTCGTCCTGTCCGAGCACGGTGACCTGCACCGGGATCGGCGCGCCGGCGTCGAGCCACACCCGCGCGACGCCGGGCGGCGCGTCGCCGACCCCCGTCGGGGTGAACCGCAGCGCCTGGCCCGGGACGAGGATCGCATCGCGGACCTCGTCGACGATGATCTCGGCGGTCGCGGTCATGCCAGGGCGAAGCAGGAGCTGCGTGTTGTCGACCGCGAGGTCGGCCTGGTAGCTGACCACCCGATCGACCAACCGCGCCGCGTTGTGGACCGCGGTGACGCGCGCCTCGAACTTGTGGTCGAGGTACGCGGCGACCTCGAACCGCGCGCGCTGGCCGTCGCGCACCCGACCCACGTCGGCCTCGTCGACGTCGATCTCGACCTTCATCGCGCGCAGGTCCTCGGCGATCCGGAACAGGATCGGCGCCTGGAACGCGGCCACCACGGTCTGGCCGGCCTCGATGCTGTGCGACAGCACGACCCCGTCGATCGGCGACCGGATCGTCGTCCGCGTCAGGTTGGTCGTGGCGACGCGCTCGACGGCCGAGGTCTGGCGGATCGACGCCAGGGCGATCGTGACCGCCGCGTCGGCGCGCTCGGCGGCACCGGTGGCCGCCTCGAGCTCCTGCTCGGAGATCACGCCGCGCGCGAACAGCTCGCGATCGCGGACGACCAGCTTGCGCGCCTCGCGCTGGGTGGCGCGCGCCCCGGTCAGCTGCGCGACCGCCAGCGCGCGGGCCGCGCGGGCCTGCTCGAGCTGGGCGTCGAACACCTCGGGATCGATCTCGGCGAGCACCTGGCCGCGCGTGACCACGGCGTTGTCGGCGACCAGGATGCGCCGGATCCGGCCCGAGACCTCGCTGCCGACGTCGACGGTGTTCCACGCCTGCACGGTGCCGGTCGCGGTCACCACCACCGACAGCGAGCCGCGGGTCGCGACCGCGGTCCGGTAGCTGACCGGGCGGGGCGCGTGGGCGCTTCGCCACCACGCCGCCAGCCCCACGACCGCGGCCACCGCGATCACGGCCACCGCCACGCGCACGCCGATTCGTCGCCACCGCGCGCCGTTGCCGAGCCTGAGCGTGCGGGTCAGCTCCTCGACCGCGGTCTTGCTCGCAGCGTTCATCACCCCCTTGGAACCAGCAAGCGGCGTTCCCGTCCTGCGCGGGTAGGGCGGCGCCGGGGTAGCGCCGGCGTGCGCACCGTTTGCGGCGGCCCCGGAAGCCCCGCAAGGGGTTCGCGGACCCGTCGACCTCCGAACTCCGCTGATCTTACTTCCACCAACCGAGGAGCTCGAGCAGCTCGTCGTAGCCGTCCTCCTTGAGGAGCTCGGTCATCGCGGCACGATCGTGCGCCTCGACCTTGTTACAGTCGGCGCGATGCCACGCAACGACGGCCCGATCCTCGAGATGCGAACCATCAAGACCAAGGAGGGCCGGTGGTCCGTCGAGTACCGGGTCGACAAGCAGTGGTTCCGGAATCCCGTGACCTATCCCGATCACGCCGCGGCCCTCGCAGCGCTGGCTGGCACCAAGCTCGCCGACTTCGGGCGGGAGGAGTTCGGGCTGGCGCCCGCGCCGCTGCTGTATCTCGGACGGAGCCCACGCGGCATGGAGGATCCCGTGATGCGCGCCTTCGCGTACGCGGTGATCAGCGGCGTGACCGCGCTCGCAGCCCAGGAGGCCGAGTACGCGCGCAACGAGCCGGTCCTCGCAACGCTCGAGGCGCTGCGCAAGCTCCGCCGGGTGCTGGCGCTCGAGCAGACGAGCCTTGAAGACGTCGTGAGCTAGTTTGGCTTCGGATCTGACTTCGAGCGGAACTGCTTCTCGCCGGTCGCCATGACGACCTTGTCGTAGTAGTCGGCCTGGTTGCCGGCGGTCTTCAGCTTGTCCTCGACCAGCTGCTTGAGGCTCTCCTTCGTCGGCGCGGTAGCGACGTGAGTTCCGTTGATGAACAACGTCGGTGGGGTCGAGCCAACGCGGAACTTCTGCAGCTCGGACATGTCGTTCTGGACCAGCTGCTTGCACTCCTCCCCATCGCGCAGCAGCTTCCACCTGGCGAGATCGAGGCCGGCGATGCCCTTCGCGATGCTCTCGATGGTCGCGTCATCCATCTTGCGGGGCTTGAACCCCTGCTCCCAGAACGCGCGCTTGAACTCGGTGAACTTGCCGAGCTTGCCCGCCGCACATCCGGCCAGGTGCGCGTTCGTGACCTGCGGGTGCACGACCATGTTCTTGAACACGACGCGGACCTTGCCGTCGTACTCCTTGACCAGATCCTCGAGCAGCGCGCTGGCCCGCTCGCAGTACGGTGAACCAAAGTCCCAGGCCTCGACGATCGTGACGGGCGCGCCCGCCGCCGGGCCTTCGACCAGCCCCGCCTTCAGGTTCGGCGCGATGTCGACGGCGAAGATCGCGTCCGGCGCGGGCTCGTCGCGCTCCTGCGCGACCTGTTGATGCTTCTGCTGCTCGTGAATCTTCTGCAGGAACTCGAACGCCTCGGCGTACTTGGCGTTGGTCTCCTCGAGCTTCTTCAGGCGGGCCTCGAGGCCGTCGGTGGTCGTGGAGTCGCTCCGACAACCCACCAACACCATGGCCCCCACCAGCAGGAATGCGACGGAGTTCATGGACAGCATCGTGCTGGCGAATCCCACCTGTGACAACCCGTCGTCAACGTCGAATCATCGCGGTGGGTGGCCCGATCCGCGGCCCACCCAGGTGATCGCGAGTGGGACTCCACCCTGCACGACGGTGGTATTGCGGGTCGCGACGAGCATGTAGGTGGGAGTGCTCGACGGGCGAGGGGCCGGAATTGCCGACCACGAGTTGCGTCGTTGCAGCCGTCCTGGCTATCGTGGAATGGGGGTATTTCGGTTGTTCGTGATCGTCGGGAGATTCCTGTCACCATTTGCGGCCGCGGTCCCACTCGGTCTCTACGGGGAGGCATCGCGAATGGCAGGGCTGCATTCGATCACGACCGTGGCTCCCTGTCCGAAGTGGGGCGAATGATCCAGCCAACGACCTGGATCGCGATCGCGCTGACGGTTGTCGTCGGGGCGTGCGACCTCGGACGTTACAATCCCGGTGACAGCGGATTCACCGACACGAACGAACGGTCGACGGCCTGCTCGAGCGTCTGCCACGGCTCCGGCGGCGAGGCCGCGCCGCCACAGGACACGCTCGGGCACATGGAGACCCAGGCGATCGGCGTGGGCGCCCACCGCGCGCACGTCAGCAGCTCGGGCTGGCACAAGCGGGTCGAGTGCGGGACCTGCCACAAGGTGCCGAACGAGATCGGCGATCCCGGCCACCTCGACACCGGGCTTCCGGCGGAGCTGATCTTCGCCGCGCTGGGCGAGGGCTCGGTGTGGAACCGCGACGATCAGACCTGCACCAACAGCTATTGCCATGGCGCGACGCTCACCAACAGCCTCGCCGGCACGACCACGTCCGCGGGCGGCACGGACATCGCGCCGATCTGGACCAAGGTCGATGGCTCGCAGACCCAGTGCTCCTCCTGTCACGGCTTCCCGCCGCCGGCACCGCATCCTCAGAACACCGACTGCGGCTCGTGTCACCCGACGATGAACCCCGGGGTGAACACGATGATCACCTATCCCGAGCTCCACATCGACGGCCGGATCGACGTCGTCAACGCGGCGCCGTGCGACAGCTGCCACGGCTCGGGTGGCCAGGCCGCACCGCCCAAGGATGTCGGCGGCCACGTGATCACCACGGCGACCGGCGTCGGCGCGCACGCCGAGCACATGATCTCGAATTCGACCTGGCACGCGCCGATCAAGTGTCTCGAATGCCACAAGGTCCCGGCCGGCGTGAACGACCAGGGCCACGTCGACACGCCGCTGCCGGCCGAGATCGTGTTCGGCCCGCTCGGCGGCATCGGCACGTGGAACGGCACGAAGTGCAGCAACACGTACTGCCACGGTGGCGGCACGAGCCCGCTCACCGGTGGCGCCCAGATCTCGCCGACCTGGACGCAAGTGGATGGCACGCAACGCCAGTGCGACTCGTGCCACGGCGCGCCGCCGCCGCCGCCTCACCCGATCAACAGCAACTGCGGCGCGTGTCACCCGACGATGACCTCCGGGTTCGGGCTCCAGATCACGTACCCGGCGCTCCACATCGACGGCAAGGTCGACCTCGAGAACGGACCGAAGTGCGACAGCTGCCACGGTTCGGGTGGTGTCGACGCGCCGCCGGTGGACACGACCGGCGGCACGAGCACGGATCTACGCGGCGTCGGCGCGCACCGCACTCACCTCACGACGTCGACGTGGCGCAAGGACATCACCTGCGATCAGTGCCACAAGGTGCCCACGGCGGTGACCGAGATCGGCCACGTCGATACCCCGCTGCCAGCCGAGCTGACGTTCGGCGCGCTGGCGGGGAGCCCGACGTGGAACGGCGCGACGTGCACGAACACCTACTGCCACGGCGCGACGCTCACCGGTGGGATCTCGACCAACCCGAGCTGGACGGTGGTCACGGGTGCGCAGAGCCAGTGCGGCTCGTGTCACGGCACCCCTCCGCCGTCGCCCCATCCGGTGGACTCCGATTGCGGCAAGTGCCACGACACGATGATCGCGGGCGGCGGCCTCGAGATCGCCGATCCGTCGCGCCACATCGACGGCAACCTCAACGTCAACACCGACCAGCCGTGCAACACGTGCCACGGGTCGGCGACGAGCGACGCGCCGCCCAAGGACACGCTCGGCAACACCTCCACCGGCACGCGCGGGGTCGGCGCTCACCAGAGCCACCTCGCGACGACGACCAACCGGTTCCTGCCGGTCCTGTGCATCGATTGTCACAAGGTCCCCGGCGCGGTGATCTCGATCGGCCACATCGACACCGGACTTCCGGCGGAGCTGACGTTCAGCCCGCGCGCCGGTACGACGGCGCAATGGAACGGCTCGCAGTGTACCAACAGCTACTGCCACGGCGCGACGCTCACGAGCGGCACCATCGGCGCCGGCGGCACGGCGACCGCACCGCTGTGGACGGTGGTGGACGGTAGCCAGCGGAAGTGCACGTCGTGCCACGGCAACCCACCGCCGCTGCCGCACCCGCAGGTCGGCGACTGCGGCGTCTGCCACAACACCATGGCCCCCGGCGCGCCGACCGCGTTCATCGCGCCGCTGCGCCACGTCGATGGCAACCTCGACGTCAACACCGACCAGCCGTGCGATGCCTGCCACGGCTCGGCGACGAACGAAGCACCGCCCAAGGACACGCTCGGCAACTCCGCGACCACCGTGCGCGGCGTCGGCGCCCACCAGGCGCACGTCGCGACTGGATCGATCTGGCACAAGGACACCACCTGTACCCAGTGCCACACCGTCCCGACGACGGTGGGCGCGGTCGGGCACATCGACACGGCGCTGCCCGCCGAGCTCACCTTCACCGGCCTGGCGGCCGGCACCGCGTGGAGCGGGACGACGTGCACGTCGTACTGCCACGGCACGACGCTCGGCGCCGGCGGCGGTGCGACGGTGCCGCAGTGGACCAAGGTCGACGGCACCCAGACGCAGTGCGCGTCGTGCCACGGCAACCCGCCGCCGTTGCCCCACCCGCAGGCCAGCGATTGCGGCCTGTGCCACGGCGATGTCACGCCGGGCGCTCCGACCACCTTCACCACGCCGAGCCGCCACATCGACGGCACGCTCGACGTCTCGACCACGGTCGCGTGCAACGCGTGTCACGGCTCGGCGACCACCAGCGCCCCGCCGAAGGACACCGCCGGCAACACCGCCACGACCACCAAGGGCGTCGGCGCGCACCAGGCCCACGTCGCGATCGCCCCGACCTGGCACAAGCCCACGACGTGCGATCAGTGCCACCTCGTTCCGGCGGGCTACACCGACCCGGGCCACCTCGACTCGGCCTTGCCGGCGGAGCTGGTGTTCTCCGGGCTGGCGGCGAGCTCGGTGTGGAACGGGGCGTCGTGCACGTCGTACTGCCACGGCGCCACGCTGGCCGGCGGTGGGGCGAAGACGCCGATCTGGACCAAGGTCGACGGGACCCAGGCGCAGTGCAGCTCGTGTCACGGTGCGCCGCCGCCGCCGCCGCACCCGGTGCTCACCGACTGCGGTCAGTGCCACGACACGATGACCGCTGGCAACAACACGGTGATCACCTCGCCGGCGCGCCACATCGACGGCAGGCTGGACGTCGTCGGCGCGGCCGCGTGTAACTCGTGCCACGGCTCGGCGACCAGCGATGCCCCGCCCAAGGACACCACGGGCAACACCGCGACGACGACCAAGGGCGTCGGTGCGCACCAGCGCCACGTCGCGACGTCCGACCAGTATCGGGCGGTGGCGTGCAGCGACTGTCACAAGGTCCCCGCGTCGCTCAACGCGACCGGCCACGTCGATACCGCGCTGCCCGCGGAGCTGACGTTCAGCGCGATCGCCGGCACCACGACGACGTGGAACGGCACCAGGTGCTCGAACAACTATTGCCACGGCTCCACGCTGGCCGGCGGCTTGACGACGAGCCCGACCTGGACCGTGGTCGACGGCACGCAGGCGCAGTGCACGTCGTGCCACGGCAATCCGCCGCCGGCGCCGCACCCGCAGTCCAGCGATTGCGGCCAGTGCCACGGCGACGTTTCGCCCGGGACCCCGACCTCGTTCACCTCGCCGCAGCGCCACGTCGACGGCATCGTCGATCTCAGCGCCACCGTGGCCTGCAACGGCTGCCACGGCTCGTTGACCAGCAACGCTCCGCCCACCGACACTGCCGGCAACACGTCCACCGCCGTGCGCGGCGTTGGCGCCCACCAGAACCACCTCGCGACGTCCAACCGGTTCAAGCCGGTCGCGTGTGCCGACTGTCACCTCGTGCCCGCAGCCGCCACGGCGATCGGCCACCTCGACAGCCCGCTCCCCGCCGAGCTGACGTTCAGCGTGCGCGCCGGCACCACCACGGCGTGGGACGGCGCGAAGTGCTCGAACAACTACTGCCATGGCTCGACGCTCTCGGGCGGCTCCGTGACGGCGCCGGTGTGGACCCAGGTCGATGGGCTCCAGTCCGACTGCACGTCGTGCCACGGCGCGCCGCCCCCCGCGCCGCACCCGCAGCTCGCCGAGTGCGGCCAGTGCCACGACACGATGACTCCCGGCGGCGGCCTGACGATCACCGACGCCTCGCGGCACGTCGACGGTAACGTCGACGTCAACAGCGCCACGGCGTGCAACACGTGCCACGGCTCGGCCACCAGCAACGCGCCACCGCGCGACACCCAGGGCTTCGGTCAGACCACCGCGCGTGGCGTCGGTGCGCACCAGGCCCACTTGACGGTGGCGAACTGGCACAAGGACACCACGTGCGATCAGTGCCACAGGGTCCCCGCGGACATGACCGCGCCCGG
>JAGSPR010000770.1 GCA_018262455.1 Deltaproteobacteria bacterium | reverse complement strand
TGGGCGCCGACGATCGGCGGTTCCCGGCGCGCGCGCTCGGCGAGATCGTGGTCGTCGAGGTGGGTGACAAGATCTCGATCGGCGTCGTCACGCTCAGCGTCCAGGAGATGAGCATCGGCGACATCGTGATGATGCAAAAAGCCAAGTAGCTCCCGCTTGCTCGGGTGGCTGCACGCTGCTATCCGCGGTCGATGACCGATCCGTGGGTATGATGACCCTCCGATGAGGTGAAACACGCACCGTATATAAGGAGGAGGCGATCTGCGGCACGGTCCAAGTATCTGAGATTGCTTGTTTCGAGTCGCGCGCACTTGACGGACCCGCGCCAGGTAGCTAATTGCTACCCCCCTGTGACCACGGTCCACCTCGCACCCGAGCGGCTCCCGCTCCGTCTCCAGGCACTCGGCTGGTGCCGGCCACTGTATCTGCGTGGCGTGGCGCCGAGTGAAGGCCCGAGCATCGCGATCGTCGGGGCACGCGCGGCGACCGCCATCGCGATGGAGCGCGCCCACGCGCTGGCGCGTCATCTCGGAGCGCGCGGGATCCACGTCGTGTCGGGTGGCGCGCTCGGCATCGATGGTGCCGCGCATCGTGGCGCGCTTGCCGCCGGTGGCACCACCACCGTCGTCCTGGGCACCGGGGTCGACGTCGCATACCCGGTGCGCCATGCCGGACTGTTTCGTGACGTGCTCGCTGCCGGGGGTGGGCTCGTCAGCTTGCTCGTCGACGGCACGGTTCCGCGTCCGGGCGCGTTTCCGCAGCGCAACCGGGTGATCGCCGCGCTCGCAGATGCGGTGATCGTGATCGAGGCGGACGTCCGTTCGGGATCGCTGTCCACCGCCGCCGCGGCGCGCAAGCTCGGCCGCGTCGTCGCCGCCTGGCCCGGGAGCCGTGGCTGCGATCGCCTGCTCGCGACTGGTGCCGGGATCGTGGAGGATGTGGCAGACGCCGAGCGTGCCCTCCACGGCACCCCACGCTTCCCGGCACCACGAACGCTCGATCCGATCGCCGTTCAGGTCAGCGATGCGATCGCGGGCGGGGCAGTCGGGGTCGATGAGATCGTACGGCGCACTGGATTGACGCTACGCGCGGTCCTGCGCGCACTTCCTACCCAACGCGACCGGGAAGACGACCAAGGCCAAGGCCAGCGCCAAGTCCGCCAAGCCAGTCAAGAACGGCAAGGCCAGCAAGGCGACGCTCGAGCCCAAGAAGCCCGACGGCAAGGTCAAGCTCGCGAAGGCCGAGTCGAAGAAGACCGAGAAGCCTCTGGCCAAGGTCGCGAAGGCAGCGCCGGCGACGCTCGATAGCGTCAAGGGCGACGCGAAGCCGACGAAGGCTCCCAAGATCCTCACCAAGGCCCAGGTGCGCAAGGCCAAGGCGCGCGCGGAGGATGCGGAGGCCGAGATCATGGAGGCAGCGGAGAAGGTCCGCAAGCCGAAGAAGGTGAAGCCTGGCTCGGCGCTCGTGGTCGTCGAGTCACCCGCCAAGGCACGCACGATCGCCAAGTACCTCGGCCCAGGCTACGTGGTGAAGGCCTCCGTGGGCCACGTCCGTGACCTGCCCAAGTCCAGGATCGGCGTCGATTTCGAGAACAACTTCGAGCCGTCGTACGAGGTGATCGAGGGCAAGAAGAAGGTCGTGCTCGAGATCCGCAAGGCCGCTCGTGAGAACGAGATCGTCTACCTCGCGAGCGATCCGGATCGCGAGGGCGAGGCCATCGCCTGGCACATCGCCGAGGAGATCAAGGGCGAGAACACGAACATGCGTCGCATCCTGATCAACGAGATCACGAAGAAGGGTGTGACCGCCGCGATCGCCGCTCCGCGCGAGATCGACATGGACAAGACGAACGCGCAGCAGACGCGCCGGATCCTCGATCGGCTCGTTGGCTACGAGATCAGCCCGATCCTGTGGAACAAGGTGCAGCGCGGACTCTCCGCCGGGCGCGTCCAGAGCGTCGCGGTGCGCCTCGTCTGCGAGCGCGAGGAAGAGATCAAGGCGTTCAAGCCCGATGAGTACTGGTCGGTCGACGCCACGTGTACCGGACCGGTGCCCCCTCCGTTCGATGCGCGGATCTGGCGCTGGCGCGGCGAGAAGGCCGAGCCGAAGACCAAGGACGATGCCGATGCGATCGCCGCCGAGCTGGGCGCGGGCGATGCCGTCGTCTCGTCCGTCGACAAGAAGGAGCGCCGCAAGAAGGCGCAGGCACCGTTCATCACCTCGCGCTTGCAGCAGGATGCCGCGCGCAAGCTGCGGTACTCGGCGAAGCGCACGATGGCGCTCGCACAGCGGCTCTACGAAGGTGTCGAGCTCGGGGACGAGGGCCCGACCGGCCTCATCACCTACATGCGTACGGACTCGACCCGTGTGTCCGATGACGCGATGACCGCGCTGCGCCAGTACATCGGCGAGACCTATGGCGCCGAGTACCTGCCCGAGGCTCCGAACGTCTACGGCAACAAGGAGCGCGCGCAGGACGCCCACGAGGCGATCCGCCCGACCCTGATGGAATGGACGCCCGAGCGCGTCGCAACCGCGCTCGCCGAACACCCCGAGGGTGCCGAGCTCGTCAAGCTCTACACGCTGATCTGGCAGCGCTTCGTCGCGTCGCAGATGGTCCCGGCCGTCTACGACGCGACCACGGTCGACATGGATCGCGGCCAGGTCGTGCTCCGCGCGACCGGTCAGATCATGAAGTTCCCCGGTTACACCAAAGTGTACGAGGTCGCCGAGACCGATGATGCCAAGGCCGAGGCCGCCGAGAGCGCCGACCGCCTGCTGCCGCTGCTCGAGGTCGGTGATCTCGTCAAGCTGGTGTCGATCCGCCCGGAGCAGCACTTCACGCAGCCGCCGCCGCGGTTCTCCGAAGCGTCGCTCGTCAAGGAGCTCGAGGAGCGCGGCATCGGCCGGCCGTCGACCTACGCGTCGATCATGTCGACGATCGTCGATCGCGGCTACGTCGAGAAGAAGGAGGCCCGGTTCTGGCCGACCGAGCTCGGGATCCTCGTCAACGGGCTGCTCGTCGAGAGCTTCCCCGAGATCGTATCGTCTGACTTCACCGCCAAGATGGAGAACGACCTCGACAAGGTCGAGGAGGGCTCCCAGGACTGGCGCACCCTGCTCGGGACGTTCTACACGCCGTTCAAGGACGAGCTCGAAAAGGCTCGCACCGAGATGCGCGATGTCAAACGCGAGGAGATCGCGACCGAGTGGGTCTGCGAGAAGTGCGGCAAGCCGATGGTGATCAAGTGGGGGCGCAACGGCTCGTTCCTCGCGTGCCAGGGCTACCCCGAGTGCCGCAACACCCAGGAGGTC
>JAGSPR010000122.1 GCA_018262455.1 Deltaproteobacteria bacterium | reverse complement strand
GCCCCGAGATCATCGGGCGAGCTCGCCCGCGTGGGCGGCGAGGCTCGGCAGTCAGCTCGCTCGACGAGTTGCGAGGGTCGCGAGCAAAGGTGGAATCTCGTCGACGCGGGAAACGAGCCAGTTTGATTCGCCGTCACGACAGTGTCGTCCAGCCCGCGGTGGTTTGACGAGCAGGGCTCTCACCACGTCGGGACACTCCTGAGCGAGGAACCCCAGCACGTCCTGCCCGCCGCGACCCGGCAACCCCGCAGAGACGATCGCGGCTCGCAGCGCCAGGCCCGGCTCGACCAGGCCCTGGATCACGTCGAGGGGGGTCGCGCAGACGATCGCCCGGTAGCCACAATCACGCACCGCCTGGCCGATCGCCGAGCGGGTCCTGAGATCGTCGATCATCAACAACACCACGTGGTGATCGCCCGGCACATCTGCAGCCGGATCCAGGGCACGGAGCAACCCCTGTTGCGCCCACGTCAGCGGATCGAATTCGACCGCCGCCACGCCTGGCCGCTCGTGCCTGACGACCCTACCCATCAGGCGCAGGAGCTGACAGGGAACACGCAGCGCGAGTCGCAGCCGGGTGCCCAGGCGCGGCACCTCCGCACAATGGAAGCGAGCTCCGTGCGACGACACGTCGATCAGCAGGACGGTTCGCCAGGCGTCGCGGGTCGAGAGATGCAGCAGCCCCGAGGATGCTTGGCGCGGAGATCTCCGGCGTTCGGTGTGCCCGGCCCGCCCGCCGATCTGGCTGAGTCGATCGAGCAATCGCGTGCGGGCACGCGACAGCTTGCGGTCGAGAGCACGCGCCACATCGGACGCCTTGGGCCGCGGGAAGTCGGGCATGGTTCCAGTTCAGCAAGCAGCGTGCCGGTTCACGCCACGCGAAGACTCGTCATCGCCCCGTCACGTCCATGGCCGGAGAGAAGCATCCGGCACTCCAGCCCCCGAGCCGCGCGCTCGATCGCACGTCGGACCTCGCGGCGGAGCTGAGGCAGCTCGTCAGTCGAGCTTGTCCTTGAGATCGTCGAGCTTGTCCTTTGCGTGGAGGGCAGCATCGCGGACGGTGCGACCCGCATCCTTGAGCTTCTGCTCGGTCGCCTGGCCGACATCCTTCGCGCTGTCCGCTACCGTCGATGCGATGTGCCTGGCCTTGTCGGCGACCTTCGCGAGCCCGGACTTGGTCGTGTCGGCGAGGTGTTCGACTCCGGCCTTGGTCTTGTCGGCCGCCTGATCGATCTTCTGTGTCACCTTGTTGTTGTTCGTCATGGTCGCGGTGGGTTGCAACAGCCGTACCGCCACGACGGGTCGCACCTTCGACGCGTTGTCCTCGACCTTTCACGAACCACGGACGGGTCGGGCGTTGTCGCCCGTGTCATCGGCCGGATCGCCCGCGCGACCGTGCAGGTCACAGCTGACGGGCCATCGCCGATGTCCTGATCGCATGGTGGCCACGGCCCATTCCTTGCTGATGAGGGTCCCTGAACACGAAAGGTTCAGACACCATGCGCATCCCACAACTCTCCGCTCTCCTCGTTGCAGCCGCACTGGCCACCACACCGTCGGTTGCCGCCTTCGCAGATCCGGTCACCAGCGCGCAGCCGTCCTCACCGACGACCGCCACGCCGGTTGGCGCCCCGGCCTCCGAGGTCGAGCAATACGCCGCACGCGAGGCCAAGGACACGTCGGTGACGACGTTCAGGGGTGGCGGCGAGACCATCATCATCGGTGCCAGCACCGTCGGCATCCTGCTGCTCGTCCTCATCGTCGTGATCCTGCTGTGACGGGGCGCGTTGCATCGGCGGTGGCGGCACTCGTCGCCTTCGCCGGTTGCATCTCGTACAGCGGAGGCGCTCGATCGGTCGATCCGGCTCGGCTCACCGAGCCCGGATGGATCGTCGCGGCACCGACGCCGGAGCTCCGCCAGCAGGGCTCGCGCGATTGCGGGGCGGCGGCGCTCGCGATGATCGCGGGCCGCTGGCACGTCCCGCTTTCGGTCGACGGCGCGGCCGCGGCGTTACCCGCGCCGACACCGCAGGGGACCCAGCTTGGCGATCTGAGGGACGCAGCCCGCGCTCATGGCCTCACGGCCTATGCGATCATCGGCGATCGCAACACCCTCATCCACGAGCTCCGCGCGGGTCGTCCGGTGATCGTCGGCTTGCTGCTGCCCTATGGACGAACGCACCTCCAGAGCCACTACGAGGTGATCGTCGCGATGCATTCGACCAGGGACCAGTTCGTGACGATCAATCCGGCGAGCGGCTGGCGGATTCGCAGCTGGGCGGATCTCGATGCCGAATGGCGCCCGGCACGTCGTCCGACGCTGGTCGTGCTCGGCCAGGCCCCATCCTGAGCCGCGCCAGCCCGACGGCGTTCCCCATCCTCCCCGCGATCTTCATCGCGGGCGGCCACGTCGGTGCAGACTGCCACCCCAGGGAATTAATCCGCGCGGAGCTGTGGTCCGTACCGCATGCCCACCTGGCGCCCGCATCGAGCCGTGATCTTTGTCGCAATGCTGGTCCTGACGCTGGCGGTCGATCAGAGCACCAAGGTCTGGGCCCGCACGCTCCCCGTCTCCTCACCGGGCTGCGGAGTGGCCGAGCTCGCGGCCCATCGCTGCGGCGGTGTGCCCCAGCCGGTGATCGCCGGGTACTGGGACTGGGAGCTCGCGGTCAACGACGGCGCGGCGTTCTCGAGCTTCCGCGGATCGCGCATCGTGCTGACCGCCCTCGCGATGGTGGCGCTGGTCAGCCTCGGGATCATGGCCGCGAGGACGAAGCCCGAGCAGCGGATGAAGCAGTTCGCGCTCGCGGCGATCGCCGGCGGCGCGCTCGGCAACCTGATCGATCGGGTGCGCGATGGCGGCGTCACCGACTTCGTGCGCTGGCACATCGAGGACCACCGCTGGCCCGTCTTCAACGTCGCCGACGTCGCCCTGGTGATCGGGGTCGCGGTCTTGCTGCTGGACGGTGTCCTCGCGCGGAGGCGAACCGCGGCACTGGCCACATGAGACAACCGCGACAATGGCCCGTAGCGCGCCTCGATCAGTCAATGCCGGCGTCGAGCGGATTCACGGCATCGATCGCGCTGTCGGAGCCGCCCAGGTCGGGGGCATCGGGGATGGCCGCATCCGATAGGACCGGCGGTGCGTCGACGCGCGACAGCTCGACGAACCGATCGCACCCGACCACCAGGATCGCGAGGACCAGGACGAGGACCAGCGCGCGGATCATTGCCTCGCCTCTGGACAGCGGGCACGCCACGCGCGGGTGAGCTGGCTGTCCGGGTAGCGAGCGCCGAGCTCGTCGAGGAAGGGCCGCGCCGAGCTGCAGCGATCGCGCGGGTTGCCATCCGCGTGAGCGAGCTGGGTCAGGAGCCCCAGCACGTCGAGATCATGCGGCGAGCGTGGATACGCGGCGCGGTACTCGCCGAGGCAGCGCGCGGCGTCGCCATCGTGCGCCTCGACCGCGATCCGGCAGGTCAGGTAACGCCCGGGCTCGGCGAGGCCCGTGTCCGCGATCGCGGCGAGTCGATCGAGGTGGCGCCGCGCCTCGGCCCACGCGTGTCGCTGGAAGGCGAGCCGCGCACGCTCGTACAGCGCCTGGTCGACCAGCGGTGAGGTCGGGAACTCCGCGACCAGCGCCGCCAGCTCGCGATCCGCGGTCGTCACGTCGCGCTGGCGGATCGCCGCCTCCGCGGCGCGATACAGCGTGTCCGCCGAGCGGGTCGGCAAGGCCCACTCGGGTTCCGGGGCAGGTGCCGGGTCCTGGGGCGTCGTGGAGGGCGTCGTGGCCGGCGTCGTGGTGGGCGCGGTCGGCATGGCCGGCGTCGTGGTGGCCGTGGGCGTGGTCGGCATGGCCGGCGTCGTGGTGGCCGTGGGCGTGGTCGGCATGGCCGGCGTCGTGGTGGCCGTGGTCATGGTCGGCGTGGTGGGGACCGGCGTCGTCATCGCGACGGTGACGGGCGCGGCAACCGGCGGGACCGTGACGCCGCCAGCCCCATCGAGGATCTGGCCGCTGCCTGGCCCCGGCGCCGGTAGGGGCGCGGCGGTCGGGCTGGCCGACCCGCGCATCGCGAGCAGCGTCTCGTGACGGGCGAGGGTATCGCGCATCGTCGGAGCGAGCTCGTGAACGCCCCCGGTATCGCTGCACACCCGCTGGCCGCCCCCGACCAGGATCACGCCGCTTGCCAACGTGACCCGCACGCGACCGTGGGCCACCGACACGCAGGTCGCGTGGTCGGAAGCCTCGACGGCGAACAGCGTGCCGACCACCTCGACGGTCGCCCCGGGCGCTTCGATCCGCAGCGAGCGTCCGGCGCCTCCCTCGAACTCGGCGAGCAACGTGCCGCTGCGCAACCGCACCGTCGAGTCGTCGCCGGGTGTCCCCACGATCTCGAGCTGCCCGGGTCCGACCAGCGCGGTCCGCGCGTGCGGCCCGATCGCCGACATCAGCGTCGACTCGGCCGGCGCGGTCAGCATCTGCCGATCGTGATCCGTCCCGCGCCGGAGCCCGAGCACGACCACCACGAGGGTCGCCGCTGCCGCGCAGGCGCCGACGAGCCAGTACCGGCGCTCGGCGCGCGGCTCGGCGATCCGATCCTCGAGCCGGTTCCAGATTCGCGCACGCTTGATGTCGTCGAGTCGATCATCGATCGTCATCGCGGCGCGCAGCTCGGCTTGCCGGCGCACCAGGCCGGCGCAGCCCAGGCATGACAGGTCGCGTCCATCGCACAGGTGGCTCATGTCCGCCTTCCTTCGTGGCGCGCGGCGCGAACGAGCAGTGCATCGAGCTCGCGCTGGCCATGCTGGACGCGCTTCGCCGCGGTCTCGACCGAGGCATCGACGAGTGTCGCGATCTCCTGAAACGACAACCCATCGACGACGCGGAGCAGCAGCGCGATCCGCTTCTTCGGCTTGATCCGGGCGAGGCACGCGAACACGCGCGCGAGGTCCTGGCGGGTGGAGGCCTGGTCCTCGGGCGACGCCCCGGGCGCGGCGAGGTCATCGAAGAACCAGTTCTCGACCAGCGCCGTCGGCCGGCGGGTTCGGCGGCGCAGGTGGTCGTACGCGACGTTGATCGCGATCCGCTGGATCAGGGTCGCGAGCGCCGCGTCTCCACGGAACCTCGGTAGCGCCTTGTGGACCGCGAGGAACACGTCCTGGGTCAGGTCCTCGCGCTCGGCGATCGGCCCGAGGATCCGGCTCAGCCGCCGGTACACCGCGCTCGCGTGCGCACCGTAGATCTCCCCGAACGCATCGGGGTCGCCCGCACGGTGGCGAGCCACCCGGGACTCGTCGGAGTCGCGCTCTGGCCGCGCGTGGATCGATTCCGCGAACACGCCGGCAAGCAACGTGAACGCGGCGATCAAGGCATCACCTCGAACCCCAGCCCCAGCCAAGGCGCCCAGCGCGGCGTGGTCGTGACCGTCATGCCCTCGACCGCGTACGTGGTGCGGCCGGCGTAGACATCGAGCCCCACCGCGAGGACCGCGCGCAGCTTGCTGCGGAGCGGAAGCCGTAGCCGTTCGCTGGCCCCGGCACCGACGAGCAGCGTCGTGTCACCGAGCCCGCTCGACACCAGGACCGGCGCCAGGGTGATCCCGGCCCGCGTCTCGAACCAGCCGTCGCGGCGGCCGCCGGTCACCCGGACCACGCCGGAGGTGAGGCTGAGCGGGCCATCGACGAGGCGCGATCCGCCCAGCTCGATCCCGAGCAGCCACGCGGGGCGCGACACCGCCAGATCGAGGGTGACGCCGCCGAGCACGCCGTCCCACGCCGCGGCTCCGCCGAGCAGCCCGAGAGTGGTGGCACGGTGTCGCGCGACCGGCATGGCCCGCACCTCGATCGGCGCGGCCGCGAGGTCGGCTTCGACGAAGTCGCTCGCCGCGAGCGCCACCAGTCGCGCCGCATCGCGGCCGACCAGGCCATGCAGCGGGATGTCGCGCTCCGAGCCTCGCGCCTCGATGCGCACCCCGTCCCCGGTTCCCGTGACCCGGACGTGCACCGCGGCACCCTCGGCCGCCAGTCGCACCCGCAGGGCGGCCACGAGCTCGGGAGCGTCGAACGGCGTTGCCGATCCGAGCTCGACCACGATGGCGCGATCGGCCAGCGCCTGACGGGACCCGCCAAGCACGATCAGACCGACGACCAGCACGACTCCGAGGCTCACGCCCTGCCTTGGTCGATGGCGCCCCCGCCAACAGGAAAAATTCGTTTCGGGGGGCCCGTTGACGACCGAGGGGCAGGAGGATTTCATGCGCTCGTTACTCACAGCCTCGTTGGTCACCCTGTTCGGCCTGGCCATCACCGGCTGTAGCCTGTACTTCACCGGCGATTCTAGCTCCGAAGCAGCCCCGCCCGATGCGGGATCACAGATGGGGCCGTTCCCCGATGCTGGCAATCCGTCGTTCCCCGATGCCGCCAACCCGTCGTTCCCCGATGCCGACACCCCGTGTGGAGGCGACGCCGACCAACCCGACGCGGGCGAGCCGCTCGACGCGCAACCGGACGATGCCAACCCGTGGAGCCCCGATGCCGGCGCTCCATATCCCGACGCCGCCCACTGAGCGTCACGGAGGGCCGGGTGTTGCCGCATGGTCCGCCAGGCACGGTGCGGCTCGACGCCAGCGAGGCGGCGGGCCGTCGGATCGTCGATTCGGGGAGCGGACTTGGGTCTGGCGTCGGTGCGTCGCGAATGCCAGTATACCGGCCCTCCTGGAGGCGACATGAAATACGCGCTGTTGGCTGGATTATTGATGGTGGGCTGCGGCGACAACGTCGTGCAATCGCAGTGTGACGAATCGGGTCATGCATGCACGTGGGCCGGGAAGCCTGGCATCGTCGGCTTCAACGGCGATGGCCACGACCGGCGCGATACCGAGCTGTACTGGACGATGGACCTGTCGTTTGCGACCGACGGCACGGTGTGGTTCATCGACTGGAACAACCACCTCATCCGGCGCGTGCTTGCCGACGACACGGTGACCACCGTCGTGGGCTGGACCGATCCGGTGTTCCCCGGCGACGGCCTCCCCGGTGGCGCCGAGCGCACGCCCGAAGGCGCGCTCGGTACCGACGTTCAGCTCAATCACCCGACGGATCTGGCGCAGACGCCCGACGGCAAGGTCCTCGTGATGGCGTGGCACAACCACAAGCTTCGCGAGATCGACCCGTCGACCGGCCACGTGCGAATCATCGCGGGTACGGGCGCTGGGTATGCGGGCGATGGCGCGACGGCCGCCATGGCGACGTTCAAGCAGCCCAAGGGGCTCGAGCTCGACGCGCAGGGCAACATGTTCATCCTCGACCAGCAGAACTTCCGCGTCCGGAAGATCGAGCGCGAGACCGGCGCGATGAGCCTCGTCGCCGGCAATGGCATGCAGGGCTCCGATGGCGACGGTGGGCTCGCCACCGCCGCGAAGCTCAACTTCGAGGCGGGCTCGAACCCGGAACCTTCGGGTGGGCTCGTGTTCGCGAACGGCAAGCTCTACATCGCCGATACGCTGAGCAGCCGGATCCGCTCGATCGACATGACGACCGGCATGATCGAGACCGTCATCGGGACGGGCGTCCCGGGCTACAGCGGCGATGATGGCCCCGCCGCGGCGGCGCAGCTCAGCTTCCCGCGCGATCTCGAGATCGGCCCCGAGGGCGACCTCTACATCGCCGACACCGATAACAACGTCATCCGGGCGGTGAACCTGACGAACGGGATCATTCGCACGGTCGCAGGCACCGGCGAAGCCGGGCTTGATCCCGAAGACGACCATCCCCCCACCGAGACCAAGCTCGCGCGTCCGTTCGGGATCGAGTTCGACCGGTCCGGCAACCTGTACATCTGCGACACGATCAACAGCCGGATCGTGAAGGTGACGCGATGATCCGCAAGCGCTACCTCGCGATCGCTGTGGTCGCCGGCTGCGGCGGCGACGAGCGCCCCACCTGCGACCCGACCGTCGTCGGTGACATCTGCACGATCGCGGGCGACGGCTCGTTCGGCTATGCCGGTGACGAGGGCGATGCGCTCGCGGCTCGGATGTCACTTCCCCAGGACACCCTGTTCCTCGAGGGTTCGCTGTTCATCCTCGACTGGAACAACCACCGGATTCGTAAGCTCGATCCCGATGGCAAGATCCGCCAGGTCGCCGGTCGCGGCGAGCTCGGTGGGACGCTGGACGATCCTGCGAACTCGGATCTCAATCACCCGACCGGACTCGTGCTCGATCCCAGGACCAACCAGCTCGTCGTCGCCGCCTGGCACAACAGCAAGCTGCGACGGATCGATCTGGCTTCGGGCGAGATCTCCGACTCGTGTGGCGACGGCCGGCGCGCATACTTCGGCGACGAGGGCCCTGCCCTCACGTCATCGCTCGATCTCCCCGCGAGCCTCGCGTTTGCGCCCAACGGCGACCTCGTGATCATGGACCAGGCAAATCAGGTCCTCCGGCGAGTCGATGCCGCGGGCAACATCCATCGGCTCGCTGGCCGGTGCGTCGTCGACGCCAGCCCACCGCTCGGCGGTGGTCCCTGTGCGCCGGGTGTCGAGCCCACCCCATGCCCGGCACCATCAGGCAAGTTCACGTGCGGTTCGATGGCGACCTGCGGCGCACCGTGCTCTCCCTCGTATGGCGGCGATGATGGGCCCGCGATCGATCTCCGGATGTCACAGCCGTTCGGGCAGTCGGCAGATCCGGCGGGCCGGATCGCATTCGATGCCGCCGGCAACCTGTACTTCGCCGATACCGTGAATGCCCTCATTCGCAAGATCGACACGGCAGGCAACGTCTCGCGGGTGGCCGGCACGGCGCCGATCGACGGCGTCCCGCAGAGTGGCTATGCCGGCGATGGTGGGCCGGCGGTCCAGGCCAGGCTGTTCAACCCGGTCGATCTCGCGATCGATGGCGATGGCTCGATCTACTTCACGGATGTCTACAACCACTGCGTCCGCGCGATCGATCCGGCCGGCACGATCCGCACGTTCGCAGGCACCTGCGGAGAGAGCGGCTTCGCCGGGGATGGCGCGCCCGCCGAGCTCGCCACCCTCAAGCGACCCTACGGGCTCGAGCTCGCGGGCGACGTGTTGTACATCTCGGACACCGGCAACAACGTGATCCGGTCGGTCCTGTTGAGGTGAGGCGCTCGGCCCCCGTGGGCTAACTAACCCCAGGTTAACGGCGCAGCAGCTCCTCGATCGCGCGAGCCAGCTCGGCAGGCGGCGCGCTCCGCTCGAACAGCAGCGTGCCGTCGATGTCGTACACCTTGACGTGCGGCAGGTCGAAGGTGCCCGGGGCGAGGTAGCGTTTCCACGCGGCGGAATCGCTGTCGCCGACATCGAGCGTGCGCACCGCGAGCCGCTCGGGATGGGCGCGCACGAGCGCTTCGAGCCTGCTGTCGAGCTCGCGACACGGCGCGCACCACACCGCCCACAGGTCGAACACCGTGATCCGACCCGCCACCGGCACGAGCGCCAGATCGCTGCCGACCGCGGCGTGATCGAGGCCGCGCCAGGTCGCGCGCTTCTTCAGATCGAACGTCGCGATCAGGCCGAGCCCTGCGACCACACCGTAATCGAGCTGGGGACCGACCACGTGCGAGTAGACCGGCAGCTTGAGGTCGGCGACCACCGCGAGGCTGCGCATCGGTCGCCACGCGGCAGTCGCGCCGGTGAACAAGTCGAACCGGCCCGCGTTGCCTTCGCCGGGATGGATCGTGCCCTGCCAGCGCTCGGCGGTCTCGCCATGGGCCTCGGCGGCGAGGCTGAACGTCCAGTCGCGCAGGCCGAATCCCGAGGTACCCGTGAACCCGCCGGAGAACCGGTGGCCTGCGCGGAATCCCTTGCCATTCTCGTAGAGCGAGACATGTGCGAGCGCCCAGCCCGAGATCGTGATGCGCGAGATCGCGCGCTGCGCTTCGACCACGGCAAACGGGATGAGCGTGCCGCTGCCGAACTGGATGTGTTCGTGCTCCTGGCCGATCGTCCCGAGCAGGAACGGGTCTTCCTCGGTCCTGCCGAGCGGAAGGCTGGTGCCGAAGCGTGCGTGCAGGCGAATCGCGCCGAGCTCGCGAGCGAGATGCACGCCGAGCGACGGATCGCCGATCCCGCGCAGCGTCTCGGTGCGCTCGTGAATGGTCGAGGCGGTCGGCAGCTCCATCCCGGTGGACGGATCGCGGTTCGTGACGCTGACATCGACCACGCGGTACGGCATCGCGAATCCGACCGCGATCCACGGACGCAGCGCGTACTCGCCGGCGACGCGAGTCTCGACCAGCACGAGCCGAGTGTCGTAGAGCACCTGGCCCTGCGCCTCGTCGAGCACCTGCTTGCTGTGGATCGGCAACAGCCCGGCGGTGAGGTTCAGGGTCAGCCGCCCCGGCATCAGGTCGCCGGTCGCCGCGGCCCCGACCGGCACGCCGGGGTTGCTGCACGTCGCTTGGCCCGCATGAGCGAGCGGCGCGCAGGTCATGGTCGCCACCACGACGAGCCACCGGAGTAACACCATCCGAGCCCGACGCTAGCACGTGGCTCTCCACAGAGGTCCACCCCAAGAAGTCGGATCCGGTCGCACCGCATCCGACCACAACGTTGGTAGCCTGCCCCGATGCCCCACCTGCTCGAGCTCGTCGGTGATCCCACGGTCGGTGTCGATGCGATCGCTGCTCACCTCGACGCGCTCGACCCGGTCGCGCGCGCCGCGGAGACGACCACCCTCGACCGCGCGCATCAGCGGCTGCTCTACGACAAGGCGGCCCACGCGCCGGCCATCGGGCTCGCGCACTTCGTCGGCGAAGCTCCGCCCGAGCGCGAGGTGATCCACGACGGCATGAATACCCTGCCGTTGCCGTCGCCGTTCCGTCGGTTCCAGAAGCGGTTCTGTCGGGTGGCCGGCGATGCTGCGCGGCTGTTCGGCTACAACGAGGGCGTCAGCCGGCGCGCCATCGGGCCGGGCTACTTCGTCGCGGTGCCCACCGCCGGGCGGCCGGCGTGGGTCGCGCGCGGCCCGGTGGTCATCGACTACTACCAGGTCCCCGACGGGCCGGTGCCCGCCGGCTGGCCTCGCGTGGTCGAGAACAGCCACGGCCTGCAGCGCTTCGTCTACCACCGGACTCGCGACTTCATGCGCCGCGTGTCGCGCCACGTCTCGGTCGGCGCTGCCTACAAGGGCGAGCGACCGCTCGACCACTACTTCGTGCTGTGCCGCCGGGACTGAGACTCCAGGTGACGCAGCTGAGCGTCCTGATCTCGGTCTCCTGTGGCGGTGCGGACTTCGCGACCCCGCGATCGATGGAGCCCACCGAAGTCGGTGGTCACCGGCTTGGCCAGGACGCCGATGTCAGAGATCCAAAGATTTGCGGAAGCGGCCAGAGGGTAACTGGCTGACTTCACGGAGAGTCGCACCTGGCCTCACAGTTGCGATAGGACACCTCATGCGCAAACGAACGATCGGCTCTACCTGGATGGGACTCCTGATGCTCGGGGCGTTTTCCGTCGGCAGCTTCGCGGAGCTCGCGCCAGCCGCGGCGGACTGCATCACCTGCCAGGCGGACCTCTGCAACGCGGCGCAGGTCGACGCGACGGTGGCCCGCGGCACGATCTCGGAGATCGGAGTCGGTGGGACGGGCGGCAAGGTGCTGGTGAGCGAGGTCATGACTGCCGGTGGGGCCGCCACCTCGGTCGGCCAGACCATCGGGATCGATGACCTGGCGCAGGGCGCCGCAGTGGGCGACGACGTGGTCGTGGTGATCAGCCAGTTCACCAGCACGGCGCGCCGGATCACGGCGCAGGGCGTCGCGTGCGGCTTCGACGACACCGTGCAGGTCGACCTGGCGACGTACGTCGCCGCGAGTACGGCGACCAGCTGCGATGCCGCGATCGGCGCGCTCCACCTCGAACCGCCGTGTGACGACACGGCCGGCTGCAGCGCGGCCGGTGGCGGGAGCGTGTGGGCGGGGCTGTTCGCGCTGGGCCTGGCGGTCGCTGGCCGCCGCCGCCCCAAAGCCAGCTACGAGCGCTAGCGGTACGCTTGCACCGCGCGCTCGAAGTCGCGGCGCGATTCGTGTTGGCCCGCGACGTGGCGTTCGTGGTCGTTCAGGGCTCTTCGCAAGTGCCCATGTACCCCACCGACTGCGCGGCGCAATCAGCGTGGCACCGCGTACACTTCATGATGTCGTCCGGCAGGATCTCACGGTCGGCCGAAACGTGTTGCCAGGTCCAGTCCAGGGTGGCCGGTGCGCTGCCGGTCGCCAGCCGGATCATCACGGTGTAGTCGACGATGTCCCCCGCGCAGGTCGTGTCTGCCGGGCCGTACTGCTCCTTCAAGACGATGGCGCCGGTGGGAAACGGGATCGCGCGGCCTTGATAGGCCTCGCGCGCGTCGGGTGAGGCCACGACGCGGACGTTGTTCTGGTCGTGATCGATGCTGCGCCGACAGTTGCGGACCTCGGTGAAGCTCGTGGTGTAGTCGGCGGGGAATCCCGGTGGTTCCCCGTCCGGTCCACCACAAGCCACCAGGAACCCGGCAAGCGCGAACGCGCCGCGGTTCGTGCCAGCCATCCTAGAAGTTCACGACGCGAATGCGGCTGTTGTACGTGTCGCTGATGTAGAGCTTGTTGCCGACGAGATCGATGCCCGACGGTTGGTTGAGCTTGGCCGCCGTGGGCGCGCCACCATCGCCCTCGAAGCCCCAGTCCCTCGGGTTCGGGCTGCACTGTCCGGCGATCGTCGTGATCACCCCGGCCGCATCGATCTTCCGGATGCAGCTGTTCCCGAAATCGGCGAAGTAGATGCCGCCGTCGGGTCCGACCGCGACATCGACCGGGAAGTTGATCTCGGCCTCGGTGCCCGGGCCGCCTTCACCGGAGAATCCAGCGACGCCGGTGCCGGCGATCGTGTTCACGATGTTGTCGGACTTGTTGATCTTGCGGATGCGATGATTGGTGCTGTCGGCAAAGATCAGGTTGCCTGCCTTGTCATAGACGATCCGCCCGGACGGGTGCGCCATCTGGCCGTACTCCTGCCCCATCCGTAGCTCGAGCGCATCGCCGCCATCGCCGGCGTACCCGAGCGCGCAGTCCGCGGTGCCGACGTAGCCGGCGTTGGTGCCGCAATACGCCTGCGGATTGCCGCTGCCGTCGGCATTGCCGCACACGTACTTGTCGCTGCCCGGGCACAGCACGGGGTTCGCGCACGGTCCGGCCGTCTCGATCACGCACTTGCCGGCGATCCGATGGATGGTGCCCGCCTGGTCGATCAAGCGAATGACCTGGTTCGCCTGATCCATCACCGCCACGTTGCCGTCGGGATCGATCGCCATGGCGGTCGGCAGATCGAACGCGGCCTCGATGGCCGGGCCCTCGTCACCGAAATAGAGCGTGCGCTTGCCGATCCCGGCGAAGTTCTCGAGGGTCATGTCCGCGTAGTTGAGGCGCTTGATCCGGCTGCCGTGCCACGCCGCCATGTACAGGTAGCCATCGTGAAACAGCATGCTCGTGGTGTGATTGAAGTCGGCCTCGAGCGCCGGGCACTTGTCGCCCTGTGCCGGTGACGGGCTATCACCGAGTAGCCCGGTGCCGACCACGGTGCGGATCTCTCCCTGCGAGTCGACCGCGCGCACGAGGTAGTTGTTGAAGTCCTGGATCCACAGCTCGCCGTTCGGTGCGATCACCGTGTCCTGCGGCCACCACAGATTGGCAGCGAGCGCGGGCCCGTTGTCGCCGCCGTATCCCTCGGCTCCATCTCCGGCGAGCGTGCAGATCGTCCCCGGCTCATCGGGATCGCACGCCTTCGTCAGGTTATCGCCGCACGCGGCCCCGAGTGCACCACCGAGGACGAGCATGGACAGGATTTGAAGGCGGTGGCTCATTTCGCGATCCTCACGATGCGGCTGTTGTCGGTGTCAGCCACGTAAAGGTTACCGGTCGGATCGAACGCGATGCCGTACGGGTGCGCGAACCTGACGGACAGGGCGTCGAGCCCTTCCGCGGCCTCGAAGCAGTTGGTCTTCGTCGCGCAGGGTTCGCCCGTCCCCGCCACCCGCTCGATGATGCCGGTGTCGAGATCGATCGCGCGGATGACGTTGTTGTAGGTGTCGGCGACGTAGAGCCGGCCGTCGGGGCCGAGCTCGAGATCCAGTGGCTCGTTGAGCTCGGCGAGCAGGGCCGAGCCGCCATCCCCGGAATTCCCGGGCGTCCCGATCCCGGCGATGCACGAGATCTTGTTGGTGGTGAGATCGATCTTCCGGATCCGGTTGTTCTTGGTGTCGGCGATGTACAGCTCGGTGCCTCGGAACACGAGCGAACCGTTCGGGGTCGGCGTGGTGCCGCCGTCCCACCAGAACTGGGCCAGGCTGGCATCGCCACCGTCGCCGCTGTAGGCCCGCTCGCCATCGCCCGCGAGCGTGTGAATCGTGCGGGCCTCGTCGGTGCCGATCACGCGGATCCGCTCGTTGCGCTGGTCGATCAGGTAGATCTGACCGGCGTCGTCGATCGCGAGCGCCTTGGGCTGGTTGAACACGGCCTCGTACGCAGGAACCCCTTCCCCGGTGAAGCCGTAGCTGTTCCCGGCCAGCACCTTGACGATCCCGGTCTCGGGATCCATCTCGCGGATCTTGTTGTTGTGCCACGACGCGAGCACCGCCGTGCCGTTGGGGGCGAACTCGAGATCGGTCGGATGGTTGAGCGCCACCGTGTCCGCCTGCGCGCCCAGGGCGTTGCCGAGCGGGAGCCGGTCGGTCTCGCCGGGAGGGCCGTCGCCCTCGTACCCGGTGCCGATCATCGTCTTCAGCGTTCCGTCGTGCTCGACGCGACGGATCCGGTGGTTGTTCCAGTCGACGATCCACGGCCGGCCATCCGGGGCGAACGTCAGGTCCGACACGAAGCCGAGCCAGCTGTCCTGCTTGTCGAGGCCATCCTTGTTGAAGCCGCGATGCTGCTGGACGCCGGCCCAGGTACACGCGGTACCCGACACGTCCGAGCACTCGGCTTTGTCGCTGGCGCAGCCGACCAGCGCCAGCAACGCGGCTGGCCCGAACCACAGACCTTGATA